>NZ_JBEYRK010000033.1:0-102796 GCF_040704065.1 Streptomyces sp. NPDC047869
CTGCGCAAACTCGGCACCCGAGACCTGCTCGCCCAGCTCTTCGGGGTCAATGGCAGCACCCTCACCAGGGCCGTTCGCCAAGTGCAGCCCCTCCTCGCCGAGCACGGCTACATGATCCCGCCCTCGACACTCAGGTTCCGGACACCCGCTGACGTCACCGCGTTCCTCGCCAGCAGCCCCACGGAGATCAAATCAGCATGTTGATTCTCTGCGAGCCCTTACTGATCGTTTCAAAATGAGATCGGCGTGGCGGCTGGTTGTTGGCGATCTTCGCAGGCAGGGTCTGGCGGGTGTCTGCCGATCTTGTCCCGGATGAACTGTGGGACCGCATAGCTCCGTTGCTGCCACCGCGACAGGAACGTCGGCACTGGTACCCCGGCCACCTTCCCGTGCCTGATCGGGTGGCATTGGCAGGCATCGTCTACGTGCTACGCAAGGGCGTGGCCTGGCGTGACGTTCCTGTCGAGGTGGTGGGCTGTTCCGGCATCACCAGCTGGCGCCGACTGCGGGACTGGACCGAGGCCGGAGTCTGGCCGGCCCTGCATCATGACCTCCTGACTGATCTGCGCGCTGCAGACGCGCTGGACATGACACCGCCCACGGCGGCCGTCTTCTTTGCTCTTGCACCGTCAGCCGCGTTCGTTGCCCTCGCGTAGCAGGGCGAATTGATACATGACGGCCTCGGTGAGCCGCTTGTCGTCGTTCGTGGCGAGAAGGTCGAGCAAGGCGCCCCGCAGTACGGCCAGGGCCAGGGTGCGGCGGGTGGCACTGTCATCGCTGTCCCGTTCGGATGGTGGCTGGAAGCCGGCCAGGACGCCGAGCCAATCCTCCACCGTCGCACGGGCGAATCCGGCCCAGGCCCCGTCGGGCTGGGTGAGGGAGCGCGTATACGCCTCGGCCCACAGACGCAGCAGTGGCCGGTGCTCCTTCGCCGCGAGCCACGTCCAGATCTGTTCGACGGCCGGCGCAAGCCCGGTGGGGCCATTGGGAGGGCCGGCCTGGTCCAGGAGCGCCAGCTCGTCGGCGCGGGCGCGCGCCAGCAGTGCCCTCAGCAGGCCGTCCTTGCTTTTGAAAAGAAAGAGCAGGACCCGTGGGCTGGAGCCGATGGCCTCGGCCAGCGGGCGCAGTGACAGGTCCGCCAGACCGTGGGCGAGTGCGTACTGGTACGCCGCTTCCAGCAGCTCAGTCCGCCGGGCGGAGGGGGTTGGCGCTTCCTGGGGCATGCAGCTAGCCTAACTGAAACAAGCGTTTCAGTGATGTGGACGGTCACGGGGGCCAGGAGAGCAGCTCATGTCGCAGCAAGATCAGAAGAAGGCCGTCATACGCCGTGCCGACCGTCCCGGCGACCTGGGATGGGTGGTGATGGCCCACGGCGAGGCATACGACCGGCAGTTCGGCTGGAACACCGAATTCGAGGTCCTGGTCGCCAAGATCGTGGCCGACTACGGGTCCGAACACGATCCGGCCCGTGAGGCGGGCTGGATCGCCGAGGTCGACGGTCGGCGCGTAGGTTGCATCTTCCTCATCGCGGGCGAGGAGCCGAAGGTGGCCAAGCTGCGGGTGCTGCTGGTCACCGAGGAGGGCAGAGGCCTTCGCCTCGGGACGCGCCTGGTCGAGGAGTGCCTCGCCTTCGCCCGCGAGGTGGGCTACCAGCAGGTGACGCTGTGGACCAACGACGTACTGACGGCAGCACGCCGGATCTATCAGCGCTTCGGCTTCGAACTCGCCGACGAGGAACGCCACCACAGCTACGGCCACGACCTCGTCGGCCAGAACTGGATTCTCGACCTGAACGCCGCCGCGGCCGACCCGACCCGCACCGGCGACGATCTCGCCCGCATCGGTAAGATCGCCCCGACGGCGGTGTCATCGGCCTGACGCTTGGTGAGGGCTGCGCCCGTGGCCGGGTCCCGCACGCGCACCCCGGACTCCTTCACGGAGTCCCACAGGCGCTTCGCGATCGGATGTCAACTCCGTTCGGGGGTTGGATACCTTGGCGACCGCGCGGTGCCTTTGGTCACAGGCTGGATGCTGCTTCCCTTACGTTCCCTGGGCCTGGCCTGGCCAGGTCCTGCTCGCGATGCGGGATTGGTCCGGGCATCCGCACCACCACCTGTTGACGAGTTGAGGCTGAGAGCAGCGATGAGCCGCGCACCGGACCCGACACAGGGACCCGACACCGTTGGCCGGGAGGCGTTCCCCGGGGCCTCCGTGGGCATGGCAGGTGGGCGACGGCAAGGTCTGCTGGCCGATCCGGGATATGGCTCACGTACCGGTGCTGTCGTCCCGCCCGATGCGGGGGTTCACGTGGCAGGCGAAACAGCGGTACCGCCCCGGGCTTGAAGTGATGGCCTCTACGGGCAGGAAGCGCCCTGACCCACTCCCGCACAACGCTGACCTGCGGAGAGTGCTTGGCGATTACGCACGCCGGCTCACCGGTGCCATCGACTCGGGGGCCGCTACCGCCGGAGAACCCTAGACAGGCAAGCCAATCATGGCTCAGCGGGCCATCGGCGGCGCCAACGGGCGAGATCAGCCTCGCCAAGTCAGGTGCTCAGTATCCGCCAGATCGGCCGCACAGTCTCGCTTCCCCGGCAGTCTGAAGCGCTCCGGGTCTGGGGGAGGCTCGATTCCCTGAGAGGATCGAGCCATGGCCCGTCCGTCCCCTTACCCTGCCGAGCTTCGTGAGCGTGCGGTGCGCATGGTCGCGGAGGTATGCCCCAACTACCCAACTGAATGGGCCCGCGATGAAGGCCGTCGCCGCGAAGCTGGGCATCGGCTCCGCCGAGACGGTGTGGACATGGGTCCGCAAGGCCGAGGTCGATGCCGGCCAGCGTCCCGGAGTGACCTCGGAGGAAGCCGCGGAGATCAAACGGCTGCGAGCCGAGAACGCCGAGTTGCGCCGGGCGAATGAGATCCTCAAGGCGGCCTCGGCTTTCTTCGCGGCCGAGCTCGACCGGCCGTCGAAGCGCTCGTAGCGTTCATCGACGCCCACCGGCAGGTGTTCGGAGTCGAGCCGATCTGCAAAGTCCTGACCAGCCACGGACTGAAGATCGCCACGAGCACCTACTACGCCGTCAAGAACCGCACCCCCAGCCCACGGTCGGTCCGCGACGCTGAACTGAAGACCCAGATCAGCCGCGTGCACACGGACAACTTCAGCGTCTACGGAGTGCGGAAGGTCTGGCGGCAGCTGCACCGCGAGGGCATACCCGTGGCCCGCTGCACAGTTGCCCGGCTGATGCGCGACCTTGCCAGACGTTCCCTGGCACATGTAGCGGGCCTGGCTCGAGACCGAGCCAGGCCCGCTTGCGCCTACGCGTGCGCACGTGGCACCGCAGCCCCGCTATGTGATGTTCCGTGCCGCCTGGGTCGCGACGTGGAGCAGGTGCTCCAGGGGCCCGCGCCGAAACAGTCGGGTCCATACGGTCGCCAGGAGCGTGGCGGCCGCGATGAAGCCGAGCAGTACCGGCAGGGCGGACAGGGTCTCGTCCTCGATCGCGGGCACGTGCCAGACAGCTCTGAAGAACCACAGCGCGACGATGTGCAGGACGTACACGGTCAGCGCTGTCATGCCGACCGCGGCGATGGGCCGGGTCAGGCATGTGAGGCGCGGCATCCGTTCCGCGACGGTCAGGCATGCGGCGACCACAGCGAGGGCGACTCCTGTGTTGCCGATGACGGAGAAGGTCGTCTGGCTGTGCGGTGCGGCCACCAGCAGCCAGGCGAGCGGGGTGTGACCCTCGGGATCGCCGACGGTGTCGGACCACCAGGCGGACGATGCCGAGCCGGCGCCCGTGGCGGAGGCGACGGTGGACAGGGCGTGGGGGACCACGTGCAGGGCGAGCCAGGAGCCGCCGTAGCCCAGCAGGGCGAGCGCCCCGCCGGAGAGCGCGAGCCGGGTCCTGTTGCCTGGCCGAGTGAGGTCGAGCCGGGCCACTGCCATGCCCGCGACCAGGAACGGCAACCAGGTGAGCACCGGGTACTCGCCTGTGAACAGAAGTTCGATGATGCCGTCCGTGCCGCTGATTTGGGCCAAGGGGTCGTGGGCGGTGACGGCGTCCGCCCAGTTCCCGTCCTCGATGGACGTTCTGACCGTGTACAGGACCTGGGGCAGGACCAGCGCGCTCGCGGCAGCGATGAGGGCGAGCGTTCCCGCGCCCAACCGGTACAGCGGTAGCACTGCCAGGAAGAGCACTCCGTAGAAGCTGAGGATCACGGCGACGTCGGTGTCCAGGGCGGTCAACCCGTAGCCGAGCACCAGCAGGATGACGGCGCGGATCACGACCTTGGCCACCGCCTGACGGCCCGCGCGCCCGGTAAGGGGATACGGGCGGCCGGTGATGATGATCAGCGAGAAGCCGGCGAGCATCGCGAAGAGGGCCGAGCAGCGGCCACGGGCCGTCTCCATCAGGAACCCCACCGGGCCGCCGACCGTCACATCGGGCCCGATGTGGGAGGCGTACATGCCGAAGACCGCGAGGCCGCGGGCCACGTCGATACCGATCAGGCGCGCGGCCGAGGTCCTGTCGGTGGGGGCGGAGGAATGGTCCTCCTCAAGTGACGGTGACACCTCTGTCGGCGCGACCGCCGGTGCTGTCTGGGTCATGTCTTATGGGTTTACCGTCGGGCCGCCCCGCCCACTCCGCTGACTTGCCGAAAACATCCCACCGACCGGCCGGGGCCACCCCTGCCTGTTGGCGGGGGCCGCAGTGCCGATCGGCGGTAATTGCGTCCCGGCCGCCCAGCGACGACCCGCGCGGGGGGACGCATCGAACGGGGACATGGGACGAGCGGAGCGCAGGTGATCCGGGTACTGATGGGCGATGACGAAGCCTTGATCCGTACGGGTTTCTTGAACTCGTCGCAGGTGTCTACCGGCAGCGTGGCGAGGTCGTCGGCCCAGTCCTCGGGGTGGTCGGCGCGCGTTGTCCGCGATGTGCGGTGACTCCGCGCTGCGGGTTCGTAATCCCACGTCTCCGCATGGTGGCCCCTATGACTAGCAACTATGGTCAAGGCCGCCTGGTTTGCCAGCCTCGGGCGCTGTCCGTGACGACCACTCTTGTCCGGTGTTGACCGCCCCAATTGGCACGCATCTGGCACAGGCTCGGCAGCGCCGCCTCGGCGTGCCTGTTGGCCTCGCGCGCAGTGCAGCGTGATCGAATAGGGCATGGCATCGTCTTGGACTGGTAGGCGCGTGTGCCTGCGCGCTATTGAGCCCGATGACTGGACGGCGTTCGCGCGCTTCGCGGACGATGACGGGCGGCGAGTGGGCCGGTTGGAGCTGCCGCGGTCTGCCGAGAGCTATCGTGCCTGGGCGCAGGAACAGGCCGTTGCCGAGTGCGATGACGACCGTTTCCGGTTGGCGGTCGAGACGACGGCCACGGGGGAGTTGGTCGGCGCGGTCGGCTCACATCGCACCGGTCGTTGGTCGGGCTGGTTCGAGTGTGATGTCATGATCGGCGCCGGCCACCGGCGCAAGGGCTACGCGGCGGAAGCCGTGGTGCTGTTGCTGCGCTTCATGTTCGCCGAGCGGCGCTATCACAAGTGCCTGGCGGCGGTTTTGGCCCACAACGAGGCGTCGTTGGCACTTTTTCGTCGGCTCGGCTTCACCGAGGAGGGGCGCTTGCGGGAACACGTTTTCTTCGCCGGCGGGCATCACGACCTCGTCATGATGGGCGTGCTCGCCGATGAGTTCGACCGGCGACACACGATGAGCGGGCCGTGAGCAGATCGTCCGGGCGTGTGTGGAACGGTATTCGAATTTGATCGACGTTCGCTATTGAGCCAGCCGGGCCGTCCGCGGCGCGACCTTGCAACTGCCCTCGGCTGCCACGTCAGCCGTCACCCTGCTCGATGTCCAGATGGATCGGACCCCGAAGAACGGGGCTGGGCCGGTACGGCGGTGGGTCGGCGACCAGCCTGGGGCGGTCGAGCCGGCGTACCAGCTCGGTCAGCGCGATCTGGGTTTCCAGCCGGGCCAGCGGGCCGCCGAAACACAGGTGGATGCCGCTGCCGAACCCCAGGTGCTGGTTGTCACGCCGATCCGGGTCGAAGCGGTCCGGATCGTGGAAGCGCTTCGGATCGCGGCTGCCTGAGGCCAGCATGAGCATGATCTGCGAGCCCTGGGGGATGACGGTGTCGGCGACGGTGATGTCGCTGTACGCCGCCCGCCAGGGAATGATGTGCACGGGGGGCTCGTAGCGCAGCAGTTCCTCGACCAGCGGCACTACGAGGTCCGGTTCGTCGCGCAGTCGCTGCAGCACCTGCGGGTGGCGCAGCAGCGTCAGCGTGCCGTTGGTGATGAGGTTGACGACGGTCTCATGGCCGGCAATGAGGAGCAGTCTGGCGGTGGCGACGATTTCGGCGTCGGCCATCCGATCGTCGGGCCCGTCGTCGTTGGCCAGCCGTGACAGCAGGCCGTCTCCCGGCCGGCCGTGGCTCTGTTCCACCAGCTCGCCGAGGCACTGGCGCAAGTCCTTGCGGGCCTGTACGCCCTTGTCCAGTTTCTCCTTCGCGTCGGTCTCGGGGTTGTAGTCGATCGAGTTCATGATGTCGTTCACCCAGAGGTGGAACCGTGGCTCGTCCTCGCGTGGCACGCCGAGCAAGTGACAGGTCACGGTTACGGGGAACGAGGAGGCGAAATCGTCGACGACGTCGACGTGCTCCTTGCCCGCCAAATGGTCGATCAGGCTGCCGACGGTGGCGGTCAGGAAGCCTTCAAGCCCGGTCACCAGCCCAGGGGTGTGCGGGGGACCGAAGTGACGCATCGCTATACGCCGCAGGCGATCGTGCTGGGGCGAGTCCATGTGGATGAACGACGACGTGACCCCTTCCTCGGCTGAGGGCATCGGCGGACGCGTCAGGTTGCGCAGGTCAGAACTCAGATGCGGGTCGTTCAGTATGTTCGTGATCTCGCGATAGGCGCTGATGACGTAGCTGCCGTCCTCCTGCCGAGCCACCGGCGTCTTACGCAACTCGGCATACAGCGGGTAGGGGTCGGCCCGGGCGGAGTAGTCGAAGATCCGTTGCAGCGTGTCGGGCATGTGGGTCGTGGTCGTGTGGCCTTCCTCCTGCCGATACTGGTGCGCGGCCGTGACGCGGCACTCACCCGGGTGGTGGCCTGTCACGACCGCCGTGGCTCCCTGCGCGAGCAGGGCGGGGCCGGGGAAGTCGGCGGGCACCGCTTTCATGTCGGCCGGCTGGTCTGGCGTGGGGCAGGGGGGCGGGAAAGGCGCGGCCGTCTCGATCAACCGTCGGTAGTGGTCCAGCCACTTACCATTGTTGAAGCTCACGGCAGCCGTAACGCGGCCCCGATAGCCGTATGCGGTGACGAAACGGTGGTCGTCCAGCGATCCCTGGGTGACAAGCATCTCGTCGGCGAAGGTCGGCACGCCAACGGACTTGATGTTGACGCCGAACTGGATCGACCAGAACACTGGGATGGACACGTGGGACCAGCGGTCCGCCTGGGCACTGACCATGTTGTGTGCCGCGACCTCTGCCTGCTCCACGGCGTTGGCCCAGTGCTCCAGTGAGATGAGCCGGTTTCCGTAGATGGGGTTCGGGCAACGTGCCACGTCTCCCGCGGCGAAGACGTCGCCGGTGACGCGGCCGTTGATGTCGAGGGCGCGGAAGTCCGGGTCGCAGGTGATTCCCCACACGCCCGCCGCCAGTCCCGACTCCCGTAGCCACTCGGTGTTGCGGATGCTCCCGAGTGCCACCACCGCCACATCGGCGTCGACCGTACTGCCGTCGTCGAAGTGAGCACGGCAAAACCGTCCCTGCGCGTCGCCCTCCAGCCGGGCGATCTTGACACCGCACCGCAGGTCGACACCATGGGCGCGCTGCATGTCGGCCGCAACCTCGCCGATCATGGCGCCGAGCGCCCCGACCAGCGGAGCCGGCGCGAGTTCGGCGACGGTCACCGGGATGTCCCGCTCGCGGCAGACGGAGGCGATCTCGGAGCCGGTGAATCCCGCACCGATGACCAACACCCGGGAGGGCCCGGCGGTGAGGGCCCGCTGCAGGCTCTCGGCATGCTCTCGCGTACGTACGACGAACACTCCGTCCAGGGCCGCCTCGGACTCGACGAACCACGGCCGGGCCCGTACCCCGGTAGAGATCAGCACCCGGTCGAAGAGAACCTCGCGTCCGTCGGCGAGACGCACGTGGTTCGTCGCGAGGTCCAGCCGGCCGGCGGGCACCCCCAGCAGCCACTCCGCGTCGATGCCACGGCGGCGGGGCAAAGTGGTGCCCCCGGCCGGTACCCACCCGGTCAGTACTTGCTTGGACAGGGGAGGCCGGTCGTAGGGCTCACCCAACTCGTCCCCGATCATGGTCAACGATCCGGTGAAACCCTCGTCTCGCAGAGCCTCCGCGGCCCGCAGCCCCGCCAGCGAAGCCCCGACAACCACGATGCGGCCATCGCACTTGAACGCGCGCAGGTGGTCGACACCGGTCATGACGGCGACGCCTTCGCTGGTGCGCGCCGCGCCTCCATCTGGTCGACCAGGACCGCCTGGACCGGGCAGGCCGCCGCGGCGCGGAGCACCAGGTCGCGCTGGGCGTCGTCGGGATTCGGGTCGTACATGAGCGCTTCCTCACCGTGCACCCGGAACGCCTCCGGAGCCAGGAACGCGCACTGCGCATACCCCTCACATCGGGAAAGATCAACCACAACTTTCACCCCGACCTCCACAGGGAGTGGGAGCTACAGGCCCCCACATTGAGGCGGTCTGTCACCGAAGGCAGGCCTACCCCGGCCGCGCACGGTGGCACGCAGGTGCAGGCCGGGGGTGGCGAGACCTTCGAAGGTGGTGACCCGGTAGCCGGGTTCCGGACCGGGTGGCTCGCTCAGGTGGTAGCGGTGGGCGGTGTGCGCGGTCAGGACCGTGAGCATGGCCATGGCCAGGGCAGCTCCCTCGCAGCTGTGGGGCCCGGTGCCGAAGGCGAGGAAGACCCCGGGTTTCGCCGGAGGGCACGGATCGTCGAGCCAGCGTTCGGGGCGGAACCGGTCCGGCTCGGGGTGTTCCCGTGCGTCACGGTGGGCGGTGTAGGGGCACACGAGAACGGTCGAACCGGCGTCGATGGTGTAGTCGGCGAGCTGGGTCCGCCGCGGGGCGCGCCGGGTCAGCAGCCAGCTCGGGGGGTGCAGCCGGAGCACTTCGCGTACCACTGCGCGAGTGTATTGCAGGCGCTCGAGGTGGGTGCTGGTCGTCGCGGCCGCGTCTGCGGGCAGGAGGGCAGCTTCGTCCGCGATGCGGTCCGCGGCCCGGGGGTGGCGGGCCAGGTGAAGCAGGATCCATCCGACTGCCCGGGAAGGCGTCTCGAAGGTGGCGACGGTGATTCCGGGCAGAGTGTCGAGGATGACCCCTTCCGACAGTAGGCCGTAACGGCAGGAGGGGCGGAGCATCTGTCCGAGCACGTCGTCACCGAGTTGGCCCGATGAACGGCGCCTGCGGACGATGGGCTGCAAGGCGTTGGTGAAGGCGACCTGTTGCCGGGTGCGGAACCGCCGAGCCGGTGTGGGGACCCAGCCCGGCCATACCCAGCGCGTGGGGCGAACGAGCACCTCCCGGGCCACGAAGAGCTGCCGCGCGAAGGGCAGCAGGGCGGGAGCGTCTTCGGAGAAGAGGTAACGCACGCCGACCTCCGCCAGGACCGACCGGACCAGGGGCAGAATGTCCACGTCCCGGCCCGTGGGCCACTGGTCGGCAAACCGAACGGTCCCGGACGCGATCTCACCGATCCGGGCCGCAACCGCCTGCGGACGCAGCCCGCGCATACGTGCGGCGCGCGCGTGCGCACGCTCCTCGGACGTCGGGGCGCCGCCGGCCCGCTTCAACGGCGGGAAGAGGGGCGAGGGCGGCTTGGGGAAGTCCTGCGCACGGTGTAGGACTTCTTCACACGGCCCGGCCGTGGCGGCTACGTAGACACCCGGCTCCAGCTTCCAGACGTCCCCGCACTCGTCAGCGCCACGGCGCGCCAGTGCCAGCCGGTCACGGCTCCAGGCCGCAAAGTTGGCCTCGGGCAACCGCGGCGGCTCATTCACTCGGCCCATGAGATCGCCCCTGACGCTCGTACCCTGTCCGGGCCGATATCGTCGGCAGCACGGCCGGGAGCCGACGGGCGCCCGCCCGGGGCTCCCGGCAGCGCGGTCACGCCTTGTCGGCGGACGTACCCCAGTCGTGGGCCCCGTACGCACCGTAGTTGCGAGTGAACGACAACTTGGCGAGCAGCTTGGCGATCATGATTCACTCCTCTCGCCTGCCTTCAGTGTTATATATGCCATTTTTACACCTCGGCGTGGATATAAGGCGCGTGCTTGCGTGCCGGGCCCGCAGTCGGCAAACCTCACCCCGGTGCCGGCGGCCGGTGCCGCCTCGGCCGCAAAATATGCCGGCGCCGGACACCTCAAGAACCGGGGGAACCAGCACTCCGAATGAACGGAACGGCTTTCGCGCAAGGCGGCGGTTGGTGACCATTGCCGATAGTGGCCGACGACGGCACCGAACCGGCGTCGTCCGCCTACAGACCCGGCGCCCAGTACCCGTCCAGGTACCAGAACGCCGCCCAGCACCAGGCCAGGGCGAACATCGTGACGAGCGCGCCCCCGGCGAGCGGGAACGGGCCCAGCCCGGCCAGCGGCGGTGGCGCACCACGACGACCTTGGCGACAAAGCCCCCGTAGAGAAAAACAGCCGGCGAGCGAGTGCAGCGCCACTGGATCCGGTCAGGCTGACGCCGTAGGCGATGATGCATTCCTGGGCGACCGGGACGAAGAGCAGGAAGGCGACCAGACCGATCAGGCGGTGCACGGTGGGCACCGGGTGCGGTGCGCAGGCCGGGCAGCTGGCCGTACATCCACAGCGCGAGGAGCAGCTGGATCAGCGCCAGGCCCAGCACGGCGCTGCTCAGCTGGGCCTTGAGCAGGAAGACGCCGTGGCCGTGCACATCAACGAGGCTGCGCTGGCAGTCGCGGGGTGTGCACCCGTACCAGATGAGGACGGCGGTCACCGCCAGAGGCAGCAGCAGCCACAGCAGCCCCAGGAGCTGCCGGGGTTCGGTGCGCGAGGCGAGGCGTATATGTGATCAGCCGCCCCCGCCGTCGGCCTTGCCGCCCCGAGGGGCGCCGGCCCGAGTGGACGCAGGGCGCGGCGGGCCGGTGATCAGAAAGCCCACGAGCGAGGTCACAGCGCCGACGGCCTCGGCGATCGCGCTGCCGGTCCTCTTCGGCCCCCAGTACGACTCGTACATGTTCGGCAGCGGACCGAGAGCGCCCACGTTCACGTACCCATAGAGCAGCACGGCGCCCAGCGCGGAGACGGACACCAGGAACGTGAACACCCACACCGGCCGCCGGCGACCGAGCAGCAGGACCAACAGCGCGGCCAGCGACGCCACGGCAGCTTCGAGGCGAAACAGCGTTCCCTGGCTGATCTGCCGCCCGACCAGATCGTAGGCGGCGGCGAGGTCGGCGTGCACGTAGGCGTCCACGGCCAGTGCGGCCGCAGTCACCACTTGGAGCAGCACCCGGATGACCGTGTGGCGGCGCGGGCGGTCGCCGGGTCCGTCAGCCATCGCTACCGCCCGACCGCGGTTGCTGCGGCCTTGCCGGGCGCCGGGGACGCCGGGTCGTTCCCGCCGACATGGAGGTGGGTGTCCATGGCGAGTTCCTTGTGCTTGTCGATGGGAGACCCCGGTCAGGATCGGGCCGAACTGCTGGAGCGCGCAGTGGCAGCGGTCAGCACGGCAAGTGGCAGGAACCGCAGTCCGGCGCGGGCGCCACGCGGGAATTCAACAACGTGCACGACCATGTTTCGGGGCCTCCCTTCCGGGACGAGACTGGCCCAAGTCCCCGATCACGCCAACGCCGACACTCGCCCCGCTCGGGCCATCACCTGATCGGGCGAGGATGTGCCCGGTGCACGCCCCAGATTCTTCGACAGCAGTTGGCGAAGGTGGCCAGGAAACAGCGGATGCGTGGTGCTTCTTGAGGGCACGCTGTTCCGCACCCGGCGGCGGACCGGGCAGGCGCACCCGAAGAACTATTCGGGGAAGCAACCGCATGGCCTGCTGTTTCTCGCCCTGACCGATGCGAAGGGGCGGCTGCTGTGGATCTCCTCGGCCCGCCGCGGCGCCTGCAGCGAATCACGGCCGCCCGCTACGGCAAGCTGTGCGCGCGGCTGCGGTCACTTGAGTTGGGTGCGGTGGCCGACCTGAGATTCGTCGGTCTGGACGACGGCAACGCAGTCAGCGGTCGTCACCGAGTTCAAGGCGAGCGGCGGCAAGCGGCTCGCCTCGCCGAAGAAGGTCGTGAACCGGCTGATCAGCAGCCTGCGGACCACCGTCGAGCGCGGCTTCGCGAGCCTGAAGACCTTCCGGATCCTGACCAAGGTGCGCATCCATCCCCGTCACGCGACCGCGCTGGTGCGGGCCCTGCTTGTACTGACGCACCACCAGGTAGCGCGGGGCGGCCTTGGAGCAGCTTGCCCAGGGCGCGGACACGATCGATCGGGTCGCGACCGGCGCCTATCCAGGTATGAACGGCCGCTAAAGGACTCCGCAACGTACGGCCCCCTGGCCTGACGGCCCACGGGGCGGGGCCGTACCGCATGCACATCACCGCTCTGCCCTTGGCACCGACGGATTCCGCGTCGGCACGGCCCGTCCCGCGGTGGCCGGGGCCGGGGCGAGCCCGACGGCGTGGTGGGACCGGCTCGCCGAGAGGTCGATCCTCTCTGCTGCCTGCGCGGTCACCGGTGGCTGGCCTTCTGCCCGGTTCGCTGCTCACGGCAGACTGGCTCCGCCCACCACGGGCGCGTTTCCGAGGCCTCACCGGTCACGTGCGGCGTCCCAGGACCGCAGCACCTCGGTCACCTCAAACCGTGCGCCGCAGCGCCTCAGCAGGACTTGCGGGGCTTTCCGGGTCGTCACCCACGGCGCGACGCACCCGGACACCAACGATCCGGCGCCTCTCCACAAAGAGACGGAAATTCCATGCTGCAGTTCCTTGCTGCTCCATCCCCCGTGGCTGTACCTCGCCCTGCCCCTACAGGCGCTGCCCGGAGCCGCATTCATCGCTGACGCCATTTTCGAGCCGCACCCCGACCGCTCCTGCCGTACAGCCCTGCGCGGCTGGCACCCCGCAAGCACGCGGCGGCCCGTCAGGCGCTCCGGCGCCCCGCCCTCACCGCCGTCCCTGTGACCTGGCCGCATCCACCGCGACGGGTGGTCACCGTCCTGCGGAGGCCATGCCATGCCGTGCCGCTGCCTGAGCCGGGGGAGTGGGGGTTGTGCCGCTTACCCCGCCATCCGTGACGGTCAGGACAGCCGGGAACGCGCCCCACGACTTCCTCTCGTGTCCCGTGAGCGACCGGTCACGGCCGCACTACGCCGTGCACCGTCACCCTCGCCGCGGCGCGCGGCCCGGCCCAACCCCAAGCCTTCCAGCCGAGCAAAGGAACCCGCCCATGCCCCCCGCTTCCCACCCTCAGACGTTCCACTACGGGACCTGGGTGTTCGACACCGACAGGGCCCAGAAGCTTTTGGACAAACAGCCCCGCCCCCCCGATGGACGCGGGCGGATCACGGTCGACGAGCACTACCGCACCCAGGTGTCGCACATCTACGCGGTCGGCGACGTCATCGGCTACCCGGCGCTGGCGGCGACCTCCATGGAGCAGGGGCGGGCGGCGGCATACCACGCGTGCGGCGAACCCCTGGGACCGATGCACCGGTTGCAGCCGATCGGGATCTACACGATTCCGGAGATCAGCTTCGTGGGGTCCACGGAGGACCAGCTCACCGAGGACCGCGTGCCGTTCGAGGTGGGCGTCTCCCGCTACCGGGAACTGGCCCGCGGGCAGATCATCGGCGACTCGCACGGCATGCTCAATCTGTTGGTGTCGCCGGAGGACCGTACGCTGCTCGGCGTGCACTGCTTCGGCACGGGGGCCACCGAGCTCATCCACATCGGACAGACGGTGATGGGCTGCGGCGGCACCGTCGACTACCTCGTCGACGCCGTGTTCAACTACCCGACTCTCGCGGAGTCGTACAAGGTCGCCGCCCTGGAGGCGACGAACAAGCTGCGGCAGATCGACCGTCTGCGGGACTGACTCCTCAGCCCTGCCGGTGCCGATGCCGGGGGTGCGGGTACAGCAGGGGATCGTCCGGAGGGATGGGGTCGTCGTCGGGCAGCGAGAAGTCGTCGTCGGTGACGTGGGCCGCGGCCTCCTCGGCACTGGCCGCTCCACCGTCGATTCCCACGTCGTAGGCGACCTCGTCCTTCTCCGTGTCGGGATGTGCGCCCTCGTCCGGGGCCATCAGGCGGCCGGCGCGCGCCTCACCCGCCTCCGGGTCGATGAGCTCGCCGTCACCGCCGGGCAGGTCGCCCACCCCGTCACCCTCCGGCTCCCGTACATCCGGCTCCTCCTGGACCAACCGCTGGTCGAGGCTCTCGCCCGCCCGCTGCTCGGCCGCGGTCGTGCCGTACTTGGTGACGCCGAGCGGCTTCTCGGGCGGGGAGTACCCCTCGTCGAGGAGTTCGTCATAGCTCGGTTCCTCGACCGCGTCCTCCAGGTCGTCCAGCCGTGCGGCGTCCTCTTCGCGTACGTCGTTCTCGGTCGGCTGATAGACGTCGTCGGCCATCGGATCGGTGTTCACGGGTGGCCTCCGTCCATCAGTGGCGCTCAGGAGCGTCGGCATCCGCGTTTCCCGGTATTGCCGTCCCAATCAAACTGCTCGGCCGCAGCACTGGTTGAACTCCGGACAGCGAGCGGAGAATTACCCTCCGGTCAATCTTGAACAGTCAATCAGCGGGGCTATCATCACACCCACACACGCTGTGACCGCCCGTCGACGCAGCGGCTGCACCGTGCACCAACCGCGTTTTCCGGCCCGCCGCCCGAGGCCATCCCCTCTGGCGGATCCGTGCCGGCTCCCACCCCCCCATCGCCGGCAGGAACGCTCCGCCCTGCGGTGTCGACGGAAAGCAGCGCATCCATGAGCAACAGCAGCGGCAGAGGGCTGCAAGCAGGCGTTCTCGGAACGTTCGACACCGTGGTGATGGCCGTGGCTGGCAGCGCACCGGCCTACTCGCTGACGGCGACCACCGCGGTCCTGGTCGGCGCGGTGGGACTGGCCAGCCCAGCGGCCCTGCTGCACTGCGCGATACCGATGCTGGGCATCGCGCTGGCCTTCAGCTACCTCAGCCGCATCGACGTCAACGCGGGCGCCAGCTAATCGTGGTGGGACGGACGCTGCACCCCTTCCTCGGCTTCATCAGCGGCTGGACGCTGGTGATCTCGGCGACCACGGCCGTCCGGCCATCCTGCTGATCGACGGCATCCACCGTATGTACCGGGCGATGACCGAAGGCCGGGCGACGCTGCCCGCGCACATCCTCACCGCTGCCGAGACCGCGACGATCCGCGAGCGCTGACCCACCACCGCCCGCGTCCGCCGTCACCGACGAGCGCCCCCCGAGCAGCCAGCGGCCCCGCACCCCGCCGGGCCGCTGGCTTCCCCGCGCCGCCCGCCGCCGCTGAGCCCCGCGCCACACACCCGGCATCCCGGCCCCGTCCTGCGCCCGCAGGCGGCGCCGCTCGCATGCCCGCCCCCGCACCACCTCACCCCGCAGCCCCTGGCCGTCGCGATCGCATCGGGGCCCGGGTCCAACCACTCACCGCCCTGCCCCGCCTGCCCGGCGTCGCCGACAGCCCCCGTCCGCGGTCCCGCCGTCCCCCGGCCCCGCTGACTCCAGCCTCCCCCCGAGCACCCGAAACCCCGGATGTTGCTGCACTACTGACGTTGTAGTCGTGGTGTCGTCGGTGTGAGCCCTGTTCCGGTGAGGCATCCGTCGATGATGTCGCTGCGGTATTGGATCTGGCGGAGGCCGTGTCGGAGCCGGCGTATGAGGTGGCTCGGGTCGGTGAAGGCCGTGTTGGCCTGGGTGGTTCGGCGCAGGACCGACCCGATCCCTTCCACGGGGTTGAGGTCGGGTGCGTAAGACGGCAGGTGGTAGGCGGTGAGCCAGTCCTGCGCGTCGATGAAGGCCCGCATTCGGCGGTCTTTGTGGACGTTCAAGTTGTCCCAGATGGGGACGATGGGTGCGTCGAGTTGCTGGTGGGCGGCGATGAGGAGGTCGCGGTATTCGGTCCACGCGAAGCTCTTGCGGCCTCCGCTCTTGTGATCTGTATGTTGTCTGGGCCGGTAGACGAGGCGGGAGCGCTCGCCGGGTTTGTAGCAGCACAGGGCGGCGATGGAGAAGCG
Organism: Streptomyces sp. NPDC047869; assembly: GCF_040704065.1. Classification (NCBI taxonomy): domain Bacteria; kingdom Bacillati; phylum Actinomycetota; class Actinomycetes; order Kitasatosporales; family Streptomycetaceae; genus Streptomyces; species Streptomyces sp. NPDC047869. The sequence continues at coordinate 16,278 of NZ_JBEYRK010000033.1, forward strand.
ACGCTGGGAACGGCCGCGGACCCGGATGACCGGTGTGGTGCCGCGTTGGCTCCAGGTGCGTGAGGTAGGCGGCGTCATCGAGAATCCCGCGTCGTCCTCGAAGACGATCCAGGCCCCGAGCGCCGCCGCGGTGTTTCCACGTGCGGCCACACCTCCTTCACCCAGCCGGCCACCGCGGCTTCGTCGCGCTCGACCGCACGACGGGCCGGAACCTGATGACTCCAGCCATGGCGCCGCAGCATCTGCGAGATCCCGACAACGTCATCGACTTGTGAAACCGCCGGCCGATCAGCGTCTTGATCCTGGCCAGTGTCCATCTCTGGTCCGGCCAGCCATGCGCGACCGGCCCCTTGGACAGCTCCTCCTCGAGCACGGCGAACAGTGCGTCGCTCAGCTTCGGCTTGGACGCTGGGCCGCGAGACCGAACCCCGTCCCGGCCAGCCGCCTTCCAGGCCTGCCGCCACCGCTGGACCGACCGGACGCTGACCCGTAACTCCTTCGCGATGTCCGTGCTGCCCCGCCCCTCGGCGAACATCACCGCTGCTTCCATCCGGACCCGCTCGCGGAACGCTTGCCTCTCCGCGGTCGGACCCCCACCCTGCGGATACCTCATACACCCGGCATACCGCGACGATCAGGCGATCGTCAGCCCCTACGACAACCCGCCTTCAAGGTCAGTAACAGGTGGCGAGAAGATCGCCGAGGATGCCTGCCGGGTCGTGCAGCACCCGGGCGCCGTCGGTGACGACCCGATGCGTCCCCGGATCAACGGGATCTGTCTTCGCCCAGGCCGGGGAGCCGATGCCCAGCTCGACTTTCAGACCGGAGGCCGTGGGACAGCGTCGTTCTGTGATCGGTCCCCACGACTGGGTACGGATCACTTCGCCCAGCCCCAGTTCCATGGCCCAGGCATCCTCAAGCAGATATCGGGACTCGTCCGTGGTGAGCAGGACGATGTCGATGTCGGAGTCCGGTCGCGCGGCATTGCGGGCGCAAGATCCCACCAAGAGCAGACCGACGATGTCATCACGGCCCCTCGACCAGCATGTGATCCGGTCGATGACCTCGTTGATCTCGGCGAACCGCTCTGGTGACGGCTCGGTCGGAAGATTCGCTGACTGATCGTCGCGATGCACCTCGAATGTCCCGTCCCTCGCCGAAGAGTGCCAACATCGGACAGCTTCTCAGGCCAGCCCCACGGCAGCCAATCAGCGGCTGCAGCGGCACGATTGCCCAGCCACAAGCCAGCGGACTCGCTCCACATCATGCGACGCAACGACCCACGGCCTGGGGAATTACGTGACCACAGCGGTGGGGAATTGCGTGACTGTTGTCAGACGCCTATGTCGTCCGCGAACAGTTGCAACGACTCCGTCACGGTGAACAGGTCGTCCGTGCCGTTCGGCATCGACCCGCCCACCGACCTCATCGGCTCAATCTCTAACGCCATGTCACCCAAAGCGAACTGCGCCCTCGCGACCTGCGCGATCACCGCGGCACGAGCTGCCAACGGCGCAACCGTCCTCGCAGGTGGTCGAAGAACGTGCCTTATCTCGACGCACTGATGACGCAGTCGCTCGCGGTGGCGACGTCCTCGGCGACATGGGTGGGTTGGTAGGAGTCCTGCGCCCACGGCTGCCCGTTCGACACCCACACGCTTCGTAGCCCGAGCGTGTTCGCGCCCTCGATGTCGGCATGCGGGGAATCGCCAATGCCCCGTGCGCCGGTGAGGGGCACTCCGACGGCATCTGCGGCAGCGTGGAAGATCTCCGATTCGGGCTTCTTGCGTCCGACCGTCTCGGAGATCGCCCAGCCCTGGACGAGTTGGGCGAGTACGGTATGGCGGATCTTGGCTTCCTGCTGGGCGGTGCGGCCGTTGGTGACGATCACGCAGGTCCAGCCGCCGGCCCTGGCCTTGTACAGGGCCTCGCGGGAGGAGGCCGTCAGCACGACGCGATCGGCGGCGCCATGGTCAAGCAGGGCATGGATGGCCGTGGCGGGCACCATGCCCCGGTATCGGTCGGTCATGGCCGCGGCGACATCGTGGCGGGCGGTATAGCCGCTGGCGTCGACCGTCATCACCCACGTGAGGTCGGTGCCGGGCAGGCGGTGTTCGGCGAGGAATGCGGTCACGGCGTCGCGGAAGGCGGCTTCGCGGTCGACCAGGGTGTTGTCGAGGTCCAGCATCAACAACGGCATGATCGGCAGTAGATTACGGGCGGTGATCTCGAGGCAGGTTTCCCGTCCAGGATCGACATGGTCCGCAAGGTAGATCAGGGTGGCCTGCCGGCCCATGCCGAAGGCGGCAACAACGAGCTTGGGGCCGGACTTCGTCCGGCCTTGGTTCCTTTGGTGACCGCCACCTGCGGGTTGGCTGTGGGCCCCATGCCGCACGGTGGGCCAGGCACCGCTCAAGCATCGCCCAGAAGGCGGGATCGAGCGGGATGGGGTGGGGTCGCTTGCCGAGCCGGATCGTATGAGCCGCCGGGTGGAGGTCGGTGACCTGCAGCATCCAAGCCTCCGTGCTGGAGGCGCCGTGCAGCAGGGCGAGTATGCCGAGCAGGGCCTCGTGCGGGTGGACGTCGTCGCTGGTGATCCAGCGGCGGGAGAGTTCGCGCTGCTGGTCGAGGGTGTGGGTGAGGCCGCGGAAGCCGTTCGGCTACTTCACCAGCAGGGTGCGGGTCGGGTCGACCAGGACGATGTGCTGGGAGCGAGCAAAGCGGAAGAACCGCCTGGTTTCGTATGCGAGAGTGGGCAACGGTTGTCGACGGTTTCGGGCAGCACTCAGCGATCGAGCACGCTGGGGCCCGAGCGTTCCGCAACTGTGTGTATTCGGTTCTGCTCAGGCGTGAGTGGTCGCTGATCGCACGACGGTCAGGCCGCACCGGTAGGGCTCGTCGAGATTGCCGTCGGGGAAGAGCCGCGCCAGCGCGGTGTGGTTGCTGTCGAGGAGTTCGGCCCGCTCGATTGGGTTCATGACGGCGAAGTGCGAGTGGGTGCCGAGATTGTGGATGTGCTCCTCGACGGTGATCCGGCGCGACCACAGGATCTCGCGGGTAGACACGTGAACCGGCAACGGGGCGAACAGCTCGGCCACGGTTGTCGGGTAGTCGCGGGTGAAGGGCGCAAGTCGGGCATCCTCCGCAGCGACCCATGGGACGCGGACATCGGCCTGGTTCCACCACAGGGCCAGCACGCCGTGCGGGCGTAACACGCGCAGCGCTTCGGGGACGGACTGGGCCGGGTCGGTCCAGTGCCAGGCTTGGGCGTAGGTGATCACATCGAAGGTGTCGGCGGTGAAGGGGAGGCGGTTCCCTTCGCCCCGCACCAGCGGGGTCTCCGGCTCGGCTGCGCACAGCTCGGCGGCCATACCGGCGCCCGGCTCCAGGGCGACGACGTGGGCGCCGCGTTCGCGGAGCAGCCGGGTGGCGATGCCAGTGCCGGCCCCGCAGTCCAGCACGTCGGCGCCGGCCAGCGATCGGCCAGCTAGTTCCTCAACGGCGTCGAAGAGGGCCGGTGGATAGTCCGGGCGGGCGGCAGCGTACTGCGTGGCAACGGTGTCGAAGGACAGGGCGCGGGCTTGGTTCCCGTGAGATGCCATGCCTGCGATCTTTCCGGGTGCAGGGAGGAGTTGTCAGCAGTGCACGGCGGGACCGCGTCCAGCGCAAGTGATTGACCAGGCCCTGATGAGAGGCCGTTGCACCTCCGATCCGTATCAGTGGATGCGCCGATCGTCATGACGACGATGCGCACGATGTGCCGACATCCATGAAGCCTTCCTGAAACTCGCCTGCTGCCTGATCACACACCGACAGCTCAGCTTGCTGCGTCGGCCGTTGTCAGTCCCACCAAAAGGACCAGAGGGGAGAGTTGATGAGTGAGGCAGCGTAGTCGGGATACGGAACGGTGCCGTCGTTGATGTTGTCGGCGCCGGTCAGCACATGTTCGAGAGCGAGATGGGTGGCGTGATCGGCGTCCCGGGGTGGCCGTGCGACGGAGACGTGAATCATTGCTCCGTCAAAGGCGACAACCCGCGCACCGAAGCGGTCCTCCCAACTGCGGAGCAGGGCGCACAGCAGGGGCAACGGGGCTTCCGCCTGCCAGCCCATGACCGCGGGAATGTCGGCGGAGCGGGCGGCCGTAACCAGGGCCAGATGAGGCTTGGGCAGTGGGTATGGGTCAGCCATGAGCCGGGCGATGGCGGTGCGGGCGGCGGCATCAGGGTCGTCGTTGGCCAGGGAAGGGATGTCGGCCGCCAGGCCGGGCCAGCGGTCGAACGGCGCCCCGGGATCCTCGTTCCAGGGTTCGACGCCCTTTGGCAGGTCCTCCGGTTCTTGCGGCGCCGCAAGCTGCCTCAGTTGGAAGGCTCGATAGGAGTGCCAGTCCCGTTCCAGCACGTCGTGAAGGTCCAGTGCGTCGACGGACGCGAGGGCGGTGGGCCGCCCAGGTCCGTAAGAGGCGGAGACGAGCAGTGACCACAGTCCGGTTTCCTCGCGTCGACCCTGGCAGTGCGTCCACGACCCCACGGGATCCGAAACTGGTTCCTCGGATAGCCACATGCGCGGTGGTGGGGCGTCGCCTCGGACGACTTCGGGGAGGCAACGGCCTGGCGGAAGCCCATCGGGCAGTGACGAGTACATGCGCGCACGTTAGCCGCGGTCACCGACACCGCCCATCACTGATCGGGGCAGACGCAGCTTCCGAGACATGCCCGCACGGCAACGTCCGCGGCGTGCCGTGGGCTTCAGCGCTGTCTGAGCTGCCCCTCCGCATGGGCGTCAGCCTTGATCCACCCCATTGTGTTAGCCGCTATTAGCCCAGCAGGCAGCGCCTGGTGGCGCTCATGCGCGCGTGCTGTCAACGTCGGAGCCGATCTCCGTGCTCAGGGCTTGCAAAGCGTCATCGTATTGGTGACGGTCGAACTGGAACGGGCCGAATGCCACATAGTCTCGGGCCTTGCGGTGCGGTTGCTCAAAGGCGTCCCAGGTCACGAAGTCGGCCGTCGCAGTGATGCGGGCCATGAGGGGCCAGCATCCCCACTCGCCGCATTCACAACCGAGAACGGGTGTCTTCGGCCCCATCGTGTTGGTGGACCGTCCGAGGAAGTGATCCGGCATCGGGCCGAACCGGAAGAACTCCGGGATCAGACCGCCGTAGGCGTCGCCTGCGGGCTGCATCCCGGCGGCGATCTCGAACCCGTCGATCAGCTTGGTGAGTGGTGCTCCGTCGATGCGGGGGACGATCACGAGCGGGCCGCCGTCGCCACGGTGCTGGCAGTCGAACCGGATGTCATTGCTGGTCATCCAGTGATTGTGTCAGCGAAGCCGTTCCCTCCGCCGGGGCGGGTTGAGCTGCGGCTATGCGCGGCATACCGAGCGGCGGGGCCGTCCTCGTCGCTGATCTGGAACTGGTGCTACTGCACGGGCACGAGCCCGCGCCCGTCCTCGGTCTGATCGCGTATGGCGTGTGCTCCCGGGGTCGGCGGCTGGTTATGTGCTGAGAGAGGTCGAACGGGCGTGTCAGGGCGCGGTCAGCGGATCCTGCGACAGTTGGTCTCGTGAACGGCAGCGGGGCAGCATCGGCAGCCGGGATGAGGGAAAGGTGCCGGGAGTGGTTGATCGGGGACCAGCGAGCTCGCTTCACGGTCGGGTTCTTTCGGGGTCCACGCAGCGGGGTCCGTCACGAAACGACTCAGCCGGTAGGTGGTCGGCAGCGCAAGGCGCCCGCACAGCGTGTCGATCCGGATCATCTCCCCATCGACTCCTGCCTCCCGGAGACGGCGCAACCGCGTACGCATCTCCGCCTGGTCCTGAGTCTCAACGACCACTTCCCACTGTCCCGCATCTGGCGCAGTGCGAGCAGCAAGCCGCTGCCGCGTGTCCTCTTGCCGCCGCCTTCTCTTCCCCTGTCCTGGCACCTGCCCAGAATCACTGGCTGCCGTCAGGACGGCAAGGCAGTTGGACCGAGCCGCACCCGCTCGGTGATCATTTGTCAGACAGGCCCTCCTAGCGCTGACATAACCCGGGAGCAGTGCTTCGGATGTCCGGGAGCAGCGTCTGGACCTTTACGGGTATGGGTACGTACCCGTACCCTGTGAGGGTGGAAGGGAGCACGATGATGTCCGACGCCAATGTCCGCATCCCCGAGGAAGCCCGAGACCGGCTGGCGGCCATAGCGGCAGCCGAGGGCATGTCACTGCGCGCCTACCTGGCACGGCTCGCTGAAACCCTCCTCACTCCCGCAGAGCGGGCCGAGCGAGCTGAGCAGGCCCGCGCTGCACTGAAAGAATGGACCGGCTACGCGCCCACCCCGACACAGGAGCGGGACCTCGACAACGAACTCGACCGCCGGCTGGCGCAAGCGGGCGCGCAGTGAGCGACGCGATGCACATCGTCCTCGACGACACCGCCATGGCCGCAGCCGGCCTCGGCAACATCCTTGCCTCCCGATTGATCCACCGCGCCCACGTGGAAACCGGCTGGTACCTCTACGCCCCGACCTGCGCACTGGTCGAAGCCGACCGCGCCCGGCCCGGCACGGCAGAGCATCTCGCCGCGCTACCCGGCGTCACCGTTTTGGACCTGGACCTGCCTGCCGCCCTCGCCGTGGCCGCGCAGAACACCTGGGCCACCGCGCACGCCCAGCACGCCGCTCAGCCCACCCCAGACCGCCCCGACGGGGCGATCATCGCCACCACTGCCCCTGAGCGGTGGCACGGCCAACCGGTCCGCGTTCTCGACCTCACCCCCTGACCAGGGACTGTAAATCGTTCGGGTCTGCTCCGTAGTCGGTGGTGACGGAGGGTGTGGATGTCAGCCCAGGAGGATGCGGTGGCGGAGGAGGGGAAAGCTCGCGCGGCCGTACATCTGGCGCTTGATCAGCTTGGTTTTGTTGTTTACGCCTTCGGTGCCGCCGTTGTGGTGCGGCAGGGTGAGGGCGGCATCGACTGCGGCGCGGTCCTTCTCGAGGCCCCGGGTGAAGGCATGCAGGTGGGGCAGGTCCTCGGCCTGGGCCGAGGTGATCCAGGTGCTCAGCAGGGCGGCATTGTCGTCGGCGGGATCCAGCAGCACGGCGAAGCGGTGGATGAGGTCGGCCAGAGCGGTCATCTCGTGGCAGGCGGTGCGGGCGGCCTCGATTCGTTCCCGCTGATGGTCCTTGAGGCGGTCGGGGCGGGTGAGCAGGTAGCGGGCCAGGCGCCGGGGCGAGAGTGCGGGCCGGTCGGCCTCGACACGGCCCTGGTTGATGTAGCGGACCAGCAGGTTCGAACTGCCGGTGTAGCCCAGCTCCCTGATCTCCTGGAGGAGATGGGTGACGGGGACGGCCGGGTTCTCCAGTCGGCGCTTGCGCAGGTGATCGCGGTAGGGATCCACGAGGGTGGGCCGGTACTTGGGGGCGCGGATGAGGCGCTCGGGCTCGGCGACACGGTCATAGCGCTTGACGGTGTTCAAGGCGAGGTTCAGCCGTCGTGCGCACTCCAGAAGTCCGACTCCGCGCTCGCGCAGGGCGTGGACCTGCTGCCAGCGCTCGCGGGTGGTGGCGGCCTGTCTCCCCTCAGCCGGGGGCGGGCCCACTTTCGCCCAGCAGGCGCTGTGCGCGGCGACTTCTTTGCGGACGGCCTCGGCGAGGTTGTGCCACAGATGCCACCGGTCGCTGATCTGGACCGCGTCGGGCAGGGCTCGGCGCACCGCCTCGGCGTAGGTGGCCGACCCGTCCCGGCACACGGCCTCGATGCCCGGATGCCCGCGCAGCCAGGCTGCCAGAGCGGCGGCTTCGCGGCCGGGCAGTACCTCGATCCGCTCACCGGTCTCGGCGTTGATGATGATCGTGGCGTAGCTCTGCCGGCGCCGCAGGGCGAAGTCGTCGACCCCGATCACCCGCGGGACCTGTACCGTCGGCACGGGCACCCGCCGCAGCAGCCGCAAGGCGGAGGCGTACGACACGGGCACGGCCAGCGATCGGGCGAGTCGGGCGGACGCCCGGCCGCATAACTCCTTGACCAGCTCGGAGAGCTGCCCGGTCAGACGTGTCGTGCGGCGCTGATGACGCTCCAGGAGCCCGGGGACCTGCTCTCGGAAGGTCTGCCGCCTGCAGCCCAGGACCGGACAGACCAGCCGTCGTATCCTCACCCGGACCACGACGTGCCGACCGTCTACCGGCACATCCCGCACCGTCCGGTCGTGATACCCGTGGACCCTCCCCGTCACCACCCCGCACACCGGACAGGGAACGGGAACATCTCGGGTCCGAGCCGTAACCCGGACCATCTCGCCACCGTCCGCCACGTCCTCGATGACCAACGCCGACAACCCCGAAAGCACCGTTCCGACAAGCCCGTTCGCATCATGCACGCTCAATGATCACAGGCGAGCACTCACCGTCACCACCGACTACGGAACAGACCCATCACAACCGTGGGTGACCCGGGCAGCGGCGGGGTCAGGCGGCAGCGGGCAGGGCCCGCAGCGCCTCCCCGATGAGGGCGATGCCCTCCTCGATCTCGTGGGCGGCGCCCGCCGCGTAGCCGAGGACCAGGCCGGGCGGGCCGGGGGTGAGGCGGTGCCAGGACAGGGGGTGGGCCTTCACACCCCGGGCGAACGCGGCCGCGGCGAGGTCGGTGTCGCGGACGCGGCTGCCGGGCCCGTCGGCGAAGGTGACCATGAGGTGCAGTCCGGCGGCCGCCCCGTGGACGCGGGCGCCGGGCAGGTGTGCCTCGACGGCCCGCACCATCACGTCCCGGCGCCTGCGGTGGCGGCGCCGGACGTGGCGCAAGTGCCGTTCGAGCTCGCCCGAGTCCATGAGCCGGGCCAGGACCAGTTGGGTGAGGATGCCGTTGCCGAGATCGGCGTACCGCTTGGCGGTGACCAGGGCGTCGCGCAGGCGCGGCGGAACCAGGAGCCAGCCGACCCGCAGTGCGGGGGCGAGCAGCTTGGAGACGCTGCCCGCGTAGCAGACCCCGTCGGGCAGGAGCGAGCGCAGTGCCGGTACGGGGGGCCGGTCGTAGCGGTGCTCGGCGTCGTAGTCGTCCTCGATCACGACGCCGCCCTCGGCCGCCCAGCGCAGCAGCTCGCGCCGGCGTTCCCCGTCCAGGACCACGCCGGTGGGGAACTGGTGCGCCGGGGTCATCAGCACCGCCCGGGCCCCGCAGACCCGCAGCGCGTCGACGTCCAGGCCGCCGGCGTCCACGGGAACGGGGACGGTCGTGTGGCCGCCGTACTCCAGCTGCTGGCGCGCGCCGAGCGAGCCGGGGTCCTCGACGGCGACGCGGTCGACGCCCTCGGCACGCAGCAGCTGCCCGAGCAGCCCCAGGGCCTGCGCCACACCGGCGACCACCACGACCTCGTCCGGGTCGGCGCGGATGCCGCGATTGCGGGCCAGCCAGCCGACAACGGCCCGCCGCAGCGCGGGCGCGCCCTGAGGGCTGCCGTAGCCGAAGTCGGCCGGGGTGACGGCGGCGAGGACGGCGCGTTCGGCGCGCAGCCAGGCGGTCCGGGGAAAGGCGGCGAGGTCGGGCACGCCCGGGGAGAGGTCGATCCGGCAGGGCAGGCCGCGCAGGGCGTCGACGAGGCCGTCGCGGTGGGGGGAGGCGAAGAAGGCGTCGGGGACGGGAGTGGGGGTGCGAGGGTGGGAGGCCCGATGCCCGGCGGCGGGGGGTGACGAGAATGAGGGGCGGCCGGATGCAGAGGAGGCTGCGGGCGGTGCTGAGGGAGACACCGGGGGCGCCGGGGCGGCGACGACCACCGTGCCGCCTCCGCCCCGGCCGGCGATCTGGCCTGACTCTGACAGCCGACGGTAGGCCTCGGTGACCACGCCCCGGGTGACCCGGAGCTCCTCGGCGAGCACGCGGCTGGCGGGGAGCCGCGTCCCGACCGGCAGCCGGCCGTCGGCGATGGCCGACCGCAGCCGGTCGGCGAGCCAGGCGGTCCGCCCGCCCGGGGGCGCGTCGGCGACGTCGAGCTGGAGGAAGTCGGAACCGAGGGAGGCGCCGGGCCGAGACGGACGGCCGTCGGCCGCGCCGCCGGCCCCGCAAGCCGTACCGGCCGATCTCACCATCGCGTCCGCTGCGGCGGTCTTGGACCCCTCGACCGACGGCTCTTTGGACCTACCCATGGCGTCCATTGTGCGGCCAGGGTGGACCCATGGACACCCCTTCCGCATCCTTCGCGCCCCTGGTCCCCGGCATGGTCGGGATGGTGCTGGTCGGCAGCAGCGTCAGCGTGTCGCACGCGCTCGTCGACGCGCCGCTGTTCACCGCCCAGGCCGTGCGCTACGCGGCCGCGACCGCGATCCTGCTGCTCCTCGCCCGGCTCGCCGGTACCCGCCCGGTCCGCCCGCGCGGCCGGGAGTGGCTGTGGCTGGCGGGGCTCGCGGTGACGGGGCTGGTGCTGTTCAACGTGGCCGTGGTGCGGGGGGTCGCGCACGCGGAGCCCGCGGTGATCGCGGTCGCGGTGGCGTCGGTGCCGGTGGTCCTCGGGGTCCTGGGCCCGCTGCTGGAACGGCGCGCTCCGAGCCGGCAGGTGCTGCTGGCGGCGCCCGTGGTGGTGGCGGGCGCGGTCCTGGTGGAAGGCACGGGCCGTACGGATGCGGCCGGGGTGGCCTGGGCGGCCCTGGCCCTGGGCTGCGAGGCGGCGTTCACGCTGCTGGCGGTACCCGTGCTCGGCCGGCACACGCCGTGGGGGGTGTCGGTGCACGCGTCGTGGCTGGGCGCGGTGCTGTTCACCGTCCTCGGCGTGACACGCGAAGGTCCCACGGCGGCGGGAGAGTTGACGGGAGCGCAGTGGGCGGCCGTGGGCTACCTCGCACTGCTGGTCACGGCGGTCGCCTTCGTGCTCTGGTACTCGACCGTACGCACCGTCGGCGCCGGCCGCGCGGGCCTCCTCACGGGCATCGCCCCGCTCGCGGCGGCAGCGGCCGGCACGGCGACGGGCACGGGGGTGCCGGGATCCTCGGTGTGGCTGGGGATCGCGGTGGTGATCGGGGGGCTGGCCGGGGGGCTGCGGGCGTCTCGGGCTCACGGCGCAGCCGCCGCCGTGGACGCCGCGCCCCGGACAGGACCCTCGCCCACGTCGGCGCGCTCCAGGTAGGCACAGGTGCGACGGCCGACCGGAACTCTCGTGCCGCGGTGGCGCGCCGGGAGCTTGTCGAGATTTCCGGATGGCGGCTAACCGGATTCGGGGCAGGGAAGACCGGCGGCGTGTCAGAGTGACGAACGGCCGTCGAGCGTGTGCTGGTGCACTGTCTGTCAGGTGATGCTGTCCACATGCAGCGCCCAGGAGTGCAGCCAGGAGGTGTACTTCTGACTGCCGCGGCGGGAACGGTCAGCAGGCTCTGGGCAGCGGCACTTCGACGGCGTCGTAGGTGAGGGGGCGAAATGGCATGCCCACACGACGGTGCGGGTGGAGTCGCTGACGGCGGCGGCGAAGGTGCCGCCGGTCGTGGCCTGTCCCTGCCGGACCGCGTACAGGCCGCGGCTGACGGCCTTCTCCCGGCTGCGGTACAGCGAGATGCCCCGCTCCATGCGGGTGCGCTCGGGTCCGGTGAGCGTGTAGAGGTTCCACTGGGTGCCGGCGGCGTCGCGCCACCGCTTGCGGGCGGCTTGGCGGGAGATGCCGGCCGCGGTGGTGACGTCGTCCATGCCCGCTCAGCATGCGCGTCCGCCTGCGCGACACGCTCCAAGGCGACCGCGCCGCTGTGGCTGCAGGCGGTCCGTACGACTGCGGCCGCCGCCGGGACAGCATGACAACCCCCGGACCTTACGAAATGCCGTGGCAGCGCCAGTACCGAGATGCAGCTACTGAGCCAGTGTCAGTCCTCGAGTATGGGCGCCCTGGCCGCAGAGAGCCCGCCGCTGCAGGCTGAAGCCCGCAACGGCGGTACTGGTTGAAGCCGCGTCAGGAGACACTCCAAGCTCGTAGTTGGCGGCCGATCAGGCCGACTCCCAGGGCGCCGGAAGCAGCGTCGCGGACCAGAGTGACCGCCTCTTTCGGCGGGTAGTCGAGCCGGTGTCGGTTCAGGGCCAGGTACGCCTCGGTCGAGTGCCAGGCGAAGGCCTCGTTCGAGTGCTCCAGGCAGGGCAGTTTCGCCAGTGTCTGGAGCAGGGCTGCCGCTTTGAGATACACGGAGCCGTAGATGTCCCGCTCCATCGCCCTGGCGTTGACCCGTGCGACCGCCGCGTAGAGCGGGCCGTAGTCGTCCACCTGAGGGTCATCGGGCAGCAGCTCGGCCGCGTGCAGCAGGAAGGTCACATCGATCGGGTGCAGCGGATCGTTCTGGGTCACGCGGCGTGACCCCGATCCTGCTGCTCCTCAAGATCACGCCGCGCCTGAAGCTCTGCCGCACGCTGCTCCGCACCGGGATCGGCCACACCGCCGTCCTCCGCGAACGCGTCACCGCTGTGAGCCACCGACGCCCGGAACGCCTCCAGGAAGCGCTCTTCGACGGCGGTGGCACGGGCGTAGGCCGCGGAGAGGATGTACTCCTGCAGGCTGACGCCCTCCTGCCGTGCGGCGGTCTCGATCGCGGCGCGCTGGGCCGGGTCGGGAAAACGCAGGTTCATGGCTTTCGGATGAGTCATGGTACCAACGGTACCGCCGATACCGCCGGCTCAACAGTCCAGGCCCCCAGCACAGGGTCCGACACCCCCCACACACCACGACGAGCATTCGTGCGCACTCCGTACGCTAAACGTACGTTTCACGGCCCAGTAGTTGTGCCTGGGCGGTCGAGCTGGGTGGCGGTCAGGTCCAGCGCATGCCGATGTCGGACAGTTGCTCGATCCGTTCCGGCGACAGGGTGGCGGCTGTACGCCAGCCGAGAGGCGCACGCCGGGCTCGGTCCGTGCGAGGACTGCCCGCAGTGCGTGGACCACTCGGTGGCGGCTGTGTCGGTGAAGTGCTGGAGCTGGGCGAGGCGGGCGGGCCAGTCGGGGACGGCCGTAGTGCGGGGCACAGGCCGGAGTCGACGATGTTCCGTGCGCGGGTCGCCAGGCCGGCGATCCGGGTGCGTGGCGGTACGGCGGCCATCATCAGCGCCCTCAGCGCCATCATCGTGGCGCTGATCAACTCGCGGCGCGGCGGCTCGGGGGATGAATCGCAGTGAGGTGACGTGACGTGAAACCCTTCCTTGGGTCGCGTCACGTCACCCCACCCCGGGGTCAGGGCTGACCACTGCGGGCTGATCCCGACAATGCAAGCCAGGAGCAGCACCCCACATCCCGGCCACGAACGCCCCCCGCAGACCCAGGGCAGCCAGGACGTGTAGCTCGGTGCCAGACTCGACAACACCCGCAACCAGTGCTCGGCCATCAACGGCAAGTCGCCGAAGGTCGACGACGTCGCACAGGCCCGGTTCAGCACCAGCACGCACACCGTGAGCCCGGCCGAGGCCAAGCAGATCAACACCGCTATCGACGCGTACTGCAAGACCGCATAGCGTCCACCGTCAACGATCCGCCGCGCTCCCAGGCGGCGGATCCGCCTGCCGACCCCTCGCCGCCTTGCCGGGCACGCCCCACGAAACCCCCTTGCGAGGGGGCGCCTCTCCACCTTGCGACGCTCCCCCCGCGGCCTGAACGGCGTGGGAGAACCCCCGGCACCGGACACCGCGCACCGATGCAACGAGAATTGGCGGACAGCCCCTAGGCTCCCGGGATGACGGCCGGTATGTTGCGCCCCTGCCCGCCGCGAGGCGGGCACGGTGAACGGCTCATCATGGGGGTAGCGTGCGCGACTTCAGCCTTCCGGCACTGGTGGAGACCCTGCCGGCGGGAGGCCTTGCGGACTCGGTGTACGAGGTGGCGGAACGCGACCCGAAACTGGAGCAGTTGGCGCGGCGCGACCCCCTGGACGAGCAGAGGTGGTGTGCGGTCACCGCGGCCGAGTTCCGCGACGAGGTCCTGGCGCTGGCCAAGGGGCTGCTGGCCGGCGGGATCCAGTTCGGTCACCGCGTCGCCGTGATGTCCCGCACCCGTTACGAGTGGACGCTCTTCAGCTACGCGTTGTGGTCCCTCGGCGCCCAGGTGGTCCCCGTCTACCCCACCTCCTCGGCGGACCAGGTCCGCTGGATCCTGTCGGACGCGCAGGTGGTGGCCGTCGTGGTGGAACACGAGGACCATGCCATGACCGTGGGGGCGGTCTGCGACCAGCTGCCGCTGCTGAGGGCGATATGGCAACTGGACGCCAACTGCGTCCAGTGGCTGGCGGACGCGGGCTGGGGCATCCCCGACGACGTGGTGCACCAGCACCGCAGGGCAGTGCAGCCGGGCTCGGTCGCCACCATCGCCTACACCTCCGGCACCACCGGCCCCCACCCCAAGGGCTGCCTGATCACCCACGCCGGTCTCGCGGCCGAATGCGACACCCTGAACGCGGGCTGGCGGGAGGTCCTCGCCGAGCCCGGTGAGCAGCCGGCCGTTCTGGCCTTCCTGCCCCTCTCCCACATCTACGGTCTGATGGTGCAGGTCGTCTGCATGCGCGGCGGCGTCCGGCTGGGGCATCAGCCGGACCTGTCCCCCGCCGCGCTGCTGCCCGCCCTGGCGTCGTTCCGGCCGACGTACGTCTTCGCCGTGCCGTACATCTTCGAGAAGATCTTCCATTCGGCCAGGCGTTCGGCCGAAGCAGCCGGCCGGGAGGCGCTCTTCGACCGGGCCGTGGACGTCGCGGTGCGCTACGCCGAGGAAGTGGAGCGCCGGGACAGGGGCGAGGGCTCGGGGCCCGGACCGCTGCTGAAGGCCTCGCACGCCGTCTTCGACCGTCTGGTGTACGGGCGGCTGCGGGCCGTCCTCGGCGGCCGGGTCCGGTACGCCACCTCCGGCGGGTCGAGTCTCGACCGGGAACTCGGCCTGTTCTTCGCCGGAGCCGGGGTCACCATCCACGACGGATACGGGCTCACCGAGACGACCGCCGCCGTCACCAGCCAGCCACCGGGCCGGCCCCGCTTCGGGACCGTCGGCAGACCCCTGCCCGGCTGCTCCGTCCACGTGGCACGGGACGGGGAGATCTGGGTCCGCGGGGACGTCGTCTTCTCCGGCTACCTCGGCGATCCGGCGGCCACCGGGTCGGTGCTGCGCGACGGGTGGTTCGCGACGGGCGACGTGGGCCGGCTGGACGACGACGGCTTCCTGGTCATCACCGGACGCAAGAAGGACATCCTCATCACCAGTGGCGGCAAGAGCGTCAATCCCCGGGTGCTCGAGGAGCGGCTGCTGAGACATCCCCTGATCTCCCAGTGCCTCGTCGTGGGCGAGAACCGTCCCTTCATCGCGGCGCTGATCACCCTGGATCCCGAGGCGTCCCAGCACTGGTGCCGGCTTCGCGCACAGCAGCACGCCCGGCCCGGGGAGGCGCCGATCAACGAGGAACTGCGTGGCGAGATCCAGCGGGCCGTGACGATGGCGAACGCGGCGGTCTCCCAGGCGGAGGCGATCCGCGCGTTCCGGATCATCCCGAACGAGTTCAGCACGGCCAACGGCCTCATGACGCCGTCGCTGAAGCTGCGTCGCGCCGCGATCGTGCAGGCGTACGCGGCCGACATCGAAGCGCTGTACAGCTCCTGAGGACCCCTTACCGGCGGTCGGACGGCCCCGTTGCTGATCTTGGGATCATCCACGGTGAAAGCGGGCAGGGCCCGGGCCAGTACCGTCGGCTCAACCCCGCACAGCCCGGCGAGCACACCCCGCCCGGCTTCGTTGAGCACGATCTCCGCGTCGGCCCGCACGCCGCCGCCGTCCAGCCGGCTGGAGAGTTGCGGCACGTCCACTGCCGCAGCACACCAGCGGCCGGCAGACCGTAGCGGGCCGCAGTCCGATTGATCAGCGACGCGGTGAGCTCTCCCGCCAGCGGCACCGTCCGTAACGCCCCAGCTCCCACGGCTCTCCTCACCTGCGTGCTTCGCCCCGTTCCAGCCGGACTTGGCCGCTTCGTCGAGGGCCTGGCCGTGCCGCAGGGCGGTGATGAGCCGGTCGGCCAGGCGGGCGGACAGCGGGGCGGGGGCGGTCATGCGCGCACCCTACGGGCGGCGCGCCCGGCTGCGCTCCGGCCGGGGGAGTCGCGCGACGCCGGGGCCTTCACGACAGGCGCGTCCGGCCGCTGCCCGGGGGGCGGGCCGGCCCGCGCTGCTCCCGGCAAGGCGCGGGAGACATACGGCAGGCAGATCACGGGGGCGGTGGTGCCGAACGGCGGGGCAGGGCCTGGCAGATGGCCGGGTCCGCTTTCCAGCCGGGGCCGGTGAGGTGGGCGGGGGTGAGGAAGCGGGGATCCGCTGGTTGTCGTGGATCGTCAACGACCGCGAGATCGAAGGGGGTCATGCGCTGCCCGTACAGCCGCTCCCCGCCTCCCAAGGCCGTGATCAAGCGCAACCTCTCTACGGCTGACCTGACGAACGCATCACTTGGATGCGGAGCGGTTCCGGCGGAGCTTGTAGGCGACACGGAGCGTCACGCCGCCGAAGACCAGCAGTGTGCCGAAGAGCAGGATGTACCAGCGTGGGACGTCGACAAGGGCGCCCCACACGGCCCAGGCCAGGGCGGCCATACCGATGACGATGGTGGCGACGTATTTCCAGGATCCGGCTACCGATGGCCACTGGTCCGTTCCTTCGGCCGGTGCGGTGCTGTCCTTCTTGGCAACGATGCCTGGGAACCACCGGCCAGAAAACAGAGCAGAACTAACCCTCAGGATTTCCGGCGCATCACACTAGTGGGTTCGCCCTTCGCAGTCAGTCGTGTGGCGGTGGTGCCTGTTCCTTGGTCAGGTGCGTCGCGATGGCGGTGAGGCGTTCGGCCAGTGCGCCGGGGGTGGACCTCGTCATGGCGGTGAGGTCGATGGTCGCTGTCGTGTGACGGAGCGGTCTGAACCGGATGGCGGGGCGTGACGTGGATGCTGCGGCGGGTACGACGGTGACGCCGAGCCCACACTCGACCATGGCGATCTGTGAGGTCACCGACCGCGCCCAGTGGGCCGGGACCGGGCTGAATCCGGCCGCTCGGCACATGCTGGCCATGGCGTCGTGGTAGTCGGGTGAGATCTGCCGGTGTAGCCACACCCACGGGGCGCCCGCGAGGTCCGCCAGGTCCAGCGGTCCGGTGGCATCGGCGGCGGGGTGGTGGAGGGGCAGGGCCGCGACGAACCGGTCGGCGAACAGTGGGGTCGCCGTGGTGCCGCGTACCGGGGCGGTCTGGCGCACAATCGCCCAGTCGAGCGAGCGGTCCAGGAGCCCCGCCGCGGCTTCGTGGGTGTCGATCTCCTGGGTGCGGATTTCGACGTCCGGCACGGTCTCGTGGAACCGCTCCAGCACCAGGGGCAGGGGCCAGGAGAAGGCCGAGGCGACGGCGCCCAGGTTCAGTCGTCCGCCGTGCCCGGTGGCGGCCTGCCGGGCGGCGGCCTCGGCTTCCTCGGCGTGCCGGATCAGGGCGCGGCAGTGGTCGAGGAACACGGCTCCGGCGGGACTGAGGGCGACCGAGCGTTGGGTGCGGTGCAGTAGTTCGCAGCCGAGCTGCCGTTCGAGCTGCTTGATCGCTTGGGACAGCGGTGGCTGGGACATCTGCAGCCGCCCGGCCGCGCGGCCGAAGTGGAGTTCTTCGGCGACCGCGACGAAGTACCGGGCCTGCCGGATCTCCACCATGAGTTGCTCAGCCTCTTACTGGTAGAGGAAATCAGACCTTCCGAATATAGCGGGCGGCTGGTGGGGTGGAGGCCATGAGCAATACATCTCTCCTGGACCGTTTCGCAGCGCTCGACTCCGCTGCGGTCAGCGACGCGCTCGACCGGCTCGGGATGCCCTGCGGAATCGGTGACATCCGTCCGGTGTGGGGGCCCGCGACCGTCGTGGGATTCGCCGTCACCGTGGGACTGGAACCGCGTACCGAAGGCCCCGCCGGGGCCCACATCGCCACCACGGCCGTCGAGAACGCGGACGACCGGAGCGTGATCGTCGTCGACAACCAGGGCCACACCGACGTGTCGTGCTGGGGCGGCATCCTGAGCCTGGGTGCGTCTCTGCGCGGTGTGCGCGGGGTCGTCGCCGACGGCGTGTGCCGCGATGTGGCGGAGGCCCGGGAGCTGGGATTCCCGGTGTTCTCGCGAGGTTCGATCCCGGCCACGGCGCGGGGCAGGCTGCAACAGCGCTCCACCGGCGAGCCGGTCCGTGTCGCCGGGCTCACGGTCGAGCAGGGCGACGTCATCGTCGCTGACGAGACGGGGATCGCCGTCGTCCCGCGGGGCCGGGCCGAGGAAGTGGCCCAGATCGCCACCGCGATCGTTGCCCGGGAACGCGCCATCGCCGACGAGGTACGCGCGGGCGCGCCCCTTTCCCAGGCCATGCACGACGCCCGCCTCGCCGGAGAGAAGGAGCAGGTCCGATGAGCGCCCCTGCCACCAGGCCTGAGCCGACCAGCGGCCTGTCCACTGCGTCCGTGTCCGACGCCCTCGATTCGCTGGGGCTCCCGGGATCCCTCCACGGCATCGGCGCCCTGCGCCAGGGCCAGCGGACCGTCGGCCCGGTTTTCACCGTCACCTACGAACCGGTCGACGAGGCCGGCGGCACGGTGGGCGACTTCCTCGACGACGTAGTTTCGGCTGTCCGTTAAGGCACTCGACGGCTGCCGCACCCCGCGCACCCGAGCGGTGATCCTCTCCTCCCCGGGCAACCCCACCGGCGCCGTCCATCCGGAATACCGGCTGCGGCAGATCGCCGACTGGGCCGAGCGCAACGACGTCTGGATCATCAGCGACGACATCTACCGCGCCTTCGACTACACCGACACCTACCGGTCCGTCCTCGCGGCGGCGCCGCAGTTGCGCGCCCGTACCGTCGTCGTGGGCGGAGTGTCCAAGGAACACGCCATGACCGGCTGGCGCGTCGGCTGGCTCGCCGCGCCGCCTAAGATCATCGCCTCGGCGCGCCGGCACGTCTCCCGCACGATCACCCACGTCCCGACGGTCAACCAGCGGGCCGCCCTCGCCGCCCTCGGGGACAGCGCCACCCCCGTCGAGGCCGCCCGCGACTACCGGCGCCGGCGCGCCCTGCTGGTCGAGGCGCTCAACGGCATCGACGGGATCGAGTGCCAGCTGCCCGACGGCGGCATGTTCGCCTTCCCCGACGTCAGCGGCCTGCTCCGCGACCGCGGCTGGAACAGCAGCGCCGACCTGGCCGCCTGGCTCCTGGACACCGCTCACCTCGCGGTCGTACCCGGTTAGGCGTTCAATGCGCCCGGCCGCATCCGTGTGTGCTTCGCTGTCGACGACGACACCTTGATCACCGCGATCGAGCGACTGCACACCGCCCTCGGGTCCGCGCGGTACCAGCCGACCCTGCACCCTGGAGGCAGCCCGATGAGCCCTGTCAGGAAGCTCGAACGCTTCACCCTTCCCCTCACCGTCGGCACGACCCGCGTCGAGGTGTCCGGCCTCCACCGTGACGGCACCGGCACGCCCCTGGTGTTCCTGCACGGCTTCGGCTCGACGAAGGAGGACTACGCGGACGTCATCCAGCAGCCGCGGCTCGCCGGCCGTCCTGTCCTGGCCTACGACGCGCCCGGCTGCGGCGCCAGCACCTGCGCAGACCTCGGTGCCGTCTCCATTCCGTTCCTCGTCTCCGTCGCCGAGCAGGTGCTCAAGGCGCGGCAGATCGACCGGTTCCACATCGTCGGACACTCGATGGGCGGCCTGACCGCGCTCCTGCTCGCCGACCGCGATCCCGGCAGGGCCGCGAGCTTCACCAACATCGAGGGCAACGTCGCTCCCGAGGACTGCTTCCTCAGCCGGCAGATCCTCACCCACGCCCACGACGATCCCGAGGAGTTCCTGGCCCGATTCGGTGAACGCGTCGGCGGCTCACGCTTCTACGGCGGCGCCCTGTACGCATCCAGCCTTCTCCACAAGGTCCGGGCCGGAGCAGTCAGGGCCATCTTCGAGTCTATGGTCGACCTCTCCGACCACGGCAAGCTGCTCGACCGGTTCCTCGCGCTCCCCGTGCCGAGGATGTTCATGTACGGAGAGCAGAACAACACGCTCTCCTACCTCCCCACCCTGGCCGAAGGCGGCGTCGAACTCGCTGAGATCGAGCACTGCGCCCACTTCCCGATGTACTCGAACCCGCCGCAGATGTGGGCCCGCATCGCCGACCTCGTCGCACGCGCGGAATGAGAGCCGGCTCTGCTCCCGCCGGTGTGGTGGCGGGTCAAGCCCTGACCAGAGCGACGGACACAGGGGGGCACGCCATGATCGACCAAGCCGGACGCGGGCTTGTGCCCGTGCAGTACCACCAGTTCCGGATCAGCGACGAGGACGGTTCCGCCGGTCCGGACCTGCCCCGCGAGCACAACGGGCTCATCGAGGTGCAGGACGGCATCGCCACCGTCCACACCGGCATCCACGAGGTGCGCCAAGTCATGGACGCAGCGCAGCAGCAGGGAATGCAGAGGGACCTGCGTACCCTCGCCGCCGACATCCGCGCCCACCCTGCGCGAGTGCGCCGCCGCCTACGGTCGCCCGATCAGCACCCCGCCGCAGCGCGAGGAGCGGCCCGGCGGACTGATCTCGGCGGTCCGCCGGTAGCGAGCCTCCCCGACGCTCCGCCTGTGCCGGTGCGCCGGTAGGAGACGGGATCAGATGACGCCGCGGATCGCCGTCTCGAACCCTTCCACGTGCCCCGCGGCAAGCGCTTCTGCCTTGTCCGCGTCACGGTCGATGATGGCGCGCAGCAGTGGCCCGTGCTCGTGCACATGGCCCGCCAGGCTGGGGAGGCGGTCGATGAACAGACACCAGATCCGGGTGGCCAGGTTGTCGTACCTGATCATGGTGTCCTCGAGGTACGGGTTGCGGGTCGCCGCGTAGATGGCGCGATGCACCGACATGTCGAGCCGGATCAGGTCCGTGCCGCCGTCGGTCACGTCCGCGAGGCCGCGGTCGGTCGCCTTCGCGAGCTGTGCCAGCAGTCGGCTGAGTTCACCGCGCTCACCCTCGCCGGCCCGCTGAGCCGCCAGTGCCGCGGCGAGAGGCTCCAGCCGTTGGCGTACTTCCGAGATGTGCCCGAGATCGGCGATCTGCACCTCGGTGGCGAAGGTCCCGCGCCGGGGGTAGGCGATGATGAGGCGCTCGTGCTCCAGCCGCTTGAGGGCCTCCCGGACAGGGGTGCGGCCGAAGCCGAGCTCGGCGGCTATCCGCTCGTCGTTGACGGGCTCCCCGGGGCGGATCTGGAGCGTCACGAGACGGTCCGAGATGGCGCGGTATGCCTGGTCGGCCAGGGTTCCCTGGCTCTGACCGGCGACCGCCGGCGAAGTCACTCGAAAACCCTCCCTTGACGCGCCTCGATGCGCGCTCCTAGTGTACGCAACAGGAAATTGATATATCAGTCGTCTTTCAGTCGCTCTCAAGGGACTCCCATGACTGCCCACACCCCCGATCAGCGAGCGGCCCGATCCGCCGTTCTCGGAGCCCAGCTCGACGACTTCGACCCGGAGATCGCCGCAGCCATCACGGCGGAACTCGCCCGGCAGCGCGGCACACTCGAGATGATCGCGAGCGAGAACTTCGCACCGCTCGCCGTCATGCAGGCCCAGGGCTCGGTGCTGACCAACAAGTACGCCGAGGGCTATCCCGGCCGCCGCTACTACGGCGGCTGCGAGCACGTCGACGTCGTCGAGCGACTGGCGATCGACCGCGTCAAGCAGTTGTTCGACGCCGAGGCCGCCAACGTGCAGCCCCATTCCGGCGCGCAGGCCAACGCCGCCGTCATGGCGGCCCTGCTGCAGCCGGGCGACACGATCCTGGGGCTGGACCTGGCGCACGGCGGCCACCTCACCCACGGCATGCGGATCAACTTCTCCGGGCGCCTGTACAAGGTGGCGGCCTACCAGGTCAGCGAAGTCGACCACCGCATCGACATGGAGCAGGTCCGCAAGCTCGCCCACGAGCACCGGCCGAAGCTCATCGTGGCCGGCTGGTCGGCGTACCCCCGGCAAGTGGACTTCGCCGCCTTCCGCGGCATCGCGGACGAGGTCGGCGCCTACCTGATGGTGGACATGGCCCACTTCGCCGGCCTGGTCGCCGCCGGTCTGCACCCCTCGCCCGTCCCGCACGCGCATGTGGTGACCACCACCACCCACAAGACGCTCGGCGGCCCCCGCGGCGGCGTGATCCTGTCCACCGCCGAACTCGCCAAGAAGATCAACTCCTCTGTGTTCCCCGGCCAGCAGGGCGGCCCCCTGGAACACGTGATCGCGGCGAAGGCCGTGGCGTTCAGGATGGCCGCCCAGCCGGAGTTCGCCGACCGTCAGCGCCGCACCCTGGAAGGGGCCGCGATCCTGGCCCAGCGGCTACTGGCCGAGGACACCAGGGCCGCCGGAGTCAGCGTGCTGACCGGAGGCACGGACGTGCACCTGGTCCTGGTGGACCTCCGCGCATCCGAACTCGACGGCCAGCAGGCCGAGGACCGGCTGCACCGGATCGGCATCACCGTCAACCGCAACGCCGTGCCCTTCGACCCGCGCCCGCCGATGGTCAGCTCCGGCGTCCGTATCGGCACCCCCGCGCTGGCCGCCCGCGGCTTCGGCGCCGAGGAGTTCACCGAGGTCGCCGACATCATCGCCACGGCTTTCCTCCCCGGCTTCGACGCCGACGTGGCCCACGCCCTACGCACACGCGTCGAAGTCCTCACCGAGCGCTTCCCGCTGTACCCCGACGACCCGCGAAGCCCGGCCCAGGAGGCTCGTCAGTGATGCGCGCACACGACAACACTCCCACCCTGCCCGGTGACGTCCTGCCCGACCACCCCGACTTCCTGTGGCGCAACCCCGACCCCAAGCCGTCCTACGACGTCGTCATCGTCGGCGGCGGCGGGCACGGTCTGGCCACCGCGTACTACCTGGCGAAGAACCACGGCATCACCAACATCGCGGTGCTGGAGAAGGGCTGGCTCGCGGGCGGCAACATGGCCCGCAACACCACCATCATCCGGTCCAACTACCTGTGGGACGAGAGCTCCGGCATCTACGAGCACTCGCTGAAGCTGTGGGAGACCCTCGAGGAAGACCTCGACTACCCCATCCTCTTCAGCCAACGCGGCGTCCTCAACCTCGCCCACAGCCTGCAGGACATCCGCGACAGCAAGCGCCGCGTCCACGCCAACCAGCTCAACGGCATCGACGCCGAG
Organism: Streptomyces sp. NPDC047869; assembly: GCF_040704065.1. Classification (NCBI taxonomy): domain Bacteria; kingdom Bacillati; phylum Actinomycetota; class Actinomycetes; order Kitasatosporales; family Streptomycetaceae; genus Streptomyces; species Streptomyces sp. NPDC047869. Next base: position 39,423 of record NZ_JBEYRK010000033.1, read on the forward strand.
TGGCTGGAGCCGGACGAGGTCGCCAAGGTGTGTCCCATCGTCAACGTCTCACCCGACGTGCGCTACCCGGTGCTGGGCGCCACCTACCAGCCACGGGCGGGCATCGCCAAGCACGACTACGTCGCCTGGGGCTTCGCACGAAGGGCCGACGACTACGGCATCGACCTGATACAGGACTGCGAAGTCACCGGCATCGACGTCCAGGGCGGCCGCGTGACCGGGGTGCGGACCACGCGGGGCCGCATCGCCGCCGGCAAGGTCGCCCTCGCGGGCGCGGGACACTCCTCGGTGCTGGCGTCCATGGCGGGCCTGCGGCTTCCCCTGCAGAGCCACCCGCTGCAGGCGCTGGTCTCGGAACTGCTGGAGCCCGTGCACCCGACCGTGGTGATGTCGAACGCCGTGCACGTGTACGTCTCGCAGGCCCACAAGGGCGAGCTCGTCATGGGCGCCGGCATCGACAGCTACAACGGCTACGGGCAGCGCGGCGCGTTCCACATCCTGGAGCGCCAGATGGCCGCCGCACTGGAGCTCTTCCCGGTCTTCGCCCGCGCACACATGCTGCGCACCTGGGCCGGCATCGTCGACGTCACCCCGGACGCCTCTCCCATCGTCGGCCTGACCCCCGTCCAGAACCTCTACCTCAACTGCGGCTGGGGCACCGGCGGTTTCAAGGCCACACCGGGCGTCGGGTGGTGCTACGCACACACCATCGCGACCGGCGAACCGCACCCCTACAACGCGCCCTTCACCCTCTCCCGCTTCACCACCGGCGCCCTGGTCGACGAGCACGGCGCAGCAGCCGTCGCCCACTGACCGCCGTCCCAGCCAAGGAGATCGACATGCAGCTCATAGCCTGCCCCTGGTGCGGTGAGCGCGAGGAAGCGGAGTTCCACTACGGCGGACAGGCGCACGTCGCCTATCCGGAAGACCCGTACGCGCTCGACGACGAGCAGTGGGCCCAGTACGTCTTCTTCCGCGACAACCCCAAAGGCCCGTTCGCCGAACGGTGGGTGCACTCGGCCGGCTGCCGGCGCTGGTTCAACGCCCTGCGCGACACCGCCACCCACGAGTTCCTCGCGGTCTACGACATCAGGGCCGAGAACCCCCTCACCGCGCAGCGCCAGGGCCAGGAGGCCAGCTGATGAACAACCCGTTCCGGGCCCGTCGTCACGGGCACATCGACCGCGACACCACCCTGTCCTTCACCTTCGACGGCACCGACTACACCGGGCACCCCGGCGACACCCTCGCCTCCGCCCTGCTGGCCAACGGGGTGCACCGGGTGGCCACCAGCATCAAGCACGGGCGGCCGCGGGGTGTCCTGGCCGCCGGTGTCGAAGAGCCCAACGCGCTGGTGCAGATCGAGTCTCCCTTCCCCGAGCCCATGCTCACGTCCACCACCGTGGAGCTCTACGACGGCCTCGTCGCGCGGGGGCTGGCCGGCCAGGGCAGGCTGAGCAGCCAGCCCGACACGGCCCGCTACGACACGATGCACGCCCACTGCGACGTCCTGGTCGTCGGCGCCGGTCCGGCCGGACTGTCCGCCACGCTGGCGGCCGCCCGGTCCGGAGCGCGCGTGATCCTCGTGGACGAGCTTCCCCAGCCGGGCGGTTCGCTGCTCGGCAGCCAGGAACTCCTCGACGGCAAGCCCGCCACCGAGTGGGTCCGTGAGGTCCTCGCCGAACTCGACGGCTGCCCCGACGCACAGGTGCTGCGGCGCACCACGGCCTTCGGCCACTACGACGACGGCCTTGTCCTCGCCCTGGAAAAGCGCACCGACCACCTCGGTGCCGCGGCGCCCGCGCATCTCTCGCGGCAGCGCGTCTGGCGCATCCGCGCCCGGCAGGTCGTGTACGCCACCGGCGCCTACGAGCGTCCGGTCGCCTTCGACGACAACGACCGCCCCGGCATCATGCTGGCCGGCTCGGCGCGCACCTACCTCAACCGCTTCGGTGTCCTGCCCGGAGCGCGGGCCGTCGTGTTCACCACGAACGACAGCGCCTACCCGGCCGCGCTCGAACTGGCCGACGCGGGCGTGCGGATCGCCGCCGTCGTCGACGCCCGCGAGGAGGTGCCCGCGCACTGGCGCACCGCGTGCGGCGAGCACGGCATCGACGTGTTCGCCGGCCACGTCGTCACGGGCACCAGCGGCATCGAGCGCGTCTCCCGTGTCCACGTCGCCGAGTTCGGCCAGGGACGTCTCGGTGATCGGCGGGGGATCGACTGCGATCTGCTGCTCGTCTCCGGCGGCTGGAACCCGGCCGTGGCCCTCTTCAGCCAGGCCCGCGGCTCCCTGCGCTACGACGCCGGTATCGGCGCCTTCGTGCCCGCGCAGGCCCTGGACGCCGTCCGTACGGCGGGAGCGGCGAGCGGCACCTTCACGCTGGGCGGCTGCCTGGCCGACGGCGTGGACGCCGCCTGGCAGGCCCTGTCGGCCCTGGGCAGGACCGGCGAGATGATCCAGCTGCCGTCCGCAGGCCCGCTTCCGGAGGCGGCGCCCGGCCGGGTGCTGTGGCGGGCGCCGAGCCCGCGGGAGGGTGAGGACGGCGCGCACCAGTTCGTCGACTTCCAGCGCGACGCCCTCGTCTCCGACGTGCTGCGGGCGGTCGGGGCCGGCCTGCGGTCGGTGGAACACGTCAAGCGCTACACCACGATCGGCACCGCCCACGACCAGGGCCGCACGTCCGGGGTGATGACCTCGGGCATCGTCGCCGAGGCGCTCGGGGTCGATGTCGCCGACCTCGGCACCATGCGCCTGCGTCCGCCCGCCGTACCGGTGGCGTTCGCCGCCCTCGCGGGCCGCAACCGCGGCGAACTGTTCGACCCGGCACGGGTGACCGCACTGCACCCCTGGCATGTCGAGCAAGGCGCCCTGTTCGAGGACGTCGGCCAGTGGACGCGGCCGTGGTACTACCCGCAGCCGGGGGAGACCATGGACGAGGCGGTGCTGCGCGAGTGCCGGGCGGCCCGCACGGGCGTCGCGATGATGGACGGCTCCACGCTCGGCAAGATCAACGTGCAGGGTCCGGACGCCGGAGTGCTGCTGGACCGGCTCTACACGAACATGATGAGCACGCTCAAGGTGGGCCGCGTCCGCTACGGCGTCATGTGCGGCGTCGACGGAATGGCCATCGACGACGGCACCGTGATCCACGTGGCCGAGCAGGAGTTCCTGCTGACCACCACCACGGGGAACGCGGCCAAGATCCTGGAATGGATGGAGGAGTGGCTGCAGACGGAGTGGCCCAACCTGCGGGTGCACCTCACCTCCGTCACCGAGCACTGGGTGACCATCCCCCTGGTCGGCCCGCGCTCGCGTGAGGTGCTGGCCCTGGTGGCCCCCGGCCTGGACGTCGACAACGAAGCCTTCCCGTTCATGTCCTGGCGGGACGCCACGGTCGCCGGCATCCCGGCGCGGGTGTGCCGCATCAGCTTCTCCGGTGAACTCGCCTACGAGATCAACGTGCCCGCCTGGGACGGCATCACCGTATGGAAGGCCCTGTACGAGGCCGGCAGCGCGTTCGGCATCACGCCGTACGGCACCGAGACGATGCACGTGCTGCGCGCCGAGAAGGCGTACCCGATCATCGGGCAGGACACCGACGGCACGATCACCCCGCAGGACCTCGGCATGTCGTGGGTCGTATCCAAGAAGAAGCCCGACTTCCTGGGCAAGCGCTCCTTCACCCGCGCGGAGAACCGGCGCGGCGACCGCAAGCAGCTGGTGGGCCTGCTGCCGGTCGACGAGCGGGTGCTGCTGCCCGAAGGCGCCCAGATCATCGCCACCGGCGACATCCCGGCGCCCCCGGTCCCCATGCTGGGCCACGTCACCTCCAGCTACCGCAGCGACGCGCTGCAGCGGACGTTCGCCCTGGCGCTGGTGCGCTCCGGCACCGAGCGCATCGGCGAGACCCTCTACGTCCCCTTGGACGGCCGGACCGTTCCGGTGACCGTGACCGACCCCGTGCTCTTCGACAAGGAGGGAACTCGCCGTGACGGTTGAGACATCCACCCGCTTCAGCCCGCTCGCCGAGTGGCAGCACACCCTCGCGCAGCTGCCCACCGGACTGCGGGTACGGGAACTGCCCTTTCTGACCCAGCTCACCCTGCGGGTGGAGCCCGGCAGCCCGGCGGCGAAGGCGGTCGAGGCTGCCCTGGCCCTCACGCTGCCTGGCCCCCTGCGCGCGGAGATGTCCGGAGACGTCAAGGCGCTGTGGATGGGCCCCGACGAATGGCTGCTCGTCGCCCCCGAAGGACGGCGGCACGACCTCCTGGCGCAGCTGCGGGCGGCCGTCGCGGACGAGTTCGCGACCGTCACCGACGTCTCCGCGCAGCGCACGACGCTTGCGCTGTCCGGGCACCTCGTCCGCACGGTGCTGGCCCAGGGCTGCGCCATCGACCTGGACCCGCGGGTGACTCCGGTCGGCTCGTGCCTGACCACCGTGCTGGCGCAGGCCCCGATCACCCTGGTCGTCCGGGACGAAGCGGCGTCCGGCGTATGGCTGCTGGTCCGCTCGTCCTTCGCCTCCTACCTGGCCACCTGGCTCGTCGACGCCTGCACGGAGTACCGGGGAGACACCGGATGAGCATCAGTGTCTTCGACATGTTCAAGGTCGGCATCGGGCCCTCCAGCTCCCACACGGTGGGCCCGATGCGCGCCGCGCACTCCTTCGCGTACGCCCTGGAGCAGGACGGCCTGCTGGGGGAGACGAGCCGCGTCCACGTCGAGCTGTTCGGCTCGCTGGGCGCTACCGGCCACGGCCACGGAAGCGTGAAAGCCGTGGTCCTGGGGCTGGAGGGCGAGGCCCCCGAGGTCGTCGACCCCGCCGTCGCCGCGCCGGCGATGGAACGCGTCCGGGCGACGCGGACCCTGCGGCTGTTGGGCAAGCACCCCATCGGCTTCCAGATCGACGACGACGTCGTCCTGCACCGCGCCAAGCGCCTGGACTTCCACTCCAACGCCATGACCTTCGAGGCCACGGCCGAGAACGGGCGGTGCCTGGCGCGGCGCACGTACTACTCCGTCGGCGGCGGTTTCGTACTGGACGACAGCGAGGCCGGCAGCCCGCGGATCGTCCCGGACAGCACACCGGTGCGCCATCCGTTCACCACCGGCGACGAACTGCTCGCGCACACCCGGGCCACCGGACTGCCGATCAGCTCGATCATGATGGAGAACGAACTGGCCTGGCGCAGCGAGGACGACGTCCGCGCCGGACTGCTGCACATCTGGTCGGTGATGCAGGAGTGCGTGCGCAACGGCTGCGCGCACGACGGGGTGCTGCCCGGCGGGCTGAAGGTACGCCGCCGGGCGGCCGACCTGCACCGCAAGCTGCTGGCGGCGGACACCGAGGCGGAGACCGACTCTCTGCGCGCGATGGAGTGGGTCACCCTGTACGCGCTTGCCGTCAACGAGGAGAACGCGGCGGGCGGCAGGGTGGTGACCGCACCGACCAACGGCGCGGCCGGCATCGTCCCGGCGGTCCTGCACTACTACGAGCGGTTCGTGCGCGGCGCCGGCCCGGACGGCATCGTCCGCTTCCTGCTGACCGCGGCCGCCATCGGGGTGCTGTTCAAGGAGAACGCGTCGATCTCCGGTGCCGAGGTCGGATGCCAGGGCGAGGTCGGCTCCGCCTGCTCGATGGCGGCCGCCGGCCTGGCCGAAGTCCTGGGCGGAACACCGGAACAGGTCGAGAACGCCGCGGAGATAGGCATCGAGCACAACCTCGGCCTCACGTGCGACCCGGTCGGCGGCCTGGTCCAGATCCCCTGCATCGAACGCAACGCCGTGGCCTCCCTGAAGGCGATCACGGCGGCACGGATGGCCCTGCACGGCGACGGTACCCACCACGTCTCCCTCGACAAGGCCATCAAGACCATGCGGGAGACCGGCGCCGACATGAAGGACAAGTACAAGGAGACCGCTCGCGGCGGTCTCGCCCTCAACGTGGTCGAATGCTGAGGAGCCGTTCATGAGAAGCGAGTTCGTCCTCACCCTCAGCTGCCCCGAGCGCCCCGGCGTGCTCCACGCAGTGACGTCGTTCCTCCTCGGGCACGGGTGCGACATCACCGAGCACCAGCAGTTCGACGACGCCGACCAGGGCAGCGTGTTCCTGCGCACCAGCTTCACCGTGCCCGCTGCCGGAGCCACCCTGGACCGCCTCCGGGACGCCTTCGACCCCGTGGCGGCCGACCACTCGATGGACTGGCAGCTCAGGGACGCCTCTGTGAAGCCCCGCGTGCTGGTGATGGTGTCGAAGTTCGACCACTGCCTGGCCGACCTGCTCTACCAGTGGCGCAGCGGCACGCTGGACGCCGAGATCGTCCTGGTGGTGTCCAACCATCCCGACCTCCAGCCACTGGCCGGGGCCGAGGGCCTGCCCTTCGAGCACATCCCCGTCACGGCGGACACCAAGCCGCAGGCCGAAGCCCGGCTGCTGGCCCTGGTCGAGGAACACCGCGTCGACCTCGTCGTCCTCGCCCGTTACATGCAGGTGCTCTCCGACGATCTGTGCAAGCGGCTGGAAGGCCGGGCCATCAACATCCACCATTCCTTCCTGCCGAGCTTCGCCGGAGCCAAGCCGTACCACCAGGCGTACCGCCGGGGCGTGAAACTCGTGGGTGCCACCGCCCACTACGTCACCGCCGACCTGGACGAAGGGCCGATCATCGAGCAGGAGATCATCCGCGTCGATCATCGAGCCGGCCCCGGCCGGCTCGTCACCGTCGGCCGCGACGCCGAACGCCTGGCGCTGGCCCGCGCCGTCAACTGGCACTGCCAGGGCCGCATCCTGCTCCACGGCAACCGCACCGTCGTCTTCAGCTGACGACGACCGCGCCGCGTCCACGTGGTGCCACCGCCCGCCGCCTGCTGAGGAGGAGGCCCACGTCCTGAGGGGCGTCGGCCTCCTCCTCCGCCACAAGAGCCACAGGAGAAAGCCTGCCGACCCCTTGACCCGCTGACGCAACGGAACATAGCTTGCCACCGCATTGATATACCAGTCGGCGACTAGTTGTTCAAAGCCTCCGACTGCGCTGAAGCCGGGCATGTTCCGGCGCTGCGCATCTGACCCAGCTCGATCGGTCTCAGAGCCTTCCCGCATTCCTTCGACTGTTAGGGATCCATGACCGTGCAACAGAACACCACCACGACGGTGGAGCAACCGTCCGGCCCCGTCGTTCCCGACGGCCTCCGAGCCGGCCTGAAGAACCGTCACTTGTCGATGATCGCGATCGGCGGCGTGATCGGCGCCGGCCTGTTCGTCGGCTCCAGCTCCGGAATCGCGGCTGCGGGGCCCGGCATCCTCGTCTCGTACGCTCTCGTCGGCGTCATGGTCGTCCTCGTGATGCGGATGCTCGGCGAGATGGCCGCCGCACATCCCACCTCCGGGTCCTTCTCGGCCTACGCGGACCGGGCGTTGGGCCGCTGGGCCGGGTTCTCGATCGGCTGGCTCTACTGGTTCTTCTGGGTGGTGGTCATGGCGGTCGAGGCCACGGCCGGGGCCGTGATCCTCGAAGGATGGGTCCCGGCCGTCCCGCGGTGGGGATGGGCCCTGATCGTGATGGTCGTGCTCACCGCCACCAATCTCGTCTCGGTCGGCAGCTACGGCGAGTTCGAGTTCTGGTTCGCCGGCATCAAGGTTGTCGCGATCGCCGCCTTCATCGTGCTGGGTGGGCTCGCCGTCCTCGGCCTGCTGCCCGGCTCGCACCAGAAGCCGGTCGGACTCGCCAACCTCACGGCCCACGGCGGCTTCCTCCCGCACGGGCCCGGCGCCATCCTCACGGGTGTGCTCCTGGTGGTCTTCTCCTTCATGGGCAGCGAGATCGTCACCCTTGCGGCGGGGGAGTCCAAGCACCCGCAACGCGCGGTCACCAAGGCCACCAACAGCGTCATCTGGCGCATCGCGGTCTTCTACCTCGGTTCGATCTTCATCGTGGTCACGATGCTCCCGTGGAACGACAAGGCCATCCTGGAGCGGGGCTCCTACGTCGCCACCCTCGACGTCATCGGCATTTTGCACGCCGGCCAGATCATGAACGTCATCGTGCTCACCGCCGTGCTCTCCTGTCTCAACTCCGGCCTCTACACCGCCTCTCGCATGGCCTTCTCCCTGGGCCGCCGCGGCGATGCCCCCAAGTCGTTCGCCCACACGTCCACACACGGCGTCCCCCGAGCGGCGATCCTGTCCTCGGTGGCCTTCGGCTTCCTCGCCGTCTTCTTCAACTACAAGTGGCCGGACACGGTGTTCGCGTTCCTGCTCAACGCCTCCGGAGCGGTGGCCCTCTTCGTCTGGCTCGTGATCTCCTTCACCCAACTGCGGATGCGGCGGATCATTCTGCGGGAGAACCCGGACAAGCTGGTCGTCCGTATGTGGCTGTTCCCGTACCTGACATGGGCAACGATCCTCATGATCGTGTTCGTGCTCGCCTACATGCTCACCGACCCCTCCGGGCGCGAACAGCTGACCTTCTCCGGCCTGGTCGCGGCGCTGGTGGTCGCCGTCGCCCTGGTGCGCGACAGGCTAGGTAGCGGCCGGAGCGACACAGCCGGCCGCCCATAGGTCACAAGCCCCCGAGGGCGGCCGTCGGCTCTTCCGCGGTGCGGTGCAGTCGCCGCAATCGCGCGGGAAGCCCCGGCGAAGTCCCAGATGCGCCCCCACCCCTCTCGCCTGGGCGCCCCCACCCCCTCTCGCCTGGCATTTGTGCAGGTCAGAGGGGGTGCGGCGGGACGCGTCTCCCACGCGGGGAGGACAGCGGTTGACGATCGAATGGATCGCTCGGTCGTTGGTCCGGGTGTGCCGTTAACAGATGCGCAGTGGGCGCGGATCGAGCCGTTGCTTCCGGACCGGACGCCGAAGCGGGGTGGCCGGTGGCGGGATCACCGCCAGGTGATTGACGCGATCGCCTCCAAGTTCCAGACGGGACCGGAGAAGTACGGCAACTGGCGGGGCGTCTACAACCGGCTGCGGATGTGGGCCGTCGACGGCACGTGGGAGCGGGTGTTCACCGCGCTGATGGCCCAGGCTGACGCCGACGAGGAGCTGGCCTTGGCCTGGGCCGTGTAGGTGGATTCCACGATCGTGCGCGCTCACCAGCGCGCCGCCGGGGCCCGCAAAAAGGGGCCCCGGCGGCGAACCTGCCGACCACGCCATCGGCCGGTCCCGCGGCGGACTGACCACGAAAAGCCCCCTCGCAACCGATGCTCGCTGCCGGCCCCTCGCGTTCGTTCTCACCGCCGGACAGGCCGGCGACGCACCCGCCTTTACGGACGTCACCGCCTGCGCGTTCCCCGACGGCGTGGTCGTCCGCGCACCAGGCCGGACGTGGTCCTGGCGGACAAGGCCTACTCGTCCCGCTCGATCCGCGACCACCTGCGCAGGCGCGGAGTCCGGGCGTAGTGCCCGCCGATCAGCGGAGCCACCGGCTGCGACGCGGCAGCCGGGACGGCAGAACCACCGGCCTTCGACCGCGAGTCCTACAGCGCAACGCCGTTGAGCGGTGCATCCACCGCCTGAAGCAGTGGCGCGGTATCGCCACCCGCTACGAATCCGAGCGCGGCGGCTCGCGAGTGCTGTCGGCCGAGTGGTCGCCCCTGGACCACCCCTGGGCCGTTGCGATGCCGATCGGTGACGACCGATGACGCCACTAACGACAGTCGTAGCGACTGATCGCACCATGCCCAAGCGCCGCTGTAGTCGAATGGCATCCGTACGCACTGCGTACGCTAAATGCCCCGGCTTTGCGCGCGGTCTGTACGCGATACGTACGCTTGACAGGGGTGAACACGTACGCCGTCTGTTACGCCCAGCGCATGCCGATGGCGGCCAGTTGCTCGACCCGCTCCGAGGTCAACGCCGCGGCTCTGGAGCGCTGGTTCCCGACCCATGCCCCTAGCTTCACCTCTCGGATCTCTTGGTCTTCGTGGCTATCGCCATCTCCGGTGCCACCGACAGTGATCCGTTCGGTGTGGCTTCTGGGGACGCGTAGGTGTCCTTCGCGTTGGTAGTACTGCTTGGCGGCCTCGTAGTTCATGGCCCATTTGTCGGCTTGGCTGCGCCGCGGCGTGGGCTTCTCGTCGTCGGCTGCGGGTTGAATCCCGAGTATGTGTTCGCACAGCCATTGCTGGGCGTCGGTGAGTTTGTCGAAGCCGAGCTGCTGTGCGCGTACCCAGCGCCCCAGGTCTGCCCGGCGTCGTGGGCAGCGTTCCGCCGCCGTCCAGATGTTGTCGGGTGAGGTGGAAGCAGCGTTGCCAGTCGACGGGCCAGGTGGGGCACCAGGCGGGGTCGATGTCCTCGAGCTGCTCGCGCCGCTCTTGTGACAGGGCTCCGGCGGCCGACTGTGCCGGTAGCCCTTGGGCGCGCCGCTGCTCGTTCTCCGCTGCTCGTCGGGCTGCGGCGCGCTGGTTTTTCAGCCAGATCCCTACGCGATAACCCTGGAAGGTGGCGTCGGTCGGTGCTGCGAGGTGCCCGTGTTCCTGTGCCCATCCGCGGGCGGCGGTGAGTCCTTCTTCCCATGCGATGTCGTAGTGGGACCAGACCATGCCGAGCTTCTTCAAATGCTCGACGCGCTCGGGATCCATGTCGCCGCGAGCCTGGAACCTTCTGGCGTCGGCGATCCACTGTCCCAGTGGGAAGGCCGCCAGAGCGCTCGGCCACTCCTCGTCTTCCGTCTTCTGGTCGCTCGCAGAGGGGACGCGGTACGTGAAGGGGACGCGTAGGTCGCCGTGGAGCCGGTGGTAGAGGGTGGCGGCCTCGAAACCGCGCCGCCCGTGGGCGTGTTCGGGATTAAGGACACGGAGGTTGATGAAAGCGGCGAGCGCGGCCGGGTCGCGGGGGGTGGAGAACTTCAGCAGTTCCCGGGCAGGCGCCGACAACAGGTCCTGCTCACCGGCGTCCGCGCTCTCCCGGTCCTCGTCGTTCTCGCCTGCGGAGCGGGTCTGTACGCCTCTGACGCGGCTGCGTGCTTGTGGTTCGGCGAGTGCCTCGACGACGCGGGTGTCGTGTGCCCGGAGTGCCTCGAGGAGTTTGGCGAGTCCGCCGTAGGCGCGGCTGGTGAGCATGCTGTCCACCGTCTCCCCGGGTCCGAGCAGCACCGGCACGACCAGTGAGGCCGTCTTGCCTTCGCCGGGGTGGATGCGTAGGGCGCGGCCGACGGCTTGGACGAGGTCGGGCATGGAGCCGCGTACGTCGGCGAAGTAGGCGGAGTCGCATGCGTGGGTGTCGACGCCTTCGCCGAGCACTCTCACGGAGCTGAGGTAGCTCTTCTCGACGACGGTGCCGTCGGTGGCGATGCCGTCGGTGAACTCGCTGAGGATGCGCCGTCGGTGGTCGGCCCGGTGGTCACCGCACAGCCAGTTCGCCCACACATCGCGCGGATACAGCTCCGGATCGGCGGCATGCAGCCGTTCTGCGACGCCGGGCAGGCCGGCCGCGAACGCCTCGGCCTCCTTGACCATGTGGTGGAAGACGAGGGTGCGGCGGAAGCCTTCCTCGGCGGAGGCCTTGACCAGCGCGGTCTGCAGGGCGGCGAGGCGGGCCCCGCGCACTGCCTCGGAACGCCCGTCCGCTCCGAGGAGCAGGGCGGCCTGGAGCTGGGTGTCGGTGACGTCGACGCACACCACCTGATACGGCGCGCAGATGCCGCGGTCGATCGCCTCGGACAGCGTGAGCGTGTAGCAGCGGCTGCCGAAGGGGGAGTCGGGGGAGTCTTCCATGCTCGCGACCAGTGACAAATACGCTGTTGATCACTGAGTGGGCAGTGTTCTGGCCTGCGGATGTAGTGATCGTTTCGGGATACTGTGCCGCGACGTGGCGTCGCCTTGAGCAGGGGAATTGTGCGGCAGAGGCGCTAGGCGATCCGCTGACCTGCGACTGTAGTGATCGTTTCGGATTGTGGTGATCGTTGCAGGATTTGCCTATAGCTGCGCGGTTGTTCATGGATCGGTAGGTTTGCCCTGAGTAGAGCTAGTCGGATGCCTTGTCGAGCAGGAGCGCCGACCGACGCGTGCGAGCACGGATGATGGCATATCCCGCAGGTCACCATGCAGACTCTCCTTCCTTCCTTCTTTCTCTACGTGGGGGAGCGGGGTCCGATTCGGTCAGCTATGGCCCGGGTCTACTGCCGGCTCACTCAACACCTTGACCAGAACGTCATTGGCGACCTGCGCCAGTCGACCAAGCTGCACCGCCTCGAACTGGAAGTACGGGTTGACCTGGAACGGCCCCGCGTGGCCGCCGTAGCCGAGGACCTGCTCCGATCCGAACAACGCCCCTCGGTGCCCCGTACGCGAGCGCTGGTCGTACAGCGGGCCCGCGAGCTCCTTCACCTGCTTCTGCGTCAGCACGGTCTTGAGTGCTTTTCGGAACCGCTTCTCGGCAACTCCCTTGTGGTGCTTGCACGCGGGATGGCAGTCGCACATGGAGTCTGGGACGGACCTCATACCGACGCCCTCGATCGCGGCTACGAAGGTGAGCAGCGAGAGCGACGGATGACGTCTCCCCAGGCGTACGGCCTCGTAGTACGCGCTGAGCGCGGTCTCCAGTTCGGGGTCGCCGTCCAGCCTCTCCCATGCCCCAAGCACCCACAGCGGCAGCCTCCAGTTTCCTGTCCCGGGAGGGACCTCCCCGGTCCACTCCTCCCCGTGCGGGCTGGGGAATTCGGGACCGACCGAAGTCGGGATCTTCAGAACCGACCCCTTGGGGCCCTGAAGCCAGGGGAGCGTCCGGGGCTCCCACAGCTGCCTCCGGTGCAGCGTCAGGAGAGCGCAGAGACGGCGCAACTGCGCCTGAGCGACCGGGACAACGGGGTCCCAGTGGTAGGTCTCGACCTGGCCGGTGACGACGACGGGGAAGCTGTGGGAGATCGTGATGAACTGCGAGTCGACTCGGTCCTGCCCTCGGAACTCGCGCATGTGGACACCACCAGGGGCGAGGGTCAGCGGCCCTACGTCTGTCGCCCTGATCTGCCCCAAGGGGTGGAATCCCTGCCCGGCGGACGGGCTGACCCCAACAAGCGCATCCCATACGTGAGTCCGCTGGTGGTGTCCGATCTCGTCCACGGCCTTCCGCGCGCCAGTCCGCCAGGGGTCTACCTGGTCCGCTGACGGGGTGCCGACGTCGCCGACGACCGTGCAGCTGATGCCGTCGGGGTGAGGGTGGACGCGCAGGATGCTCGTCATGGAGTCGTCGAGGGGCGGCCCCATTTCCACCGGGCCGCCGTGGCTGTCAGTGCCGCTGATGCGGCGAAACCCTCCGCCCATAGCGTTCCCAAGGTGGTGGGCCCACTCGTTGCCGTGCTCGGTGAAGTCCACGGGGAAGGTCCCGATGCTGTGTTCCCACACGATGGCCTCCAGCCGCTTCGACGACGTCGAGGGTCGCTGACCACAGCTGCCAGGACCTCGACGTCCCACGATCAAGGTCATCGTCCCGTTTGGGTCTAGAGGTTGTCCCGTAACCGGTGTGGTGGTTGGTGCGTTGACTGTGCATGGGTGGGGTGATTTCAGCTGATGATCCGAAGTGGATCGAGCCGTTCTCCGGGCTGACCGAGGTGCAGTTCGCCAAGCTGGTCGCGCTGGTGCGACGCCGCGGTGGTGACGTCCAGCGGGGCCGGCCGTGGCGGCTGCCGCTGGCTGACCGGGTGTTGCTGGTGGCGACGTACTGGCGTACCAACCTCACGTTGCGGCAGGTGGCGCCGCTGTTTGGGGTGTCGAAGTCGGCAGCTGACCGGATCCTCGATCATCTGGCGCCGTTGCTGGCGATCTCGCCGGCTCGTCGGCCGCGTAAGGACACTGTCTATATCGTCGACGGCACTCTGGTGCCCACGCGCGATCGCAGCATCGCCGCCTCCAGCAAGAACTACCGTTACTCGACCAACCTCCAGGTCGTCATCGACGCCAACAGCCGTCTGGTGGTGGCGATCGGCCTCCCGCTTCCCGGTAGTCGAAACGACTGCCGGGCGTTCACGGAATCCGGCGTCGACCGGGCCTGCCGTGGTGCACCGACCATCGCCGATGGCGGTTACCAGGGCACCGGCCTGCTCATCCCGCACCGCAGACGACGTGGGCAGAAGACCTTGAGTCCGCAGCAGGAGGCGGAAAACGCCGTCCACCGTCGGGCTCGAGCCCGGGTGGAGCACGCCCTGTCCCGGCTGAAGAACTGGAAGGTCCTGCGGGACTGCCGCCTCAAGGGCAACGGGGTTCACCAAGCCATCCTCGGCATCGCTCGGCTACACAACCTCGCCCTCACCGGATAACTCACACCCATACGGGACAACCTCTAGAGGGACGCCACTCAATACAGCCGGAGAACGGGACAGCCGAAGTGCCCCGCCACGTCCTCACCGCAGGCCCGGCACCTGGCCGCCGACTTCCTCACCCGCGTGCAGGCCGACCACGGGCTGCCGGTCTCTCAACGGGCCGCGGTTCTCGGCTGGACGCTGCGCAACAACCGTGGCCGGTACGTCGATGAGGTCTCCTGGAGTTACCACCGCGGAACCGCCACTGATCCCCCCTTTGCCAGTGGCGGTAGGTGACGCCGGCCGGTGAGCCGGCGCCCCAGGATGGGCCTCCCCGACCTGCGGGGAGGCCCATCTGCCGTTCCCAGGCCACGTGCCGTGCTGCCGCGGCATCCCTCACCCGTCACGGGTGGAAGAGTCCTCAATGGGCGGGCGACGGGTGGATGTCAGCGGGCTGTGGTGACGGTGACCGGTACGTCGAGGCAGTGGATCAGCTCCTGGTCGAGCGCGGCTTGTCCGGCAGTGTCGATGCTGAGGGTCCAGCGGGTCTTGTCGGCGCCGGTGGCAGCCAGGTGGTGGGGTCTTGGTCGGCCTCGGACCGGTTGGAGGCTGCCGAGACGACGATGAGCGCGCGGTCGTCGCCGAGGCCGTTGGCGTAAATATGCCGGTCACTTCTGTACGACGGTCATGACCGAGTGAGGTCAGAATTCCTCAGGCCGCCATCCTGCCGAGTACTTCTCGTACAGGGCCAAAGCGTCTGCCAGCTCCTCGCTGGGCTCGATCGTCCCGTCGTCGAGGGACCGGCGCACGGACGCGACGGCTTCCGCCAGAAGCGTCGTGCCCCCGAACACGTTCACCAGCGAATCCCAGGCGAACCGCTTCTCCGTCCGCACCGCCACGCTGCCCATCGTCTGGCTGTGCACAGGCGCCGTCGCGCTTTCCAGCAGGCGCGCGACGACCCGGGGATCGGACCGCGACTCAAGGGGGGAAGGATCATCTGTACCTGCCGTCGCCATGAGGAGTGTTTGCAGCAGCATCCTTTCGCCGGCAAGGTCCTCGGGACGCGCCGTGTGAAGCTGGGAGAAGAGATCCCCCCTGAGAGACTGGGCGGCGTCCTCCGTGATCACCCCTCGGTCGTCCGAGCCGCCCGAGACGACACTGAGCAGAAGAGCCCTTCCATAGAGGCTCGTGATGCTGTGGAAAAGGCTGCGAACGATGGGCTCGACCGCGTCTTCGCCGAGCGTACGGAGCAGAGCTCTCACTGGGCTCAAGACAGCCCATTCACCGCCCGGAGACAGCATCCCAGTAGATCCCAGGCGGATGCGCGGCAGTTGACGCATCAGCGCTTTGGCCGTGGGCAGCACCTGCTCCTCGGACACATCACGGAGGTAGGGGACAAGACGCTTGAGGACATCGTCCAACATGGGTCCGGCACCTGTCCCAGCGCCTCGGTGAGGGCGGACTCGTCGCCGATCGCACCTGCGACGCTCTCGATGCACCGAATGGGTGCCCGTCCGGCGGGAAGCTGCCGGTGGAGGTAGAAGTCCAGCACACTTCTGCAGGCCACGCGCCGGTCCTGTTCCCAGGCCGGTACCCAGTCAGAGCCGTAGTTGCTGCCGCCGAAGAGCCTTTCGGCGGCGGGGAACAGCAGACGGATGACCGACTGGGCGTGCCCGTCCAGGAGAAGGGTGAAGTCCTCCACGAACGCCTTCTCGCGCGGAGTCTGCCCGTTGTCGCGTTGATAGATCGTGCTGGTTCCCGTGAGCAGATCCACCGAAGCCAGCAGCAGGTCGTGTGCTGCGGGATACCGGACACGGAGCGCCTCGAGAGCCAGAACGTCGACGAGACTCACTTCTGCGCGCAGGCTGCGAACGGTCAGAGGCACTGACGCCAAGTACCGCTTCACATCCCGGATGGTGGAGAACAGGGGAAGAACGACCTGCACAAACATGTCCGGCCACCGCGCCTCGTCGAACGGTCCGACGTCGATCCCGTCAAGCGCCTCGGCCAGTCCTTGGCCGATGACTGGCGAGAGCGCCTGCGTGGGGAGCGGAGGCACGTCCATCGCGATCTTCACGATCTTCTCGAGGTACGCGGATCCCTCGACAGCCCCGTCCGTCAGCGCCCTCTCCACTACGGAACGGTCGAAGCAGAGCACGTAGACGATGTTCGGGAACGACCCCGTCAAACGCACGAGCCGGAAAAGATCGCGGATCTCCTGCTGTGACAGGCGGTCGATGTCGTCGACGAAAACCACGATCCGCCCTGGCAGAGCGGCGAGGAGTGCAGTGAGCTCCGCGCGCTGTTGGTGGATGGTCTCCTGTTCCTCGCCCAGGAGCTTGGACGCTCCGGTGGCGACGGCGCTTGCACCTTCCAGAACGGCCCCGGCGCCAGGGATGAACTTCAGCGGAGACAGAGCGGATGAGTACCTGCCCAGGCGCTCGGCGACTGTGCGGCTCGCGCTTTTGAGTCTGTCCTTCAGCCCGCGTTCGTCGCGCAGCTGTCCGGCGATCTCGTCAAAGAAGAACCGCATGAGCTGGTCGGTTCCGGAGAAGAACCACGGGTTGAACTTGACGACCTGGACGTCGTCGAGCGATTCCAGGGCACTCGCGGTGAGGTTCAGCAGAGAAGTCTTGCCCGAGCCCCATTTTCCCGTAAGCGCGACAACCGCGCCGTGCTTCGCAGAGGTCCTGTGGATTTCCGCCGCGAAGGCGTCCGCGAGCCCGGAGCGCTGCAGCAGGTCTTCGCTGGCGTCCTCAATTGGGTCGTCCCCGTTGAGGAGACTGTTGACGTTGATTGAAGCGCCGTCGTCCATGCCTACCCACCCCTGGTCGCTGTGGAAGGTGAGCGTAACCGCCCACTGACACCGGGACGAGGGTTCGGCGACGGTGAACGGATCTTCGGCTTGCTCATGGTGCTGGGCCTGCTCGCCCTGGCCCGCCTTCGCCTGGAGAACAGCGCCACCACCCCGGAACCGGTCGCCCTCGACACCGTCATCGCCGACCGGGTCGCCATGTGGGTGGCCGCCGAACGGTAGGTGGCGCTCACGAACAGACGCCGAGCCGGACGCATGACCACTCGTCCCCGACCCTCGGCGTCCCGCCCGCGCCCAGGGGCCGTCATGCCACGCTGAAGGTCCACGGCGTCGCCGAGACCGTGCGCAGGTCAACCGAAGATCGCAGCCCTGGCTCCGCAGAACCGGGCGGGGGAGAGTGGTACAGCCCCTACGACGACCGGTGCATCGACGGTCCGCGGGGCTTGGATATCGACCACCTGGTCCCGCTTGCCGAGGCGTGGGATTCGGGTGCCTCGGCCTGGTCGCCGGCGGAGCGGGAGGCCTACCTCAACGATCTCGGGGACGCGCGGGCGCTGATTGCGGTGTCGGCGGCGTCGAACTGGTCGAGGGCGGACCAGGACCCACCACGTGGCTGCCGCCCGCCGAGGGGTATCGCTGTCAGTACGTCACCGACTGGATCGCCGACAAGTTCCGCTGGGGCCTGAGCATCGATTCCGGTGAAGAGGCCGCCCTGTCGGCGAACCTCAGCCGCTGCCCCAACGTGCCGGTCACCGTCACACTCGCCCGGTAACGCGTCGTCCGGTCCGCCGCGCCTCGTTCGGGGGAGGCGGGAACATCTGCCGGGCGGCCCGTGTTGTGCAGGGCGTGGTTGTGGAGGGGACAGTGTCCCCGGGCCTCACCTATTGCCTGCAGGGACGATCGTTCGGCTGAAGCCCTGCAGTGCCTTTCGCCGCGTAGGCGACCGCCCTTCACGATCACACGCTCGTCCGCGGCCCCGGCCGGCCCTCCTGCCGGCCGGGGCCGCGCCGTGCGCGTCCGTTCGGTGCCGTGGCGTGACGGGCGCGGGCGTAGGCGATGGTGGGACGGGTGGGATGGGCGGCGCGGCCGCGGCCGGGGATCAGGGCGCGCGCTCAGCAGGTTGCGCGTCGGCGGGCCGCCGCCGTCAGCGCGGCGGCGACGTCAGCCGGGGGAAAGGTCGGGGCGGGGACGGTGCCAGCGGGCGGGGTGGCGCCAGCGGCCGGTGGCGTCGCGGGCGACGTCGACGCCGACTTCCACCACCAGCTCCGGTTCCACCAGCGTGGCGTCCAGTGTTTCCCGGCTGCCCCACCCGGCGGAGAACGACCAGCCCGTCCACGGATGACCGCGCCGCGCCGGGGCGAGGAGCCCGGCGACCGTGCTGCTCGCCCTCTGGGTGAGAGTGGTGGTGCGGCCGATGTACTGACGGCGGCCGCGGTCGTCGAACCTGCCGAGCAGCAGAGTGCGCGGAGCGGCGAGTGTGCCGGTGACCGCGCCGACGATCGCCTCGGTGGTCTCGCGCACCTTGTACTTCCGCCACCCGCGCACCGCGGGCTCGTACACGCTGTCCAGCCGTTTGAACAGCACGCCCTCCATCCCGACCGACGCCCACGTCAGCCACTCGCGCACGGTGTCGGGGTCGGTGGTCGACGGGCACAGCACCCATGGGGCCGACAGCCGGCGTGCGGCGAACACGGACTCCAGCGCGGCCTGCGCCGCCGATACGGCCACCCGGTCGTGTCGGTCCCGGACAGCCGCAGCAGATCGAACGCGAAAGCGGGCAGGATCTCAGAATCTGGGTCGTCTCGGAGGGATGAACCCGCGCGCGAGCGGCCGCATTGTGCTGGTTCGGCGGCGGGTTTGTCCGGCACAGGCTCGGCAGGGAACGGTGCGGGCTTGGTGATCACCACCGCCTCGCATGCCGGCACGATGGTGACCCGGCGCCTCCGCTCTGCCAAGCGTCAGATGGCGAGGCGGCGTACGGCCTCAAGGAGAGTGTCGACGTCGTGCTCGGTGGTGGAGAAGGAGGTGACGAAGCGGCAGACGCCCGGCTCCCAGCGGTCGT
This sequence comes from Streptomyces sp. NPDC047869, assembly GCF_040704065.1. Taxonomy (NCBI): domain Bacteria; kingdom Bacillati; phylum Actinomycetota; class Actinomycetes; order Kitasatosporales; family Streptomycetaceae; genus Streptomyces; species Streptomyces sp. NPDC047869. The sequence continues at coordinate 58,532 of NZ_JBEYRK010000033.1, forward strand.
GGTAGAAGGCGAATCCCTCGGCCAGAAGCTGGTCGATGACCGTCTGGGGGAGGCGGCAGAAGAGGATGTTGGCCTCGACGGCGTGCAGGAGATCGGCGCCGGGAATGGCCTTGAGCCCGGTACCCAGGCATTCGGCCATCGTGTTGGCGTGGGCGGCGTTGCGCAGCCACAGGCCGTCGGTGAGGTAGGCGTCCAGCTGGGCGGACTGGAAGCGCATCTTGGAGGTGAGCTGGCCGGCGCGCTTGGCCCTGAAGGACAGTTCCGGGGTGAGAGCGCGGTCGAAGACGACGATGGCGTCGGCGGTCATGGCGCCGTTTTTGGTCGCTCCGAAGGAGAGGACGTCGATGCCGGCCTGCCAGGTCAGCTCGGCCGGGGTGCAGCCCAGGGCGGCGACCGCGTTGGCGAAGCGGGCTCCGTCCATGTGGACGCGCAGACCCGAGTCCTTGGCGATGCGGGCCAGATCGCGGATCTCGTCGGGGGTGTAGAGGGCGCCGGTCTCGGTGGCCTGGGTGATGCTGAGCACGGAGGGCTGCACGCTGTGCACGTCGCTGACTTTCCGCGTCGCGGCCGCGCGCAGCTGGGCGGGGTCGATCCGTGCGTCGTCGCCGGACAGGGAAACAAGCTTGGCCCCGCCTGTGAAGAACTCCGGTGCGCCACATTCGTCGGTGTTGATGTGGCTGTCGCGGTGGCACAGCACGCTGCCCCAGGGCGGGGTGAGGGCGGCCAGGCTCAGGGCGTTGGCCGCGGACCCGGTGGAGACGGGCAGGACATCGACGTCGCGTTCGAAGATCTCGGCGAAGCGGGCGCGGGCGCTGGCGGTGAACCGGTCGGCGCCGTAGGGCAGATCCTGGCCGGCGGCCGCGGCGGTGACGGCTTGCCCGATCTCGGGCGAGGCGCCGGCGGTGTTGTCGCTGGTGAATATCCGCTGGGGCGCGGTGGGGGCGGCGAGGCTCATGTTGAGGGATGTCTTTCAGCTGATGATGGGGGAGGCGATGACGACGGTGACGTCGGCCGGCTCGGGGCCTGTGCGGTAGACGTGCGGGGCATCTCCCGCGAAGGCGAGCAGGTCTCCGGGGTGCAGGTCGGTGGGGGCGTCGGTAGGCCCGGCAGTGAGGTGACCGGAAGAGACGAGCAGGTGTTCGATGGTGCCGGTCGCGTGCGGCACGCCGTCCAGGTGTGTTCCCGGGGGCATGCGAAGCCGCCAGATCTCCAGGCTGTTACCGCTGCTGATACGGCGCAGCAGTTCGCGTCCCACCTCGCCGTCGGCCAGATCGGTGCCGGGTACGAACACCGGCCCCGGGTCGGTGTCGCGGGCCAGGAGGTCGGTCAAGGGGATGCGCAGGGCGATCGCGAGCGCGTCGAGGGTTTCGATCGTCGGGTTTCCCCGGCCGGCCTCCAGCTTCGACAGCGTCGCCTTGCCCAGGCCCGCCCTGCGGGCCAGCTCGGCGCTGCTCATGCCACGCTGCTCGCGGCGCTGGCGGATCTGGGCTCCGACCGCGATCGCAGTGCTGCTGGCGGGCCGGCGCTCTTCTGGCGGCGGCGTCATGAGTGCTCCCGGTGGCTGGCGCTGTAGGAAACGCGGATGCGGCCCTTCTTGACCTTCAGCGTCGGCAGTACGACGTCGGCGAGGTCGCCGAGGCTGCTCACGTGGGTTCCCCCGCACGGAGCCGAGTGCAGATGGGCAAGGTGAACGATGCGGCGACCGTCGGCGTCGTTCTCCCAGGTCACCGGCAGGTCTTCGGCAATGGCCTTGGCGACCTGCGTCCGCAGGGCCTCAGTGGCCTCCTCCCGGCCCTCCGGGGTGTCCAGGCGGGCGTCGGGCGTCGGCGCGGTGAACTCGATCCGGGCCTGGCCGGGGAAGTGGTTGTTGGCGGCCAGCACCCAGCCCTGTGCCCGTCCGGCTGCCTCGATCAGGTGACCGGCGGTGTGCAGGGCGGCATGCGCGAGGCGCACTGAGAGGTCGATGCGGACCTCGACCGACTGCCCGACCGAAAGGACCGGCAGCGCCGTCTCGCCGCAGGCCACGGCCACGACCAGGCCGGAGTCATGATCCCGCACGGGGGCGATCTCGTGACCGTCCACCCAACCGCGGTCGGCCGGCTGACCGCCGCCCTGGGGGTGGAACAGACAGCGCTCGACCGCCACCCACGGTGCGCCGTCGCGCTCTCCTATGGCAGCGACTCGGGTCTGGGCCTGCTCCTCGTATGTGTCCGCGTAGTAGGCGGGGACCTGCATGACACCCTCACTCAAGTTGACGAACTCTACGTTCACTATAACGAACGATGCATGCTGCATCCAGCCCGAGCCGAGGCTGGACCTCAAGGCCCGAGGATGGGCGGCGGGAGCGTGTGAGTGGCCGCTTATGTCGTGGGCGGAACAGGAACAGGTGCCTATCTGGGCTGATGGTGTGCGCTGGCTCAGCGGATGGGAGGCAGGGCCTTATCAGGGTGGGCGGCGTGGGCGTAACGCACGGCGGTTCCGGGGTGAATGCCGAACAGGTGCACCAGGTGGACCGGATCGGCGGTGTGCCGGGCTTCATCCAGCACCCGATCCCTCCACATCTCGCGTGGTGTGATCCCCGTCTGGTCAAACGCACGTCGCAGTGCACAGCGCGGGGTGATGCGCCGAGTGTGTCGTGATCAGCAGATGGGGATTGGATGAGGCGGGCCATCGCTGCTGCCGCGCGTGCAGCCATTCATCCAGCAGGTGGCGTGTCAGGGAGTCGAGGTAGACGGTGTGCCGCTGGCCACGAAGGCGCAGTCGCCAGGTTGCGTGGGGCGACGTCGCATGCGGTGAGGGGCAGTCGGGCGACGTCGGAGAACTTGATGGCGTGAACAGCCACCAGACCGACGGCCAGACGCCCCATCGGACTGCCGATGGCGTCCAACAGTCCGCACAGACGGTCGCTGGGAAGAGGTTCAGGCACCTGCACGGGGGTCGTGAGGGAGAGGCCGGCGAGCGGGTTGGCGAAGACGACACGCTCCTGTTTGAGAGCGCGAAAGAGGCTGAGCAGAACGTGGTGGACGCCTCGAGCACGATGTCCCTGCCTGCCAGTGAGAACAACCTTCACGTGCTCAGTGGTGATCTGCCGCAGGTCCAGGCCCTGCTGTGCCCATTCGGTCAGGACGGGAAGAACCACGTGGAAGTCCCGGCGAATGCGAGTGAAGTCGGCTGGAGGATGCCGACGGCGGCCCTGCCCGCGACGGACCACAATCCATGTCCGAAGCTGCTCGGCCACCGTATCGGGGAGTCCCTGGAGTTTGTCCTCGATGGCCTGGTGGTGCCGGGCATCCGCCCGGGTTGCGTCCAGACGTGCCAGCGAGGGGCTGACTGCCGCGGTGCCGTCATGGTCGGGATCGAGCAGGCCGCACCGGTGCAGGAAGAACATGAGCCGGTGAAAGGAAGCCTTCGGCTCCAAGACGGCGAGCGCCCGCACGCCACGCTCGGGAAACGGCCCGTTGCCGCTGAACGCCAGGAGGCAGTGCAGCACGTCGACGGCGTGCGCGTGGTTCTGCTGCCCACCGGCAAGGGCGGGAAGGCAGGCCGTGAACTGAGCCAACAGATCACGCGCTTGGGGAAGGAGTACGGGTAGCGGGTCGTGGGCGATGGCGTGGACGGCGCTCCAGTCGCGGGGGGCGGTCAACAACGTGTCCTGCCCCGGATCGGGGGAGTAGCCAGGAGCCGACCACCGGGAACAATCATGCTCGTGCGGGGGCATGTCAGGCCGCTCGGTGCTCTTTCGGACCAGATGGTGGGCCAGAGGCCCGGCGAAGGTCAGCTGGGTAAAGCCTGAGGACTGCGGACTCACCGCCCGGACTGCCTAGCCCTGCGGGGTGTCCCGCCGCGCCGCCAAATATCAGGACGCCTTGACGCTTCCAAGCGCGGCACCATCCATCAGGCATGGATGGAGGACCAGCTCGGCGCGCTCGGCCTGGTCCTCGCGCGACCCGGACGCGCCCGAGCTGTACGAGGACGAAACCGGCGATGAGTAGGAGACCCCGCGAGATGCAGCCCGGCCGGCCTGGGGCGGCGTCGTACTGCTCGACGGCCCGCTTCATCACCACGCAGGACAGCAGCAAGCAGTAGCGGTCCGTCCTGCCGTGCTCCAGGCGACCGTCACCGCTTGGTTCGTGACGCCTCGGCGTCGAACGCGCTCTGGTTGTCGCGGATCTCACGGTGGTGATCGGCGGACCAGGCGGCCAGGTCCAGGACCGTGGACAGCAGCGAGGTGCCCAGGCCGGTCAGGGAGTACTCGACACGGGGCGGAACCTCCGGGTATGCGACGCGGTTCACGATCCCGCTGCGCTGGAGATGTTTGAGGGTGAGGGTGAGCATGCGCTGCGAGATACCGGGGATCGCGTCCACGAGCTCGGAGTAGCGCACCGGGCCCTCGGCGAGCGTGCCGATGATCAGCACGCTCCACTTGTCGCCGACCATGTCGAGGATCTCGCGGATGAAGTTCGTCTCCGCGCCGTCCCACCGCGCGCACGGACCCGGCGTGCCCCGCACATCCCGCAGCACGTCGGCACGCGCTGCTCCGACCTTACGCGAGCTCATGACGGTCACCTCTCTTCACCACGCACACGAGTGTGCCTTTTGTAACGCTTGCCAGACTAATGCACAGTGGGGCTACGAACATAAAGTGAGTTTTGGGAGCTGACCATCGTGAAGATCGAGTTCTGGTCGGACATCGTCTGCCCCTACTGCGGGCTGATGGACCACCGGCTGCATCAGGCATTGGAGCGTTTCGACCACGCCGCCGACGTACAGCTGGTCCACCGCTCCTTCCAGCTCCACCCCGACCTGCCGCGCGAAGGCGTCACCCAGCGGGAACTGCTGGAAAGGGCCGGTATGCCCTCCGTCGCCGACCAGGTCCTGCGGCCCATCGAGCGGCAGGCAGCAGCCGAGGGCCTGGCGCCCTACCACGTCCTGGACCGTACGCTCGGCCCCACCGACCTGGCCCACGAACTGCTCGCCCACGCCACCGATCAGGGGCGGGGCAACGAGGCGTGGACGGCGATGTTCCGCGCCCACTTCGGGCAGGCCCGCAAGCTGTGGACGAAGAGCGAGGTGCTCGACTTCGTCGACCAGCTAGGGCTGCACCACGAGAGTGCCGCCGAGGTCCTCGACGACCGCCGCTACCGCACACAGGTGGCTGCCGACCAACGCGAGGCCCAACGCCTGGGCGCCCGGGGGGTGCCCTTCCTCGTCATCGACGGCCGCCGCGCCATCAACGGCGCCGTCGGCACCGACCAGCTCCTCGCCGCGATGACCGAGGCATGGGACGCCGGCCACCCGGCCGCGCAGCCGCTGCCCGCCGTCGACACCACCGGCGGCGTCTGCGGCCCGGACGGCTGCGCCGTTCCCGGCACGCACGGCTCCTGAACCCACCCACCCACACCATCCGACACACCCCCGACGTAACAGAGAGCACGACCATGTCCTACCTGCTCCGCATTGACTCCTCCGCCTCCGGCGACGCCTCGTACTCCCGGCAGGTCGCCGACACCTTCGCCAAGGACTGGAGCGGAGAGATCGTCACCCGCGACCTGGCCATCAATCCGCTCGGCCACCTGGACGCCACCGGGATCACCGCCCGTGTTACCCCGGCCGACCAGCAGAGCCCCGAGCAGCGAGCGGCTACGGCGCTGCAGGACGAGCTCATCGAGGAGTTCCTGGGCGCCAGCGCCTACCTGTTCGCGGTCCCGATGTACAACTACTCGATGCCCTCGGTGTTCAAGGCGTGGCTCGACCACATCATGATCCCCGGAAGGACCTTCGGCACGGCCGACGCCCCGGCCGCCGGCCGCCCGGCGGTCCTCGTCTCCGCCCGCGGCGGCGGCTACGGCCCCGGCAGCCCGCAGCACGGCAAGGACTTCGTCGTTCCCGCCCTGGAAACCATCCTGGGCGACGCGCTGGGCCTCGACGTGCGCACCATCACTCCCGAGTTGACGTACGCGCCGGTCATGGAGCCGCTGAAGCACCTGGTACCGCTCCACGAGACCTCGCTCACCGAGGCCCACGACCTGGCCCGCCGCAACGCCGCGGCCCTGACGGCCTGAGGCCACCCAGCTCAGGGCTCGCAACCGCTCGTAGACCCGGCCCCGCCCGGTGGATTTCGGGTCCACCAGACGGGGCCGCCCACCGTGCGGTAACCGACCACACAGATCAACGCGCCCGATCCACATCACCAACGCGCCCGATCCACATCACCAAGGAGAAGAAAAGTGGAAGGAAGGACAAGACCTTCATCGTGACCGGCGGCGGTTCCGGCATCGGGGCGGCCACCGTGCTGCGCCTGCTGTCCGAGGGGGCCCAGGTCGTGGCCGGCGGCACCCGCGCCGAGGGCCTCGCCCGGGCCCGCGAGGCGGCCGGGCCGCTCGCAGACAACCTGTTGACCGCCCAGTTCGACCTTCGCGACGAGGCCTCGATCAAATCCCTCGTCGCGCAGGCCACCGACGCGTTCGGCCGGCTCGACGGCGTCGCCAACGTCGCCGCGGCGGTCCGCCCTGAGCTCATCAACAAGGACCTGGGCGTGGACACGATGGACGCCGCCGTGTGGGCCGAGGTGCTTAAGGTCGTCCTGGCGGACGGCGTCGAGCCACTGCGGGAGTCGTTCGCCTTGGCGCTCGGTGACCATCAAGGCAACTTCCCAAAGCCTGATCGGAGCAGCAGCCGTCACTCAGACTCACAGCTTGTTCAGCAGCCAACCGCAGAGGCCGAGGAAGAAGGCGACACAGAACAGCCGGAGAGCAATGGTCTGCATGCGCTCCACGGTGCGTTTGTCGGCTTCTCGCTGTGCCAGTCCCACGTCGGCCGCGCGCTTCAGCTCGTGTTCGTCCATGACTTCCCCCCTGATCAACCAGCCCCTGCAGAATGCCAGAACGACGGCTGCCCGCGCTGCCCGGTGCTGTGGCCCCAGCGCTGTCCGCCGGTCCGCGGCGGTAACCCCTCTCCCCGAGCGGGGTCTACGCCCCGCCGCAGGCGGTCATCCCAACATCCGCAAGTGCTGGGTCCTGCGCCACCGCAACGAGCCGAGCTGGTGCCCCTGGCGGAGATACTCAGCTGGTTCATCCAGCACTTCCCGACCTCGGCTCAGCGGTACATCAGCGAAATCATGAGCAATCCGCGTGGCGGCTGGCACCGGCCAGGCGCGCTGCTCACCGGTGCGCCCGGCCGGGGGCGTCAGCCGGGCGGACGCCGCGAGCGGTCAGGAACGTCACGGTCGGTAGCTGTGTCAGCCGGACCAAGCTCGAGGCAGAAGGAGACTGGTCGGGATGGACGATCTACGCGACGGAACCAGACCCGACGGTGCTGTACCGCGGGCTTGCCTGAAGTCGACCGTGCCGCTGGAGAACACTGCTTCCGTGAAGTCAACCGCACTGCCGGAGAACCTGGTCCCGTGGAAGTTGACCGTGCTGCCGGAGAACGTTGTCGAGTGGAAGCTGACGGTGCCGCCGGAGAACCTCCCCTCCTTGACCTTGACCGCGCCGCCGGAGAAGGCCGCTCCGTAGAAGTTGAGTACCCCGTCGCAGACCGTCAGCCTGTTGAAGTAGACCATGCTGCCGGAGAACATCGCCTTGCCGAACTCGACTGTGCTGCCGGAGAAAGTTGCTCCCGAGAAGACGACTGCGCCGCCAGAGAACTTCGCCGCATTGAAGCTGACTTTGCCGCCGGAGAAGGTCGTCCTGTGGAAGGCGACCTCACCGCCGGAGAACGCCGCCTCATCGAAGCTGACTGTGCCGCCGGAGAATGTCGCTTCGCAGAAGTCCCCGCCGTCAAAGGTGGCGCCGGTGAAGTCGAAGTCGTGGCCTTGCCACGAGTGGAGGTGCTCGGGTTCCAGACGGAGGTGGTCGCGGATGAGGCGGATGACGGTGTGCCGGACCTCGCGCAGAGCCAGGTAGTTGTGTCTGGCTTCCGCGTCGCCTGCCGGCAGGTCGGCCTCTCCGGTGTAGGGCAGGCGGAGGTAGGAGCACAGGACGTCGATGCAGGTCTGGCGCAACTCGCGGGTGGGGGCGTCGTCGGCGAGTCCGGCCAGGGCGTGCACACCGCCGAGACGCACGGCGGCTGAGTCGTGGCCCAGTTGACCCACGGCGGTGGTGAAGCGTTCGGTGTGCAGGCGGGTGGCCTCGCGCAGGGCGCCGTCCTCGTCCACGCGCTGCCGCCGGTAGGCCACGACCAGGGCGACCAGGGCACCAGCCCCTGCGACCACCCCGAAGGACAGTTTCACCAGGTCGAACAGCGTCGTGGAATCGATGCGATGTTCGGGCTTTAGCCCATGGACACTGAGCAGGTCCCAGCCGGTGTAGAACACTGCTGCGGCCACCACAACCGCCGCAGCAAAGGTCAGCGCGAGGACAGGGCCCACTGGCCACAGGCGCAGCCCCCGCCGCTCGGTCCGGCGCCGCGACGTACGTAATCCCATACCCGTTCAAGACTGCTACCGCGTTGTGATGGTTGCGGATAGCGTGCCCGCTCGCCGGACGCTCCCAGCGCACGCGCCTGTTGCGTGGCTATTGCGCCTGCTTGCCCGCCTGGTCGCCGCCCTGTTCCAGGGGTACTGGAGGCCGAGGTCGCCGTGCCGGCCGGCCTGGCGTAAGCCCTGCCCCCGGTGGACTTCCCGCCTGGGGGATCCCTTCCTGACGGCCGCTCTTTGGCTGCGTCTGAGCACCGGGTCGATGACCACGGGCCAGTCCTCTCCCAGCCTCCTGTCCTCACGGGCTTGCGTAGTCGGCGCGGACGACGACGCGGAACGTGCCTGTTGGCCCATGGGGCGAGGGCTGCTTTCCGGGTGGAGCGGCCGGCGACCGCGCGGCACGGGCGCCGGGCGCCTCGAGCCGGTTGGTTGCGGCGCCCCCCACACCGCACCGCGCATCCAGTCGTAGAGCAGCGCGCCGAGCGTTCCGGTTACCCTGACGGCATCCAGTACACGTGCCGAGGTCTTGCTGCGTGCCCGCCACGAGATGCCTTCGAGGGGGAGCTCGTCGAGCGCGGGGCCTTCAAAGAAGGCGGCGGGGAACTGCAGCGCAGGAGGCGATCTTGTCCAGCGTGTCAGGGCGCGGGGCGGTGCGTCCACCGCACACAGGGACACAGCCGTGCTCAAGCTCGGCAGCCGCACGCTCCCCAGGGCAATCAAGGACATGTATGCCCGAAGCCCTCAGCGCGTTAGGCAGGCAGCGCAGGCCCACCAACCGGCCAGCGCCCCTCAGAGCACGTTCGGGCGCCAGCAGGACGCGGGCGCCGTCGACCGGGATACGAACTCCACGACCAGCTCCAGGAGCCCGCCCAAAGCCCACAGCCGTCAGGATGATCCACCACGCGTCGGGTCGATCACCGAGCCGTCTTGCTGGATGTGAAGTGTCGGCGACAACGCGGGCGTGGACAACGCCCCCTTCAGACCGCCCACCCGAACCGCCGCCTGCACGGCCCCCGGGATGAGGTCCACCGAGCAGCCCGGCACCGTGTACCAGGTAGTTACACCCTGGCCCACCGCGACTGAGACGTCTGCGTCGGTCGGACCGCAGGATGCGGGTTCCTGCGCACGCACGTACCCCAAGCGCAAGTGAAGCGTAGCCGGGTCCCCGTTGTTACTCGCCACCAGGCCGAAGGTCACCGTCGATTTTCCGAGCCGTGCACACGGCCACCACTGCACGGACCCCAGTACCTGTGCACGCGTGGCGCAGTGCAGATCGGCATCCAGGCGGGACGCCGGTGACCCGCTGCCGCCCGGGACGCTCGCCGTCGGCGCGGTGGCGGCCGACTGCTGCGAGGCGGCCGGCGGAACCGCGTCGCGATCGCTGTCGAACAGGTGCTGCGCCCAGGCCCCGACCACACCAGAGACCACGGCGGAGAACACGGCCGACGCCACCACAGCGATGACACGCCGACGCGTGGGACTGAGCGAATTCCACCAGGACACAGGTGTCGGCGGGGGCGGGGATGCGTTCACGGCGACACTCTCCAGTGTGACAACAGCGGCGACGGACCATGCGGGACTCTATCCCTCCCCATCAGCCAACTGATGCTTTCCGCAACGTGGTTGGCTGAGGATGGACACCCACCCTCATGGGCCGACATGGACGAAGGGAGCCCACAGCTCCGGTGCACCCGGGCGCTCACGGCGCAGCTCTTGTACCGCCGTGTGCAGCGCGATCGCCACCTCCGCCGAATCCGGGTCCCCCAGCAAGCTCCTGTAGAAGGTGCCGGCCGTGTGCCTCGCCCGATGGCTGTCCAGGCGCCACTGAGTTGCCACCACGTGCCGGAATCCGGCCAGCCGCATGGCTCCCGCCAGCGTCACCGGCTCGTCCGGGTGGTCGACGGTGGCCCGCAGGGTTTCGCAAGCCGAGAGGTAAGCCAGCTCCGCCCCCTTCAGCCTGAGCGCGGCGATATCCGCCACCCGGATCGAGCCGCTGGCCGCATGATCACAGGTGAAAAGCGTCCCGTCAGCGCTGTCGGAGTCCTGCTTCCCGTGGCCCGCGAAGTGGAACCAGCCGGAGGTTGTCAGCGCGGACAGCACAGCGAACCGCGTCGCCGCCTGGTCCTGCAGCCGTACGGCCCCGGGCAGCAGCCCCGCGACCAACGACGCTTCCTTTTCCACGTGGGGCAGATCAGGCAGACCCGCCACTTGGGGAACGTGGCCCACGTCCACCACAAGAGGCCGCAGCACCGGCCGGGCACCCTCAGGGTTGCGCCACGCCCGAGCACTGATCAGGGAACGCACTGTGGGCGTGTACGAGGACACCGCACAGTCCATCGCCATCGGTGCCGAGGTCTCCTCCAGCACGTAGGGATCGTCCGGCAGCATCCCGGCCGCATGTACGGGCAGACGGTTGAGCACACCAGTCGGGCACCACCACAGACGCGGCAGGAGGCTGCGCCCATCGGCGTGGTCGGGAGCGGACAGCCCGAGGAAGTCGAGCACGGGACCGGACACGGTGTGCCAGAGCCAGCGCAGCAGATCAGCGAGATACGACCGGACGTCGGCCGCCGCATCCGGCTCCTGCCGCATCAGCAGCCTGGCGAGCGTGTCGGCCCGCAGCTCGGCCTTCCTGACATTGAAGGAAGGCAGCGGCAGCACGTCCACCCGCTCACCGGTCAGGATGAGGGCGTCACAGCGCAGGTGGCTCACGTTGAGCAGGACGACCGGACCGTGGTTGCCGGCGTACGCCAGCTCGTCGAAGAGCGGTGGAAGCAGGAACCGCCCCATGCCCGACATGAGGCGCACCTGGGCCACCAGTTCCTCCCACCGGTGGTGCAGGTCCCGACGCTGCCTCGCCCATCCGTGGGACGCCTCCTGCGCACGGTCACGACCGGCGTCCGCGGCGGGCCCGTTGTCCACCTCGCCACGCACGCGCTCGAGCTCGTCAGCCAGCCGCGCATCCCTCGCCCGCACCGCGTCCAGATCGCTGTTCATGTCCAGTGCCTGGGAGAGGAGCTGCGCCCGGCCGTGTTCGAGGAGTTCGACCGCGCGCTCGGGCGAGCCGGCGTTCAGCGCCACCGCGGCCGCGTCGGACACGGCCGACGAGGTACTGCCCAGAGCCAGCAACCGGTCCTCGCGTGACAGGCCTGCCCACGCCAACTGGGGGAGGACCTCCACACCGCTCGCGTAGCCCTCGAGGGCGCCGCTCCAGTTCCCGGCCTGTGCAAGCAGGCGGCCCCAGCTGAGCGCCGCCGTCCACCTGAGCCCGGGTCGGCCATACCGGTGCCGGGCGGCCTTCCGGTAAAGCTCCAGAGCCTCCATCTGTCGGCTCTCGGAAGGCTCCACCATCAGGGCGTCGGCCAGGAAGAGCGCCTGATCCACCCAGGTGGGGTGGTCTTCCGGATAGGCAGCCAGGCCCTGCCGCAGATAGTCCAGAGCCTCGAGGGCGCTCGCCGGATCCTCCTGGAATCTGGACCAGGCGTGCAGGCACTCGCCGTACTGGGTCAGCAAGGCGCCGCGCAGCCGGTGCCCTGAAGGTGTGATGTCAAGCGCCTGTTGGCCCACGTCGAGCGCGAGCGCCAGGTCCTCTGGGCTCTGGCGCTCGGTAGAGCGCTCGGTGAGGAAAGAGACGTACGAGGACAGCACCAGGTGCCGGTCGGATGCGGATTCCGATCCGGTGGCAAGAGCCTGCTGGATCTCATCGAACGCACGGTCGAGCAGAACCTGCTCGCGGGTGATCTTCCAGAGCGCGTGCAGGGCGTGGGCGAGATTCCGTCGATAGTTGGCCTGGTTCAGGTCGGTCGGCAGGGCCTCCTCGACCGCGCGTTCCAGGTGATCGATCGCCTCGCGCAGCATGGCTCTGTCCCCAGTGGCCTCGGCTGTCTGCCGCAGCTGTGTTCCGAGGTTGTGGTGCAGCAGAGCACGGGTGGAGCCAGGGATGCGCTGGGCGTCGAGTGCCGAACGCAGGATCCGCTCCGCCGCCCGGCGGTCCTCCGGCCGGTCTGGCAACGACACGGTGATGGCGTGGTTGGACAGGCGGGCTGCCCATTCGGGCGAGTCCTCCGTGGGCACCAGCTCGATGGCGGTGTGCGTGTGATGCAAGGCGCGGCGCAGGTCGTCGGCGCTGCCTTCCTCCTCGTAACGCATGCGAAGCAGCTGACCGAGCGTGGTGTGCAGATTGGCCGTGCGGAACGACTCCTCGCCGGCCGGGCAGCCTTCCAGACACTGCTCGGCGCTTGCCACCGCGGCGTGCAGGACGTCGCTCCCCCCAGTCAACTGGTAGAGCTGCATGAGGGCGATGCTCAGCTGGTTGTGCGCCCTCCAGAGGGCACCCGGACAAGCGATGGCTAGGGCCCTCACCGCCTGCTGGTACGCAGCGACCGCAGCCCCCAGCGCTTCGATGCCGCCAGTTCGCAGAGCTTCGTGGTGCCGGACGGCGGAACGCAGAAGAAGGCGAAGACCGTAGTCCCGATGCTCCGGCGGGACCACGGCAAGCGCCTGCTCCGCCAGCCGCCCAGCCTCACCGAGCAGTCGCGCATCCGCAGGGTCTCTGATGTAGCAGTACAGCAGAGCCTCACCGAGGTGGTAACACACATCCCCGCGGGTGAGACGGTTCGTCCCGTCGACATGTGCAAAGGCCTCGCTCAGGTCCGCGCGAGCCTGGTGCAGGTCCTCGGCCACGCCGTGGATCGCATAGCGCTCGCAGTGCAGTCGGCCGCGCAGGGCGAGCGGCAGCCATCCGGCATCGCGTCCGCCCGCCCGGTCGGGAGCGAGCCGCCAGGCATCGATGACAGCGGAGGACAACCGCGCGGCCTCGTCGAAGGCCTGCACACTGTGGGTACGCGCATAGTCCTCGAACAACAAGCCGCAGCGCCACCAGACAGCCCGGTGCCAAGCCTCCGTCCCGGGCGTGCTGAACGCGATGGTCTGCGCGGCGGCCTCCAAGGCAAGACGAAAGTCAGCCGGATCATTCGTCACCTCGTACCGTTCCTCCGCGCACAGCCTCAGCAACCGCCAGGCCAGGACCGCCTGCATCCCGCCCTGCTGAGAGGCAGCTTCAGCACGGAGCCGATACTCGGCCAACACCCGCCCCAGCCCCTCGGCGTCCCCGCGCAGCCTGCCGACAGCGACAGCCCACCGCAACGCTGCCTCATGGTGGGCAGGCGTCTCCGGATCGTCGACATGCGCCCGATCAGCCACCTCACGCGCCACGCCAGCTGCCTGAACAGCCTCAGCCTCATGGCCCGTCACCGTATGCCGGGTGCCGTACAACTCCCGCAGAGCCACATGACCGGCCATCCAACGCGCGTAGTCGGACGGCGGCACGCTCCTCGCCGTGTACTCCAGCACGCCGATCGCCTCGTCGAGGTCGCGCAACGCACCCGTCGCGCGCCATCGGGCCATCAGATCGTTCCCGAACTGGATACCTAATTCGGGAAGCTGAGGGTGACCGGCCCCTGCCGCAGAGAGGGTCGCCCGCCGCAGCTCCACGATCTCATCGAGGAGTGCAAAATTTCCAGGATCCCTCTGCCACTCCAGCCACCGCGCGTGCGCCCGCCGCCCCAGCAGCAGGGCATTCATCCGACCGGCCTCCACCCCCAGCAGCCTCCCGGCGACCCGACGCCACCTCTCGTCCGGCCCGGACACGCTTCGCCGCCTCACAGACAAGTCGTCGACCCCAGAGGCGAGTTGATGTCCTATCCTGTCCCGGCTGCGCAGACTACCATCAGAGCAAGGGGCAGACCGTGCCTTACGACGCCGATGACATCCGCCGCCAGGCTCGTGTACTGCTCGCCGAGGCGCCCACATGGCGGCTCACCGCCGACGGCTGGTCACAGGTGGCACAACGACTGGACGCCCTCATGGAAGCGGCCGACCGCCACGACCCCCTCGAACTCAAGCGGGAGATCGACCGCTTGGAGGACGCCGTTGCCACTTGGCGGGCTCCCCGGTCGCTGGCCGACGAGTCGAGCGAAGCGCCCCAGCCGGTCCTAGAGAGCAGTGTCGTCCTGATTCACAAATTCGGCGGCTCAAGCAGCTCGCCGGGGGATGAGGACGAACCGGATGAGCAGTGAGCCGCATTACGCGCGTGAGGCTCTACAGATCCACGTCTTCCTCGACGCGGCGCTGACCAACGGTGCCGGACGGGAGCGCCTGCTCCGGCTCTGGCAGGCCTGTGGCCAGCTCGGCATGGACCGGCCGCTGCCGCCGGCGGCAGACCTCACGCTCCCCGCCGCCATCGGTGGCACCCCGGGATTCCGACAAGTCAAGGTCAGACAGAGCCAGAGCCCGGGCGTATACGAAGCCATGCTCTACACACACGGGGACATCGTCGGCCTCACGGTGATGCTGGCACCGGCCGACGACGGCGGAACGCACACCGCGGCGCAAGCCGGGCGCGTGTGGGCTGACCTGGACGAGCAGTGGAACCGTGCGATCGGTACCAGCCTCGACCCGACGGCGGAGGAAGACCCCGTCATCGGCACCGCCCGCATCTACCGCGCGCTCACAGCAGACCCCTCGAGCGCACCCCACACTCCCGAAGCAGTCGGTGACGAACTGCGCCGCCTTGTACCAGGCACGAGCGCCACCCCCGGCCGGCTCTCGGAGCACATCCCCCTCGACATCGGGCTGTCCCTGTGGGAAGTGACACCCACTCAAGCCGACCTGACCAGCCGTGACCGACGCTTGATCACCACAGCGCCAGCCGACGACACGCACGAGGAACGGCTGGACTCATGGGTATGGGCCGATGGAAGCGGCACCCCAGTGCCTCTGACACGCTACCTACGGCACGCCGCAGTCGTGCGACACCAGCACCGTGTACGCGCGAAAGACGATGAGCAGCTGCAATCACGGCACCGACGACTACGCCAGGAAGGCGACCGTCTCCTCACCGACTGCCTCCGCCTCCTCACCACGGAAGGCCGTACGGCCCGGACGAGCCGCCGCGTACTTGTACGCTGGGAAGCACTGGCGCAGCACGCACAGCAGCTCCTCATCGAGGAACGACTGGCCGCTGCCGAGGCCAGTGATGTGTGCACCATGGGCCACACAGTACGAATTGCATCCACTGCGCTAGCCGACTCCCTCGGCAGCACGGGCCTGCGCCCGTTCGGGTCGGACGTACGATGCGCCGACCAATTGGCCACACTGCTGGAGAACGACACCTTCTACCTCGACATCGCACGCCAGCGCGTTGCTGAGGCCACCCGCATCGCCACAGAAACCGCCACCCAGCGTCTGCAGAGCCATCAACAGTATCTGTCGCTCATTCAAACCTCCATCATCGGTGGCTTGCTGATGGCGTTGGCGGCTGTGCAGACCCTCGGCTACAAGCTGCCCCTCGCACAGCCCGTCCAAGGGCCCTTCATCGCCCTACTGGCAACACTCGCACTTTGCCTGCCCACAGTGATCATCCGTCGTTGGCGCGGCGGAGACGGCGGACGGCCTGGAGCCGCCTTCGAGATCACCAGCCTGGCGGCTACAGGCGCAGCGGCAGGTTGGCTACTGAACCGCCTGGCCGTCGGAGCCCACGGGGCACTTGCCACCACAGCAGCCTGCATCGCCGCTGGAGCTGCCCTGTTCACCGCCGCCGGTGCCTGGCTGGTGCGCCGAGCCTTCTCCTGAGTTTCTCGTCGGCAGCCCGGCCAGCTCCGTACGAGCCTGTGACAAATACGCTGTTGATCACTGAGTTGGCAGTGTTCCGGCCTGAGGATGTAGTGATCGTTTCGGGATACTGTGCCGCGGCGTGGCGTTGCCTTGAGCAGGGAAATTGTGTGGCAGAGGCGCTAGAAGGCTCATGAAGATCTTGGGGTTCTGGCCCCGCCGCGTGAGCGGTGGGGCCAGACTCGTTTTTGTGGTGATGGGGGAATGGGCCGGGGAGACGGTCGGGCCGGATGTGTGGGAGACCTGCCGGGAGTTGATTCCGGCGGGGAGTGTGTTCGCGTTTCTGGCCGAGCACCGGGGTGCGCTGTTTCCGGCGGAGATGTTCGCGGACATGTATCCGTCGGCGAACGGGCGGCCGAGCATGCCGCCGCAGATCCTGGCCGCGGCGATCACGCTGCAGGCCCTGCACGGGCTGTCGGACTTCGAGACGGTCCAGGAACTGCGGTGTGACCTGCGATGGAAGGCCGCGTGCGGGCTGGGCCTGCACGACACGGCGTTCGATGCGTCGCTGCTGGCCTACTTCCGCCGCCGCCTTTCCCGCTCGGTTCGGCCGAACCGTGTGTTCGAGGCCGTGCGCGAGGTCGTGAAGGCCACCGGGGTCCTCAAGGGCAAGCACCGGCGGGCGCTGGACTCCACGGTGTTGGACGACGCGGTCGCCACCCAGGACACCGTCACTCAGCTCATCGCCGCCGTCCGTGCGGTGATCCGCGAGGTCCCCGGCGCGGCCGAGGTAGCCGTGGTTCAGTGCACCGCGCATGACTACACCGATCCCGGCAAGCCCCGTATCGCCTGGAACGACGAACAGGCCCGCGCCGCCCTCGTCGACGCTCTGGTCACCGACGCACTCAGGCTGCTGGGCCACCTGCCCGACCAGGAACTGGGCGAGAAAGCGGCCAACGCAGTCGGCCTGCTCGCCCTGGTCGCCGGGCAGGATGTCGAGCCCGCCGAGGACTCCGACGGCCGCGACGGACGCTGGCGCATCACCCAAGGGACCGCGCCGGACCGGATGGTCTCCACCGCCGACCCTGAGTCCCGGCACATCCACAAGAGCCGAAGCCACCAGCAGGACGGATACAAAGCCCACCTGGCCATCGAGCCCGAGACCGGCTTATACACCGCCGTGGCTCTGCGGCCCGGCGCCGGAGCCCAGCACCACGAGGCCACCGTCGGCCTGGACCTGCTGGCCGACGAGGAGAGCCCGGTGGACGCCTTCGGTGACACCGCCTACTCCGCCGGCGACACGCGCCAAGCCCTCCACCAGGCGGGGCACCAGCTGTTCTTCAAGCCCGCCCCGCTACGGCCCGCCGTCCCCGGCGGCTTCACCCTGGACGACTTCGCCATCGACACCACCACCGCCCGCGTGACCTGCCCCGCCGGGCACACGGTCCCCCTGTCGGACCCCGGCGGACAGCGCCACCAGCGCAAGGCCGCCTTCAGGGACCTGTGCACCGGATGCCCGCTGCGCGAGCGGTGCACCAAGGCCAAGGCCAGCCGCATCCTGACCATCCGCCCCCACCACGACCTCCAGGCCGCGGCCCGCCACCAAGCCGCCACCGATCCCGAATGGCAAGCCGACTACCGACGCTGGAGACCACCGGTCGAACGAGCCGTCGCCTGGCTTGTCCAGCACGGCAACCGACGCCTGCGCTACCGCGGAACCATCGCCAACAACACCTGGCTCCACATCCGAGCCGCCGCCCTCAACCTCCGCCGACTGATCAACCTCGGACTCACCCACACCGACGGCAGCTGGCAACTCACCCCGGCCACCGCATAGCGAACAGGGGCTGCCCGGCCTACGGCCGGACACCCCCTCACCAAGATCTTCATGAGCCTTCTAGGACCTGTTGCGAAAGTGGATTTCTGCAAGAATCACCCTTCCTTGCGTGAACGCGGCTCTGGGCGGCGGCGAGCGCCGCCACGCAGCGACTTTCGGACATGGAGCAATCAGATGGGGTACTGGGGTTCCCTTGTCGTTGTCCGCTATCGGCATCCGCTAAGCGAGGTGGCGGCCTTCACTGACGGGGTGCGCATGCAGCTGCTCCAGGAGCGCGCTGATGACTGGCGGCTTTGGTCGTTGGAAGGGCAGACCTCTCTCGATGAGGAGAGTCTCATCGAACTGGTTGACGTCACTGGGCACCCGGTCCTTGCCGGATTCGTCATGGACAGCGACTGCCTTGTCCTGGAAGGCCGGACCAGGGACCAGGAAACCTGGCGCGCGTGTCTCGATCGGGCAGCTATGTCCGCCTACATGGCGGAGAATGGCCAATCCGTCGACGACTGGTTCTTGGGGCCGGAGGAGGCCGCGGAGCGTGCTGTGGCCTGGGCACGGGCGGCTGACCTGACTCCCGTTCCGAAGGCGATCGCCGATGTCCTGTCGAAGCGGTCCGACCCGTTCGTGGAGGAGGATCTGTTCCAGGAGTTCCTGGCCGGCTTGGGCATCGATCTCTGAACTGCCGCGGGAGAAGCGTGCCGATCACAGCCACTCGTTGATGGCCGCTACGAGGACAGTGGCCTCGTAGCGGACCGCGAGTTTGTCGTACCGGGTGGCGACGGCGCGGTGTCTCTTGAGGCGGTTGATCCCGCACTCGACCGCATGACGCTCGCGGTAGTCGACCGGGTCGAAATGTGGTGGCCGGCCACCGTGAGAGCCTCGCTTGCTGCGGTTGCGCGCCTGGTCGGCCTTGTCGGGGATGGTGCAGCGGATCCCGCGCCGGCGGAGGTAGGCGCGGTTCTTTCGGGAGGCATACGCCTTGTCGGCCCGGACGCGGTCGGGGCGGACGCGTGGTCGGCCCGGCCCGATGCGGGGCACGCGGACCTTTTCCAGCACGGGTTCGAACTGCGGCGCGTCTCCGCGCTGTCCTGCCGTCACCACGATCGACATGGGTTTTTGGCCCTGCTCGACGGCGAGATGCAGCTTGGTGGTGAACCCGCCGCGCGAGCGGCCCAGCCCATGATCACGGGGCTCGGTGAAGATGCCGCCCGGTGGTTCCTTCTGCAGGTCGCCCTGCTTGCGGGCCCCGGCCGCATGCTGATGGGCGCGACAGACCGTGGAGTCGACGTTCAGGTCCCACGTGATCGCACCCTTCACATCGGCCAGGGACTGGAGTCGGGTCAGGATGCGGTGCCAGGTGCCGTCTCGCTGCCATCGGCGGAACAGATCGTAGACCCGGTTCCACGGCCCATACTCGACAGGCACGTCCCGCCACGGGACACCGGTCCGGACCCGAAACCGTATGCCGTCGATCAGCCGCCGTCGCGGCCAGACCGGCGGCCGCCCCGCCTTCATTCCTTTCGGCAGCAACGGCTCCAACACCGCCCACTGCTCGTCCGTAAGATCTCCCCGACCCATGAACCGTGATCATCCAGCGCTCAAGATCCACTTTCGATACACGGCCTAGAACCCCGGGAAGTGCCTTATTTCGCGGGGTTCCGTCTCTGGCTCACTGGTCTCCAACCAGCACCGGCAGACCGTCAACTCCAAGGAACCAGCCCGGCCATGACCCCTCGCCCCCGTTCCCGCGTCCGCACCCAGGCGGCCACCGCCCTTACCACCGTGCTCATGACCAGCGCCATCACGGCCGGCCTGCACCACCCCGGCCACCTGGTACGCCTCCTGGCCGTCCTCGCGGCCGTGCTGGGCGCTCTCACCGCCACGCTCGCCCTTGTCGCGGCCTTCGCCCCCACCCCCGCCACCCGCACGGCCGCCCGCACCACTCTCGACCTCCTGCTGCGCCTGGTGCCCTGGTACACCCCGAAGAGCTGACAGCACGAGCGAGAGAGCTGCCCGCGCAAGCCCGCGGGCCTGGGCCGGGAAGCGGAGGCGGCGCGGCGGGCCGCCTCCGGCACGCAGCACGGGCCGGTGCTGCCCCACTGCTCTTCCCGTGCGCCAGCCCGTTGGCCGGTGGGCAGTTGCCGGCACCGGTGAGCAGCCAGCAGAGAGCGTTTCAGAGCCTGAAGCCTCCGTCGACGGCGTAGTCGGCGCCGGTGACGTAGCTGGCCTGGTCCGATATGAGGAACCGGATCGCCGAGGTGACTTCGTCGGCGGTGCCGAAACGGCCGAGCGGGACGTTGGAGGTGACCGCCTTGATGTGGGCCTGGCGTTCTTCCTCGGTCTGGTCGGTCTTGTCATAGATCGGGCTCTCGATCGGGCCGACCGACATGTAGTTGACGCGGACGCCGTGGCGGGCCAGATCCTTGGCCCACGCCTGCGACAGGTGGTTCACCGCGGCCTTCGATGACGAGTAGACCGACATGGTGCCCATCGGGTTGTCGACCATGGACGTGGAGAGGTTGATGACCGAGCCGCGGGAGGCCTTCAGCAGCGGGAGTGCCTGGCGGGTGACGTCGACCAGGCCGCGCACGTTCACGGCGTAGACGCGGTCGAACTCGGCCATGTCCAAGCCCTCGAGCGGTTGGACGGGGGCCATGCCCGCGTTGTTGATCACTACGTCGAGGCGCTGGTGTTGCTGCTGGATGTGAGTGATCGCTGCCGCGATGTCGGCGCTGTTCGTGATGTCGGCGACGACGTAGTCGAGGGAGTCGATGCCCTGCGCGGTGGCGGCGAGGGCGTCCTCGTTGCGGCCCACGATGATGACGCGGTGGCCGTCCCGGGCGAGTGTCTGCGCGGTGACCTGCCCGATGCCGGATCCGCCGCCGGTGAGGAGAATGACCTTCTGGTCCATGGGTGTTCCTTGGGGATGGAGCGTGAGGTGGTGTTCAGGCTTCGTCGATGACGAGGCCCAGGCTGTGGGGGTCGCGTTCGTCGGGGTCGGGGCCGTGCCGTACGCCGGTGTCGAGCGCGTCGATGGCGCCGAGTTCGTCCGCGGTGAGGGTGAAGTCGAGGACGTCGAAGTTCTCGGCGATACGGGCCGGGTTGGTCGACTTCGGGATCGCGGAGCGCTGCTGCTGGAGGTGCCAGCGCAGCATGACCTGGGCCGGCGTCTTGCCGTGTGCGTCGGCGATCTTGCCGAGGACCGGGTCGGTCAGGGTGCTGGTGCGGTTCTCGCCCCAGCCGGGGTAGAAGGTGATCCCGCCGATCGGGGACCACGCCTGGGTGAGGATGCCGTGCGCACGGTCGGTGTCCTGCACGGCGGGCTGGGTGAAGTAGGGGTGCAGTTCGACCTGGTTGATGGCGGGGACGACGTCGGTGTTCGCGATCAGGGTGTCCAGGTGCGGGGGCATGAAGTTGCTGACGCCGATGGCCCGGACCTTGCCGTCGGCGAGCAGCTTCTCCAGTCCGCGGTAGGCGGCGATGGTCTGCTCGAAGCGTGCCGGTGCGGGCTGGTGGAGGATCAGCAGGTCGATCTGCTCGACGCCGAGCTTGCCGGCCGCCTTGTCGAAGGCGTGCTGGGTCTGGTCGTAGCCGTAGTCGCTGACCCAGACCTTCGTCTCGATGAAGACGTCCGAGCGGTCCAGGCCGGAGCGGCGGATGCCCTGGCCGACCTCCCGCTCATTGCCGTATACGGCCGCGGTGTCGATGTGCCGGTAGCCGGTGTGCAGCGCGGTCTCGACCGCGGCGGCGGTCTGGTCTGGGGGCGACTGGAAGACACCGAATCCGAGGGCCGGCATCACGACGCCGTTGTTCAGAGTGAGGGCGGGGACGGTGTTCATGGCAGGACTCCTTATACGTCAGCGGGCAGCGGTCGGTGCCTCGACCGGTGCGCCGGCAGGGTGGTCGGGTGTGGTGCTGGTGTGGGCGAGGCGGCGCCGGGTCAGCGTCCACACGGTGAGTCCGGCGAGGGTGATGGTCAAAGAGGCGGACATGATCGCGGCCCAGCCGCCTGCCGACCACAGCGGGCCGGCGATCGCCGATCCGAGTGCTCCGCCGAGGAAGTTGCTGACGACGAAGGCCGTGTTGAGGCGACTGCGTGCGGATCCGGGCAGGGCGAACAGCCGGGTCTGCCCGAGGACGAGGATGGACTGGGCGGCGACGTCGAGGGCGATGACGACCACGACGAGCGCGACGATGGAGTTGCTGTCCGCCCAGGCGGCGGCCAGGGACAGGCCCAGCAGGGCAAGGGCGAGGCCGGTGGCGGGCACCGACCAGCCGCGGTCGTGCAGGGCGCCTGCGCGCCGTGCGGCGAGGGCTCCGGCGAGGCCGGCCAGCCCGAGCAGGCCGATCTGGCTGACGGAGAACGAGAACGGCGGCGCGGTCAGCAGGTAGGTCAGCGACGTCCAGAACATCGAGAACACCGCGAAGCTCGCCGCGCAGATCGCCAGAGTCGGCCCGGCTGCGCGGTGGTGGGCCACGGTGGTGAACACCGAGGCGAGCAGCCGCGGGTAGGGGACCGGCTCGCGCGGTGCCAGCGGCGGGATCACGGTGCGCAGGACGGCGGCGAGCACGAGAGCCGCCACGGCGGCGATCACGTAGATGGCCCGCCAGCCGAGCAGGTCGGCGACGAATCCGCTGATCGTCCGGGAGAGCAGGATGCCGATCAGCGAGCCGGAGGCGACCGCGCCGACCACCCGGCCGCGCCGTTCGGGCTCGGCCAGTTCACTGGCCAGCGGGGTCAGCACGCCCCCGAGTGCCGCGAGGAGCACCGCGAACGACGGTGCCAGCGCGGCGCCGAGGAGGGTGGCCGCGGACAGGGCGAGGATGAGGGGGATGAGGCGGCGCCGGTTGAGGACGTCGCCGAGCGGCACGATGAGGAAGATGTCGAGCGCGTAGCCGACCTGGGTGACGGTCACGAGGGTGGCGGCGCTCGAGGACGAGACACCCAGCGACGAGGCGATGACCTCGATCAGGGGCTGCGCCCAGTAGAGGTTGCCGACGGCCATGCCCGCGGCGATCGCGAAGACGAGCGTGCGGGCCGGGGTCATCCGACGGTCGGGCACGGAGCCGGTGGTCGGCCCTTGCATGCGAGTGGTCCTTTCAAGGGACGGGGGAGTGGTCCCGAGGTGCTGGCGGCCCGCGGCGAAGTGGCCGTACGAGCCGCCCTACGGCGGCCGTGGCCGTCCGCCGGAGCAGCGCCTACTTGAAGGTGAGAAGAAGTTCGAGCATGCGCGGGTCCTGGTGGGTGAATCCCACCCCGGGCTGCCCGCGGTCGAGGTCGGCGATCGCGGCCATCTCCTCGTCGCTGAGCTGGAAGTCGAACACGTCGATGTTCTGGCGCAGTCGTTCGACGCGGGTGCTCTTGACCACGAGGGCGATGTCGCGCTGGGTCAGCCAGCGCAGGATGACCTGCGGGACCGTCTTGCCATGGCGGGCGGCGATGCGCTCCAGCAGCGGGTGGGTGAGCACGTCGGGATCGCCCTGCGCGAGCGGGGACCACGCCTGCAGGACCGTGCCGTGCTCGCTTTGGAGGGCCTGCATGTCGGTCTGCTGGTTGAACGGGTGCGTCTCGCGCTGGTTGACCGCCGGCACGACGCGGTTGTGGGTGATCAGGTCGGCGTAGCGGTCGGGGTAGAAGTTCGACACGCCGATCGCCCGGATGAGGCCCTCGTCGAGGAGTTCCTCCATCGCCCGCCAGGCGCCGTAGTAGTCGCCGAACGGCTGGTGGATGAGGTAGAGGTCGAGGTAGTCCAGGCCCAGGTTGTCGAGCGAGACCCGGAAGGCCTGCTTCGTCTTCTCGTATCCGTGGTCCTTGAACCACAGCTTCGTCGTGATGAACAGGTCCTCGCGCGGGACGCCGGCGCTCTTCAGCACCGCGCCGAGGGCCTTCTCGTTGTAGTAGCGGGACGCGGTGTCGATGAGCCGGTAGCCGGCCTCAAGGGCGGCGGGGACCGTCTCGGTGACCTCCGCGTCGCTCATCTGGAAGACGCCGAGCCCGAGCTTGGGCATCTCCACACCGTTGTTCAGAGTGATGTACTCCATCAGATCCTCAACTCTCGTGGCCGCCCGCAAAGGGGCGGGGTGACGCCGGCCGACGGCAGGCCAGGCGGCCGATGGCCGGCGTCGTGTCGTGAAAGGGGGCCGGGGGGGGGGGGAGGGGCAGCCGGCCGCTGCCGTGCTGTCAGGCGCGGACGATGGCGATGTTGAAGTCGAACGTGCCGAGCGCGGCCGACATGGCGAAGTAGAACGGCCCGTACATCTCCACACCGCGCGCGCCGCGGATGCCGCCGAGGTCGACGACGGCCTTGGCCGGCCAGCCGAACTGCCCGATCAGTTCCGTGACGGTCGCCTTGGCGTCGGCGTCCTCGCCCGCGAAGAAGATGTTGTGTTCGCCCGGTACCCGGCCCGGGTCGACCATGACCTCGGCGAACACCGTGGTCAGGGCCTTCACCACACGGGCGTCGGGGTGGGCGCGCTGGATCTGCTCACCGAGGCTGTCGGTGTTGGCGACCGTCAGGGTCGGCGGCAGGCCCTGCGACAGGTCCAGCGGCAGCGCGATGTCCCAGAGAACCTTGCCGGACAGGTTCGCGGCGCCGGCCGCCTCCAGCACGGACAGGGAGATGGCGCCCGGGCTGGCGTTGACGACCAGGTCACCGTGCGCGGCGGCGTCCGCGAACGTCAGCAGCCGCACCGCCGGGTGCTCGCCCTGCCACTGCCCGAAAGGCACGTTGCCCATCGCGTCGGGCTTGGTGCGCGCCAGGGTCTGCTCCACATTGCGGGTGCCGATGACCACGTCGTGGCCGAGCACGCTGAGGCGGCCTGCGAGAGCGCGGCCGACCATGCCGGTGCCCAGAACAGCGATCTTCATGAGGTTCTCCTCGAACGGTTTCACACAGGTGACCGGCCTGCCGGGGCGGAAGGCCCGCGGCCGGACCCCGAAAAGGCGGGGCACGTTCTATGCAACGTGAGACGGCCGTGACGTGGGAGCCCGCGCTGTGAGGGGTACTGGCAGGGACCCCCACGGCGCTGGCCCTTGGTGCTCACGGCTCGTGGGAGTAGACGCCGCGCGGGAGCACCGGAGGTTGAATTGCGCGGTCGTCGCAGGAGGCGCCCAGCAGGTAACGCACCCCAGGGGGCGGGCCCAGCACGTCAGCTGGGCCCGCCCCTGGCCCATGCCTGGGAATGCCGTGTCTACGGGAAGAAGTAGGTGGGCTCGCGAGGGACGTAGTGCTCCTCGAGTGCGGTGACCTCTTCGTCCGTCAGCTTCCAGTCGAGTGCCGCAGCCGCGTCGGCTAGGTGGTGGGGCTTGGTCGCGCCCACGATCGGAGCCGTGACCACTGGATTCCTCAGCACCCAGGCCATGCCCACCGTGGCCATCGGCACCCCGCGTTCCCCAGCGATCCGCTCGACCGCGTCGACGGTGGCCTTGTCGCTGTCCAGGTACAGGGGGCGCCCAAGGGGGTCGATGCTCGGGGTGCTCTGCCCGCGTGTGGTGCTCTTCTCTCCCCAGGGACGGGCCACGATCCCTGCCGCGAGGGGACTCCACGGCAGGCTGCCCACGCCCTGATCGGCGAGCAGGCGGAACATCTCGCGTTCCTCCTCGCGCTGCACCAGGCTGTACTGGTCCTGCATTGTGACGAACTTCGTCCAGCCGTGGAGTTCGGCGGTGTACTGCAGCTTCGCGAACTGCCATGCCCACATGGAGGAGGCTCCGATGTAGCGGACCTTGCCCGACTTGACCACGTCGTGCAGTGCCTCCATGGTCTCCTCGGCCGGAGTCTCGGGATCGAAGCGGTGAATCTGGTACAGGTCGATGTAGTCCGTGCCGAGACGGGCCAGCGAGGCGTCGACCTGGTCCAGGACTGCCCTGCGGGACAGACCAGAGGAGCCCGGCCCCTCACCCATGGGGAAGAACACCTTCGTCGCCAGGACGATGTCTTCCCGGCGCGAGTACTTCTTGATGGCCCGGCCCACGATCTCCTCGGAAGTGCCCGCGCCGTAGACGTTGGCGGTGTCCCAGAAATTGATGCCGAGGTTGAGGGCCTGCTGGAAGAACGGCGCGGCTTGCTCGTCGCTCAGGGTCCACGGCGTCATGTCCGTCGGAGTGCCGAAGCTCATGCACCCCAGCGCGAGGCGGCTGACCTTCAGGCCGGACGCTCCCAACCGGGTGTACTCCATGTGAGGCTTCTCCTTCGAACAGACGGAAGCAGGTGATTCGTCAGGGGCTGTCACCAGGGCAGCTGCTTGCCGTCCCGGAAGAACAGGCCGGTGGGGCCGTCGTCGGGCAGCGCGGCGGCCCAGACGACGCCCTTGGCGCTCTCGGCAGCGGGGCGCGCCCATTGTTCGGTCCCGGGGCGGGTGGCGGTCACGCCGGGGCACACGGAGTTCAGGAGGACGTTCGCGTCCTTGAGCTCCTTCGCCGTTTTGATCGTGAGCCCGTTGAGCGCGGTCTTGGTCAGGGCGTAGGCCGTGATCGGCATCTCGCCGAACCGGTCCATCTCGAATCCGGGATAGTTGACCAGCCCGTAGTCGGGGTCCCAGAACGACCCGGCACCGCTGGACACGTTCACGATCCGGCCGTGACCGCTGGCGACGAGGAGCGGCAGCATGTGCTGGGTGACGCTCCAGGTGCCCACGACATTGGTCTGGAACTCGAGCATCAGCTCGTCCAGGTCCTTTTCCGCGACGGTCGGGGAGGCCACCATCACGGCCGCGTTGTTGATCAGGACGTCGAGGCGGCCGAACCGCTCCTCGACCTGCCGGGCGGCCGCCGCCACGCTGGCCCGGTCAAGGAGGTCCAGCTCGAGAGCGGTCGCGTCGAAGCCCTCCTCGGCGAGTTCGGCGGCCAGCGGCTCGACCTGGCTGAGCTTTCGAGCGGAGAGGATGACGTGGAAGCCCTCGGCGGCCAGCTGCCGGGCGGTCTCGAAGCCCAGCCCTTCGCGTCGGCCGGATCCGGTGATGAGCGCGGTACGCATGTCTTAGTTCTTTCGGATGGCTGAAGATGAACAGGGACAGGGGGCGCCGCCGTCGGAAACGTGCAGGGTGCGGCACGTGAGGGCGATGGCTTCGCCGTGTGGTGTCAGAAGGTGAGGACGACGCGCCCGCGCAGGCCGCCGGCCTCCAGCAGCCGGTGCGCCTCGACGGCTTCCTCGGCAGGCAGCGTCTTCGCCACGCGCGGGACGAGCCGTCCCTCGTCGGCGAGCTGCTGGATGCGGACGAGCTTGGCGTGCTTGCGGGCGTAGTGCGGGACGAACGTGTTCTGCGTGGCGATGCCGCGTTCACCGGTGTTCGCACTGGAGATGGAGGAGGATGCGGCCCGCCCGCCGTCGCGCACCGCACGCAGCGCCTGCTCGGCGATGCCCGCCGTGTCGATCAGGCCGTCGACGCCGCCCGGCACCTCCTGGCGCACCAGGTCCGGGAACTCGGCCCCGCGCGGCAGGACCACGTCGGCACCCAGGCCCTTGACCAGCTGCTCGTCCTTCGGCGCCGCATCCGCGATCACCCGGTACTCGTCGGCCTTGGCCAGCTGGACCGCGGAGCCGCCGACCGCGCCGGCGGCACCGGTGACGGCTACGGTCGCGCCCGCGGGCAGATTGAGCAGGTCCAGTGCCATGCGGGCCGTCAGGCTGTTCATCGGCAGCGTCGCGGCCTCGGCGTCGCTCAGGCCTCCCGGGATACGCACGACGGACTCGGCGGGGACGACGATGTGCTCCGCGTAGGCGCCATGGGTGCCGGAGACCACCACGACCGCCATCACGCGGTCACCGATCTGCAGGTCGGTGTCGGTTCCCTCGCCGATCTCCTCGACCACGCCGGCCGCGTCCATCCCGGGCACGTAGGGCGCCTCAATGCCGGAGACGTGCGCGATACCCCGGCGCACCAGGGCGTCGACCGGATTGACGGCCGCCGCGCGCACCCGGATGCGGATCTGTCCGGGACCGGCCTCGGGCACCGGCAGGTCCAGCACCCGCAGCACCTCCGGCCCGCCGAAGTCAGTCAGTCCCACGGCTTTCATGAAAGGCTCCACTCTCAGTGATCTCGGGCGTACGGCTCGGTACGCTCCCGTCGGCATCACCGAGTCAACCGACCCCGGCCGCAGGGTGGGAGTCCGCGCCGTGAGGGGTACTGGCAGGGACCCCCACCCGCTCCAAACACTCCCTACCCTGGCGCTATGGACGACCGGGATGAAGTCAGCGCGTTCCTCCGCTCCCGCCGCGACAAGATCACCCCCGAGCAGGCGGGACTGCCGGTGTACGGCCAGCGGCGGGTGCCCGGACTGCGCCGCGGCGAGGTCGCGATGCTCGCTGGAGTCAGCGTCGAGTACTACACCCGCCTCGAGCGCGGCAACCTCAAGGGCGTCTCCGACAGCGTCCTGGACGCCCTGGCCCAGGCGCTGCGCCTGGACGACACCGAGCGCATGCACCTGTACGACCTCGCCCGTGCCGCCGGGCCCGCCCCCAGGGCGCAGGCCAAGCGCCGCGAGTCCCGCCCGGTGGTGCGGCCGAGCGTCACGCGCATCATCGAGGGCATGCCGCACCTACCGGCGTTCGTGAAAAACGAACGCCTCGACAACCTCGCCACCAACGCGCTGGGCCGGGCCCTGTTCGCGCCGATGTACGCCGACCCCACCACCGGCGCCAACAGCGCCCGCTTCGCGTTCCTCAGCCCCGCGGCCCGCCCGTTCTACACCGACTGGGAACGCGTCACCCACGAATCCGTCGGCGTCCTGCGCGTCGCCGCCGGCAAGAACCCCTACGACAAGGAACTGTCGAACCTCATCGGTGAGCTGTGCACCCGCAGCGACATCTTCCGCACCATGTGGGGCTCCCACGACGTACACGTCTTCCGCGAGGGCACCAAACGCCTGCGCCACCCCGTCGTCGGCGACCTGGAACTCGACCACGAAAGCATGCAGCTCGAAGACGGGCTCAGCGTCGTCGTCTACAGCGCACCCCCGAACAGCGCCGCCGAAGACGCCCTCAAACTCCTCGCAAGCTGGTCCGCCACCGCAGGCCAGGATCAAGCCCAGGGCACCGACATCCCGTCCACCAACTGAACCGCGCGCCTGCCTGACGGTAGGCATGAGGGCCAAGACCGGGTTCCCGCCCCGCTGCGGGCTCCTTGGCGTGCCTTCGGGACGACGCATTCCTCGGAGCTGCCGAGTGAGCCCCTGGGGCGGGAGCCTTCACCGCTAGGGGTGACCGCCGGCGCCGTGTACGCCGCGAGCAGCACCCAGAGGGAGCCACGTCGTGTGGCCAGGGACAACCGTGGCTATCGCCTCCGGTCGTGTTCGGGTGGGAGTTGGCGCAGGCAACGAACTGCGCGCTCCACTTGGCAACGGCGCCAGTAACGGCGCTTAGCCACGGTGGTTGTGACTGAGCGTCGTCACGGTGTTCTGCGTCTTCGTATTTCAACCGGTCGTGTGCTGCACGTCCGGGGTGCTGTCCTCGGTGGCGGCGAGGGAGGACAACAGGCGCAGTCCCTCTTCGGAGGGGGAGCCGGGTTCGGCGGCGTAGACGGTCATGTGAAGCCCGGGATCGGCGGCCAGGTCCAGCGATTCGTAGGCGAGGGTGAGCTCGCCGACCGTCGGGTGGTGGAACCGCTTGGTGCCGGTGCCGTGCCGGCGGACATTGTGCGCGCCCCAGCGCGTGCGGAACTCCTCGCTGCGGGTCGACAGTTCGCCGACGAGGTCGTGTAGGTCCTTGTCGTGCGGGGTGCGGCCGGCCTGGGCGTGGAGGTTGGCCACGGCCATGTCGGCGAATAGGTCCCAGTCCGGGTAGAACCGGCGCGAGGCCGGGTCGAGGAACTGGAAGTGCGCCAGGTTCTGCTGGTCGGCCGGGTTCGCGAACAGGTCGGTGTAGAAGGCGCGAGCCAGCCGGTTCGAGGCGAGGATGTCCAGCCGGCCGTTGCACACGACCGCGGGCCCGGCGGTGATCGCGTCCAGCGTCCACTGCAGGCTGCGGTGGACCTGCTGCCGGCCCTTGGCGTGGCGACGCCGGGGCCGGGTGAGGACGTCCGTGCCGTCGGCGGCCTGCGCCAGGTTCAGCAGGTGGGCGCGCTCGGCGTCGTCGAGTTGCAGCACGCGGGCGACGGCTTCGAGGACGGTTGGGGAGACGCCGGCGAGATGGCCGCGCTCGAGTTTGGCGTAGTACTCGACGCTCATGTCGGCCAGGGCCGCGACCTCGCTGCGGCGCAGCCCGGGCACGCGCCGGCGGGAACCCGAGGGCAGTCCTGCCTGCTCGGGGCTGATCTTCGCTCGCCGCGAGGTGAGGAACTCGCGGACCTCCTCACGGTTGTCCATGCCTTCGACGGTACGGCCCGACCGGCGTGAAAGGGATGCACTGCCAATACACCCCTCACTGGTAACTCGCTGCGCCCGCGGTAGAGCGGTTTCCTGGAGAAGCAGTCACCCCTTCGAACGGCGGACACCCTCCTGGGACGCACCTCCGACAACCGCGGCAGCGCGCTTGCGCCTCTGCCCCGGAGACTGCCTGACCTGGTCCGCGGCGACCGAGCCGCCCGGACCACACCCCTGTGAGTACGGAATGTAAGGAACCACTCTGATGCGCGGAGCAGTGATCCACGCCCCCGGCGATATCCGTTTCGAGACCCTTGACGACGCGAAGATCCTCAAGCCCACCGATGCGGTCATCCGTACCGCGGTCACCTGTGTGTGCGGCTCGGACCTGTGGCCCTACCGGGGCGCCGAGCCGACCGAGCAGGCACACCCGATGGGCCACGAGTACGTCGGCTTCGTCGAGGAGGTCGGATCCGAGGTCACCTCGGTCGGACCGGGCCAGTTCGTCGTCGGCTCCTTCGCGACCTCGGACAACACCTGTGCGAACTGCCGCAACGGCTTTCAGTCGAACTGCCTGAACCGTGAGTTCATGAGCACCTGCCAGGCCGAGTACGTACGGATCCCCAATGCTGAGGGCACCCTCGTCGCCACCGACGACATTCCGGACGAGGCGCTGTGGCCCGGTCTGCTGGCCGTCTCCGACGTGATGGGCACCGGCTGGTGGGCTGCCGAGGCCGCCGAGGTGAGGCCCGGCTCGACCGCCGTGGTGGTCGGTGACGGCGCGGTCGGGCTGTGCGCGGTGATCGCGGCGAAGGAGATGGGTGCCGAGCGGATCATCGCCATGTCCCGGCACGCCTCGCGCCAGAAGCTGGCCCTGGAGTTCGGTGCGACCGACATTGTCACCGAGCGTGGCGACGAGGGCATCGCCCGGATCAAAGAGATGACCGGCGGGATCGGCGCCGACAGCGTGCTGGAGTGCGTCGGCACCGCTCAGGCCATGCGGCAGGCTCTGCACTCCGCCAGGCCCGGCGGCAGCGTCGGCTTCGTCGGCGTGCCGCACGAGGTCGCGGTCGACGGGCAGGAGCTGTTCTTCTCCCACGTCGGTCTGCGCGGCGGTCCCGCCCCCGTGCGCCGCTACCTGCCCGACCTCATCGACCGCGTCCTCACCCGCCGCATCGAACCGGGCAAGGTCTTCGACCTCACCCTGCCCCTGGAGCAGGTCGCCGAGGGCTACCAGGCCATGGACGAACGCCGCGCCATCAAGACCCTCCTCAAGCCCTGACAGGCCCGCACATCCGGCCTTCGCCAGGCACCCCGCGCGCGCATCGACGCGGAACCCGCCGGCGCATTCACACACTGCCTGCCCGCAACGCTCAGAACAGAGGAACAAACGTGCAGATCACCCGGAGCTCGCTCGACACCGTCAAGGGACCGGCCGACTGGTTCACTGGTGACGTCTACATCGACGCCGTCGCCGCCGCCCCTGCCCCGTCCCGGGTCACCGCGAACCTGGTGCACTTCATGCCTGGCGCCCGCACCCACTGGCACCGCCACCCGCTGGGCCAGACCGTCTTTGTCACCGAAGGCGTGGGCCTGTGCCAGCGCCGCGGTGGACCCATCGAGGTGATCCGGCCCGGCGACCGCGTCCTGTTCGAAGCCGACGAGGAGCACTGGCACGGCGCCGCGCCGAACCGGCTCATGGTCCACCTGGCCATCAACGAAGGGGACGCCGACCACGACGTCGTGCACTGGATGGCCCCTGTCACCGACGAGGAATACGCCGCCGCTCCGGCCGCCGACTGACACCCGGGCCCGAAACACACCCCACCACCCTCCAGCCCTGAACGAGGAGCACCCTCCCCATGCGTGTCAACGCCTACGCAGCCCCTGCCGCAGGTCAGCCCCTGGCGCCGACCACCATCGAACGCCGCGAGGTCGGCCCCAACGACGTCCTCATCGCCATCGAGTACGCCGGCATCTGCCACTCCGACATCCACACCGTCAACGGCGACTGGGGCCCCCAGCCCTTTCCCGTCGTCCCCGGACACGAGATCGTCGGCACCGTCACCGAAGTCGGTGCCGACGTCACCACGCACCGCGTCGGCGACCGCGTCGGTGTCGGCTGCATGGTCAACTCCTGCGGCCAGTGCCCGCCCTGCCGCGGCGGCGACGAACAGTTTTGCGTGAACGGCACTGTCTTCACCTACGCCAGCGAGGACCGGGACGGCACCAACACCCAGGGCGGCTACTCCACCCACGTCGTCGTCGACGCCGACTTCGTCCTGTCCGTCCCCGAGAACCTCGACGCGGCCGCCGCCGCACCGCTGCTCTGTGCGGGCATCACCACCTACAACCCGCTGCGCTGCTGGGGCGCTGGCCCGGGCAAGAAGGTCGCCGTCGTCGGCCTCGGCGGCCTCGGGCACATGGCCGTCAAGATCGCCCACGCCATGGGTGCAGAGGTCACGGTGCTGTCGCAGTCGCTGAAGAAGCAGGAAGACGGGCTCCGGCTCGGTGCCGACCACTACTACGCGACCTCCGACCCGGACACCTTCAGCGAGCTCGCGGGCCGGTTCGACCTGATCATCAACACGGTCAGTGCCGACATCGACGTCAACGCCTACCTGGGTCTGCTGACCCTCGACGGCGCCATGGTCAGCGTGGGCGCCGCTCCGGGGCCGCTGGCCGTCAACGGATTTCTCCTCGGCGCCCGGCGCATCCTGACCGGTTCGATGATCGGCGGCATCGCTCTGACCCAGGAGATGCTCGACTTCTGCGGCGAGCACAACATCGGCGCCGACGTCGAAATCATCTCCGCAGACCAGGTCAACGAAGCGTACGAGCGCGTGCTGGCCTCCGACGTCCGCTACCGCTTCGTCATCGACGCCAGCACCCTCGCCTGAACCGCTGAGTTACCTGCGCGGCCGGCCGACGACGCTGAGCGCGCTGTATGCAGGGCAAAGGCCCGTACACGGCGCCGTTCGGAGCGACCGCGGGTGCTCCGCAGCGCCCGGCCGATGCACGGCTGGAGCCTGCGCTGGCTTCGCCGACTACCGCGGCCGAGCGTGGAGCCACGACAGAGGCCGGCCGGACGCAGGAGCAGCCACACAGGAGCAAACCTCCTGGTCAGGGGCGTGACTGTTCAGGGGTGCACTGCGGATGCACCCCTGGACAGTGACTTCCTGACTGTCGCGGAACGCGGTTGTGTGGAAGCGGTCGGGATTGGCCCGACGTCTGGACGCCGCAGATGTGTCCGTGTTCTCACCCCTTGCTGGATTGGATTCTTGTGCCTGCCCCTGTGTCCCTGAGCATGCCGCGTGAGCGGAGCGCCGGCCGTGCCCTGGCCGTCGTTCTCGCGCTGCTGACCGTCTTCGGGCCGATCTCGATGGACCTCTATCTGCCGGTGCTGCCCGCCCTGACCGGCGAGCTGCACGCCTCGACGTCGGCCGCGCAGCTCACCGTCACCGCCTGTCTGCTGGGTCTGGCGTTCGGGCAGGTCGTCGCAGGGCCCCTGTCGGACCGGTTCGGCCGGCGCCGTCCGATGCTGGCCGGTGCCGTCGCCTACATTGGCACGTCGGCGCTGTGCGCGTTCAGCCCCAGCGTCGAGTCGCTGGTCGCCGCCCGCTTCGTGCAGGGTCTGGCCGGTGCGGTGGGCATCGTGATCGCCCAGGCCGCCGGACGCGACCTGTACTCCGGCGGCAAGCTGGTGCGCTACTACGGGCGCCTGACCGTGATCGGCGGCCTCGCCGCGATCGTCGGCCCGGTCATGGGCGGCCAGCTCGCCGCGTTCACCGACTGGCGCGGCATCTTCGTCTTCCTCGCCCTGCTCGGCGCCGTGATCCTCATCGCCTGCCTGACCGTCTTCCGCGAGACCCTGCCCCCGCAGGAACGCACCGGCGGCGGGCTGGCCCAGAGCGGGCGCGACTTCCGCCGGCTGCTGTCCGACCGTCTTTTCGTCGGCGCGGTCCTGATCACCGGTTTCGTCAACGCGGCCCTGTTCGCCTACCTCAGCGGCGCCACCTACGTCCTGCAGGGCATCTACGGGCTCTCCCCGCAGGGCTACTCGTTCGCGTTCGGGCTGAACTCCGCCGGATTCATGGTCTTCGGCTTCGTCGCGGGACGGCTCTCGGAGCGCTGGTCGGAGAAGGGCACCCTCGTCCTGGGCCTGGCCATGGCCCTGCTGGGCGCGGCCGGCCTGCTCATGACCGCGGCGCTGCACCTGCCGCTGGCCGCGATGGTGCTGTCCCTCTTCGTCATGGTCAGCGGCGTGGCCACCACCACCCCGCCTTCCACCTCGCTGGCTCTCGCCCACTACCCCGAGATCGCGGGTACCGCTTCCTCGCTGCTCGGCATGGCGCGCTTCGCGTTCGGCGGGATCGCCGCCCCGCTCGTCGGTCTCGGCGGCGCCGCGACCGCCCTCCCGCTTGGTCTGGTCACCCTCACCTGCGCCACGCTCGCGGCGCTCGTCCACGCCGTCGCCGTCCGCCCCCACACCCGCGCCGCGCAGCACCTCAAGGCCGGCGGGCAGCCCGTCGACCGGGTGACAGCCACCTCCTGACCCCCTGTCACGCACGGCACGGGTAGGCATCCCTACCCGCCCCCCACGAAAGGACAGACAGCATGCAGTACGCACATCTGGGACGCAGCGGGCTGAAGGTCAGCCGCCTCGCGCTGGGCACGATGAACTTCGGGGACGTCACCGACGAGGCCGAGAGCTTCAAAATCATGGACGCCGCACTGGAGGCAGGCATCAACCTGTTCGACACCGCCGACGTCTACGGCGGACCCCAGTCGCCCGACATGGAGCAAGGCTACGGACTGTCGGAAGAGATCATCGGCCGATGGCTTGCTCAGGGCGGAGGCCGCCGGGAGCAGATCGTGCTGGCGACCAAGCTCTACCAGCCCATGGGCCTTGGCCCCAACGACAAGTACCTCTCCGCCTACAAGATCCGCAAGGCCGCCGAAGACAGCCTGCGCCGCCTGAAGACCGACCACATCGATCTCTACCAGATGCACCACATCGACCGTTCCACCCCGTGGGAGGAGATCTGGCAGGCGATGGAGCAACTGGTCCGCGAGGGCAAGGTGATCTACACCGGCAGCAGCAACTTCGCCGGATGGCAGATCGCGACCGCGCAGAACGCCGCCACCAACCGCCACTTCATGGGCCTGGTCTCCGAGCAGAGCCTGTACAACCTGACCGCCCGCACCATCGAGCTCGAAGTGATCCCCGCGCTGCGCCACTACGGCATCGGCCTGCTGCCCTGGAGCCCGCTGGGCGGCGGCCTGCTCGGCGGAGTGCTGAAGAAGACCGAAGGCGGCCGCCGCACTGCGCCGCACATGCAGCAGACCATCGAGCGGCACCGGTCGCAGTTGGAGGCGTACGAGGCGCTGTGCGACGAGATCGGCGAACAGCCCGCCGACGTGGCGCTGGCCTGGCTGCTGCACAATCCCGTCCTCACCGCCACGATCGTCGGCCCCCGCACCACCGATCAGCTCGCCAGGAACCTGCACGCGCCTGAGGTGACCCTGTCCGAGGACATGCTGCGCCGGCTCGACGAGATCTGGCCCGGCCCCGGAGGGGAAGCCCCCGAGGCGTACGCCTGGTAACCAGAACGACGAGCCCTGCCGCCTTCACCGGCTGACAGGAGTCGGGTGGCGGCGCGCCGGCATCACGCGCCAGCGGGTCGGACAATCCTGCACTCGTCGCCGCCGCGACCTCCGCAACAGCTGAGCAGACCACAGTCTCACTTCCGAAGGAGAGCGCCCCATGACCACCTGGCCTCCTGAGACGCTTGAGCGAATCGCCCGAGCAGACGAACTGCACATCGCCCCCCCCGCCGAGGAATGGGGGCCGGACGCGCTGCCCGCGCTCCCGGTCGTCCAGGAGTTGGCCCAGAAGCGCAGCGGTGATGCGAGTGCCACGGAGGTTGATGTCGGCACCGGGGACGAGGCCGGCCAGGTAGGCGGCACGGTCGGCGGGTGTGAGGTGAGCCAGGCACTTCGTGTGACTGCCGATCCGCGCGCCAGAGCACGGGTCCGGCGTCGTTACGTCGCAGTAATTCCAGGGCGGCGGCCAGGGGGGAGTCATATCTCCTGAGACAACAGGGCCGACTGGGTGGTTGCACTCGCCATCCCGGAGCTGACGGTCACTCTCGACGACATGCCGGGCAAGGTCGCCAACCCGCTGGACGAGGCCCCCGAGCGTCGCGGAAGAGGCGACGCTGACCGCGCACGGCGCATCGTGGTATCCCGACCACCCTCATCACCGCCGGGCAACTCGCGTCCACCGCGCCACCTGCCGGCGCTTCTTCCGGCTCCACCTTCTCGCCGTCGTTCCCGCTGTCCGTATCGCCGCCGACGATGATCCGCTCAACCCACTTCCTCGGCACCCGTAGGTGCCCCTCAAGCTCGTAGTACTGGCGGGCAGCCGCGTAGTTGAGGGCCCATTTTTCGGCTTGGCTGCGCCGCGGTGCCGGTTTCTCGTCGTCGGCTGCGGGCTCGATCCCGAGGACGTGCTCGCACAGCCACTGCTGGGCGCTGGTGAGGTTGTCGAAGCCGAGCTGCTGCGCCCGTACCCATCGGCCGAGGTCTTCGCCTTGGTGCACGACCAGGCCGGGCTTGGTGGGGGGTGTGCCGCCGGTGTCGAGGTGTTGTCGGGTGAGGTGGAAGCAGCGTTGCCATTCGATGGGCCAGGCGGGGCACCATGCGGGGTGAATGTCGTCCAATTGCTCGCGCCGCTCCTGCGGCAGTGTGCCGGCCGTCGACGCCGCGGGCAGCCCTTCGGCGCGCCGCTGTTCGTTCTCCGCCGCTCGCCGGGCGGCTGCTCGTTGGTTCTTCAGCCAGAGCCCGACCCGGTATCCCTGGTGACAGTCTGCGGGGAAGTGTCAGCTGGGCATCGTCATCTGAATGTCAGTGGTACAGCCTCGGTGACCTGGTAGTTGGCACTGACGGATGGTGCTCACCTGTTGCTGACATGGGTGACGAAAGGCCAGGTCATTCTCACGCCGACTGCTATAGCGGGTGCGGGGTTTGTGCTGGTCAGAGGTGTTGGGCCTTGGGGGAACGTAGCGGGTTCGCTGGCCATGGCGGTCCTGTCGTGCACGCCGCCAGGGTTACGGCCCCTGCGCCTGGCCGTAGTTGAGGTCACTTGTGGGGCCTGAACCGAGACGCGAGGCGCCGGCCCGGGACAGCAAGTCCGCGATGAT
Organism: Streptomyces sp. NPDC047869; assembly: GCF_040704065.1. Classification (NCBI taxonomy): domain Bacteria; kingdom Bacillati; phylum Actinomycetota; class Actinomycetes; order Kitasatosporales; family Streptomycetaceae; genus Streptomyces; species Streptomyces sp. NPDC047869. Next base: position 95,896 of record NZ_JBEYRK010000033.1, read on the forward strand.
TTGGACGTGCTGCGGCATGCGGATGTTGGCGAACCACTTCATGGGCCAACTCGAGGAGGTCTGCCTGTGGTTCACCCCCTGGCGTTCTGTCGGTGTCCTCGGCGGCGGAGTGGCGGACCCGGTCGAAGTCGGGGCGGATGACGCGCATGGGGTTGTTCAGATCGCCCAGCATGGTGGTCATCTGCGGAGCCTCGTTGGCGGAGCATTCCTGCCGGGTGCGCCAGTGCTCGACGATGCGGCCGCACTCGGGCAGCCAGCGTTCCGTCGTGATGACGCAGTGCAGGCGCAGCTTGTCGAGTACCTGCAGGGCAGCGGCTGCCATCGGGGTGTGGGATGGCTTGGGCAGGTTCTCGGCCACGCATATGAAGCCATGCTGGTGTTCTGCAGCGCCGTGAGCTGGCCCGCGAGGTCGTGCGACGTCAGTCGGGCCGCTCGGAAGCCGGGCGGTGTCCTGGCCGGTTGAGGGTGACGGTAAGCCAGGGGTCCACGTGCAACAGGAAGTTGGTGTGCCTGTTGTCCACCGAGCCCGGCAAATCGTGCTCCTGGGCGCGTTGCCAGATCTCCTGCGGACGCTCGGACGTCAGGCGCAGCTGTGCGCGTGGCGCTGAGGCCGGAGGAGGAACGGGGGAGGCGTCCTCGGCGATGACGAGGTTGCCGTAGGCGACCCAGGTTTGCCCATAGCGGTCTGGGTGAAGGCCGAAGACCAGGTCCAGGACCTGCCGCACGCGCTGGACGTCGGTCACGGCGAGATAGGCGCCCTGGAGTTGTGCGTTGGGCGGACCCGGATGCGTGGCTTGCGGGGGCGTGGCACGGTGCACGGAATGCAGGAGGTGCAGCTGTTGCCCGTCGTCGGTGAGCAGCAGGGCCTGGCGTGCTTTCCATTGCCCTGCACTTGCTTCTTCGTGGTCCTTGACCTGGGCGGTGCGCTGGTAGGGCATGGGGATAACGCTTCCCGGAACGGCGTCGGCCAGTTGGTCGTTGAACTCTGCCAGCGCCGCGCGAGCCTGCTGTGGTGAGGGTGGCTGCAGGCGAGGTGGCAAGGATGGCACCAGGAGGTCCTGTGCGAGAGCTACCAGCAAGGGTCGGTCTTGAATGTTGCGTCCGTTGGAGCCCAGCCATTCTTGTCCCAGTGCTGCTCCCAGCAGGCTGCCCGTCATGGAGGCAAGAGTGTCGGTGTCCGCACCCTCCAGACGGGCAGCGGAGGTGAGGGCGTGCTCCGGGCTGGCGGCTGAGCGGGCGGCGAGGTAGGCGGCTGCGACGGCGCACAGGGTCCCGGAACCGCGGGACTTGCCCGTGAGGCCCTGAGACTTCAGGAAGACGCTCGGTGCGCTGACAGCGCCGCCTCTGAGTTCCTTGTGCGCGAGTGCGAGGAGCTCCTCGACTTCGCGGCCGGTGGTCAGCCACAGCCGGTCGAAGGGGTGCTCAAGTGTGTGCGAAGCGCGGTTCTTCCACTCGTCCGCCAGGGACTCGAAGATCGGCTTTTGCCACTGCGCGGCGTTGTCCAGAAGTGCCTCGATCAGCCATCCGTAGGACAAGGGGGCGGGCTGGCGCATGCTCAGCCACAAGGCGTGGGCGTGGACGATGGCACCGAGGAGTGCTCGGGGATGGCCATGCGTGGTGGCGGCGTCGCGGACAACCTCGATGGCGAGGTCGTCGAACCGGGCGTCCGTGTGATGGCGGATGACGTGCGGCGCTACCCGCATCGCGGCACCGTTGGCGCCGGCGTCGAAGTACTTGCGCACGTCGCTGCCAGCGACGGTCCACGGGGAACGTCCCTGGGCCCAGGCTTTGCAGGCACGTTTGACGCTGGCACCCGCGCCGCGTTCGTAGGACGGTAGGAGAGGCCATTCGACTCGTTGTAGCCAGGTGAGCCATTCGTCGCCGGCGGTGAGCAGGGCTCGCCCGACCGCGATGATCATCTGGGTGTCGTCGCTGTAGTCACCGGCCTTGACCACCTCGGTGAACGGCCGAAACCGGTTGCCCGCCATGCGTTCCCAGGCGACGAACTGATTGGGGCCGCTGTCCGCAGGCAGGCGGCGGGTGCGGTCTCGGCGCTCGTACGGCCAGCCCAGGGCATCGCCGACCGCGGCAGCCAGCACCATGCCGACGGCACGATCAAGCCAGGGATGCGGCTGCGGTTCACGGTTCACGGGGTCACTCTGCCAGAGTCGGTCAGGGGAGGAAGGGGAGCTCCGCGGGGCGGTGTCCGGCCCGCACGGTCTGGCTCAGCAGATACTTGTCGAAGAGGGCGGGGGCGATGATCAGCGGCGGTAACACCGTGCCCATGTCGAGGTGTTGAGTGAGCCGGTAGCGTTCAAGCTCGGCCTGCGCAGCGTCCTTCACGACGACGCCGTGCACGTGGCTGAGCGGAATCGGGCCGGGGAGCAGGACCTCGGCCTGGTCGTCGGTGGGCCACCAGTCGGGATGCCGGGCGGTGCGGGTCCGCCTAGCGTTCCCGGAAACGGTGGCTTGGAACAGAGCAGCGAAGGCGGCAAAACCGCTGCTGATGCCGCCTCCTAGGCCTCGAGCAGCGTTGTAGGGGCAGAATTTCGCTCCCGGCAGGGCAAGCAGTGCAGGATCCAGGAGCAGAACGACCCAATCCTTAAAGTGCGGATCCTCGGCTCTGGCCCGGTCCAGGTACCAGGTATTGGGGTACTCGACGCTGCAGTTGACGTGGTCTGGGTAGCCGTCCAAACGTGCCAGGTCTGTAGGCCTGAACCCTTCAGTGCCCGCCCGCAGGGTCACCGCATCGCGTATCTCGCCGGTGGCCAGGATGTGGGCCAGATTCGCGGACTTGGTGAAGTGACACAGCCGCGTGATCCCACGGCGCTGTGCTTCGGCCCAGATCTCGATCATGACGCGAGCCTGAGAAAGAGATCTGACGCTTCGTCGGGTAGCAGAGGCGTCAACGCGCCCGAGCGCAAGATGATCAATCCGGTGCGGGCACGAGTCACCGCCACATACAGCTGGCGCGCCTCGCGGGCTTTGGCCTCCTCCAGCCCGTGCGACTCGACCTCGGAGGCCTTGGGCAGTTCATCCGCGTCACACAGCGGCAGAATGACCGAGTCGAACTCCAGGCCTTTGGCCGCCGAGTAGGTGCCGTAGTACACGCCTGGACCTGGCGGCCACACGGTCAAGTCCCGGTGCAGCCTGCTGATGCGGTGCCGCGGATCGAGGTGACGCACCAGCTCGTTCTCGTGCCCGCGGGTGCGCATGAGAACAGCGACCTGCTGGTCTGCTGCCAACCCGTTGGCGAACTCCGCTGCGCGGCGGATCTGTTCCACCTTGCTGGCGGCTGTGACGATCGTGGGCTGAGGGCCGTCAGCGGTTGGAGCCTTAGGCTGGACCAGGTCGACCTCGTCACGGAAGTGCGGCATGTCAGAGATGGCCTGGGCAAGTTGGGCGATCTGGCGGCTGTTGCGGTAGTTCTGCTCGAACTCGACCTGCCGGGTCACCCTCAGGCCCAGGGAGTGCCACGACATTCGGCTGCCGTAAATCTGCTGGGCGTAGTCCCCGAAGAACGACAACGATCCGTCGGCAGGTATCGCTGCGGCCAAAGAGCGGATCATCTCGGGGGTGAAGTCCTGCCCTTCGTCCACCACGACGTGTTTGTAGCGGCGAGCGGTGGCATCCGCTGCGAGCGCCGCCAGGACGACGGAGGCCAGATCATCCCAGTCCTGGCCGTACCCGGCCTGGGTGCGTAACTCGATGTACCGGCGGTAGACGTCGTAGACCACCGCCCTGTCCGCGGGGGCCAAGGCCGTCCCCCTGCCGATCCGGCGTGCACCGTTGACGTAAGCGTCTTCACCAGTGACGCCGTGACCGGCCATCCAGTGCAGTTCGTCCATGAAGAAGCCCAGCGGTCGGCTGGCCACCGCTCGGCGACTGGTGTTGCGGACCTCGGACAGTGCCTTGTCGACCAGGGACTGCTTGCTGGCGCAGATGGAGACGTGCTGCCCGGCCGCATATTTGAGGTAGCCCCGGGCGAACAGATGGTAGTTTTCCACGGTCAAATGCGGGCCGGAGGCCCCGATGGCCCGCAGGTACGTGACCAGCGCCCGGTTGAAGGTGACCAGCAGCGTCCGGCCCCCGATCCCCGGTGCCTCGGACAGATAGCGGGCACGGTGTACCGCCATGGTCGTCTTGCCGCTGCCTGCGGTTCCCAGGACCACCAGATGGCCTTGCGCCGTCAGATACACCACTTCACGCTGCTGGCCCTGCGGCTCTGGAAGCGCCCCCATCGCGTCAGTATGGCGCACGAAGTGCACCTGTGCCCGATGTCGGGGGAATCTCGCTGCCATCTGCACGCATCCGACCACTCGCGCAGTTCGCTGCTACCGCATCCCAGGAAGCCCCGGGCGCCGTTCGGGCGAGGGACGGGTCGCGCACGCAGCGCCGGCGCTGGCAGATCCACGACAGTGTTCGCTCCACGCACCAGCGGCGCGGCAGGACGACGAAGCCCTTGGCGTCGTCGCTGCGCTTGACGAACTCCAGGACGATCTGGAGTTCACGCCACGCGCAGGTGCCGATTTCGGCGCGGGGGCTCCTCGTCCTTCGTGGCGGGCGGTTCCGGCACGGCCTGGAGGGGGCCCGTCTCGGCGGTGTCCTCGGGCTTGCGGTTCAGCTTCGACCTGAGGCCGTTGAGCTTGCTCTTGATGTGCGGCGCGGCCTTCACGGCGACGGCACCGAGCGCGGCGGCGGCGACGGTGGCGGCGACGCCGATCACTACGCCGTTCGCGACGCCTTCCTGGCGGCCTTCTTCTCTCGCCTCAGCCTTGATCTCGTCGAGTTCGGCGTCGGCCGGGTAGAGCACGGCGTGTCCAGCGAGCACGTTAGCGGCGTCCCGCAGGAGGGCGCTGATTCCCCCGGGACTGCTCGAATCCGAGAGGCTCGTCCCAGCCGGGCGTTCCACCACGAACACGTCCCGGATGGTCCCGGTCTCTTCGTCATAGGCCATGGGAGCACTGTAGGGGGCATCGCCTTTGCCGGGACGGGGTATCCGGCAAGTGACCCTTGGCCGAGGTGCTCTTCTGCCGGCGGCGCTGCCGCACCACAATCTCGGACATGCGAGAAGAGGACCTCTACACCGAGCAGTACTTCGGCGACGAGCAGCAATCCGTCGCCGATGCGCCGCAGTGGGAGCAGCAGGCGTTGCCGACGACGAGGCTGAACGTGCAGTACAGGAACCCTTACCTGGACTCCATGACGGCGAAGGTACTGCTGGGCGACTACTTCGACACCGGGCGTCTGCCGCCCGCGGAGGTCGTCGCGGCGGTACGGCACCAGTCGTGGAGGGACCTGGAGTACAAGGGGGGTTCGCTCAACGTCGTCGGTGACCGGCTGTACGTCCTGTTCTTCCGGTCCATGTGCTCGAAGCTGTCGTACGTCAAGGTCGGCCGGACGAAGAAGGAGGACAAAGCGCAGGTCCGGAAGCGGATCATGGCGCACGAGGGCGAGGCCAAGATCGCCCAGGCGGTCCTTTTCGACGCGTGGATCTCCCGTCCCTGCGTGTCGGCCGTCGTGTGGGAGAAGGGCGTCAAGGCACACTTGAGGGCTGTGGCGGAGGAGGACATCATTCCGGTCGAGCAGGTGAAGGCGGAGTACTTCCGTGGCATCGCCTTCGGCGCTGCTGTCCGGGTGGCCCGGATGCAGGAAGACCGCAGCGGGGTTGTCTTCCTCGCACCGTGATGTCCGGTCCGGGGCGTCGTCCTGCGCTGCGTGTCTGACGGCTGCGGGGGCCAAGGGGTCTCTTGCGGTCGCCGCGCGCACCGCGTCCTCTTCACGTTCCACGGCCTGCGGATTGCGTCCGGCAGCCGGGGAGTGTGGAAGGGATGCAGCGCGGTCGGGCGGTGCGGGCCCCGTAGGGGCCTTGACAGCAGAAACAGGGCTAGTCATCGAACCTGAATCAAGATCGGCCAGATGTCGCTACTGACCGTTCCGATCCTCCCCGAGGGCCCTGAAGCTCCCCCCCCTGAACCGTCAGTAAGCCGACGAGGTTGGATGCCTCCATGGTCAGACGAAAGCGGGAGAAGAAGAGACGACCTCCCTTCGGCATGCCGAAGGGCATCGTCCTGCTCACGACGCCAGAAGGCTGGCGTCACAGTGTCCTCACCGCGGAAGGGGGGATGCTCTGCGGGCATCTCGCCGACGTTCCGGTCACCGCTGACCCAGCCGAGGCACGGGCCGCCGCGGCGACCATGGTGATGGGACTCGCACACGACTTCCACAAAGTACGCGTCAACGTGACCTGGGATCCGCCCCGGGAACCCGGGTCCTGGACCGCTCAGGTCACCATTGCCTCGACCTCGCCGAACGCCTGTGGTTAAACAACAAGCTGAGTCACTCAGCGCGGTGGGTGGGGGTTGATCCATGAGAGGCCACCGAGGTCGAGGTGGTGGCGGGCGCGGGTGACGGCGACGTAGGCGAGGCGGGCGTCGGTGTCGCTGACGGGTTCCGGGACGGGGCGTCCTTGGTCGTCGTGCTGGTCGGTGTCCTTGGGCGGTGGGAAGTCGTTGCCGATCTGGACGGTGGGCCATTCGCGGCCTTTGGCAGTGTGGGCGGTGGAGACGGTCACGTCGGCGTGGGTCTCGTCGGTGAGCTGGTTGACGGCGGCGAGGATGGCGTCGGGGCCGTGCGTGTCGACGAGGTCGACGAAGGGCTGCAGGTCACGACCGGCAGGATCGTGGGCGGCGTAGTCCTGCAACTCTCCCCATGAGGCGAAGAGTACGAGTTCGGGGTGGGAGGTGCGGCGGCCGTCCTTGAGATCGCGGGCCGCGAGGGCGAGCGCGGCCAGCTGCTGCCCGCCCCGGGTGAGGGCGACGCGGTGGCCGGCGGTGAGCAGGCGCATGACTTCGGCCATGGCGCCGATGTTGGTGCGGCACAGCACTGCGTCCGGCCGGTT
>NZ_JBEYRK010000034.1:0-97824 GCF_040704065.1 Streptomyces sp. NPDC047869
GCCGAGAATGGTCAGCAGTTCGTCGTTGACGATCTTGAGGACCTGCTGGGCGGGGTTCAGCGCCTTGGAGACCTCGGCGCCGAGCGCGCGCTCCTCCTCCGGAGACGTGACGCGCCGTCACTACGTGACGGAGAGTTGCACCGTCGCTCCGCGACGTTTTGTAACGCCGCTCCGCAGCGTTACAAGCTGGCTAGGTGGCAAGTGCCGGCCCCCGCTGGCCAGTTACATAATTGAAGTAGCGGCATCGCTTGGGCTTTGGTGCTCTTGTGTGCTTTTGAGCTGCGATTTTATCTCTTTGGGTCTCGACTGCTAGTGACGAGGTGGAGCTGACTTGCATTGAAGCGCCCTCCGGGCGCCTCTCCTTCACCTGATGTGTACTCATTATGTAACGCTCTCGAGTCGGTGCATAATTTATGTAACGGCTACTCTTCGTGCTGGGAGTAGTGGTCTGGACCTCTTGTGAAACATTCGATGCCTGAAAAGGTGAAAGAAAATATCCCAGAGGGATTATGTAACTCACCGAGAGGGCGGCGCACATTTCTGGTGTATTCAGTGGCAGTCAGCGTGAGAACGACATGGCTCTTCGTCACTCATGCCAGCAACGGAGTGAGCATCACCCGTCAGTGTCAATGACCAGATCGCCGCGCCTGCGCCCCGGATGTCGTCCAACGGCGCACCGTCACCCGCTGCCATCGACGGGACCGGCTGCAAGACGGCACCAAAACGGGGCACCGGTCCTCCGTGTTGAACTGGCCCGGCGAGGGCCCGTATACGGCACTGGTGCTGCCCCGGGCGGGATTGGCATGATGGGGACGCGACGTCGCCGCCTCCCGCCTCCGGGCGAGGGCGGTGACGGTGTGCGCGCGAAGGGCCCCCGTGCCGGCCAGCAGAGAGGGCCCTTGCGTTCCTTGCGGTGTCGTCTCCTGGCGCCCGGTGGTTACCGGTGCCAGGGGCCGAACGCCTGCCAGGGGATCGCCCCGGCGAGCTTGACCGTCCAGTACAGCGCGATCACGACGGCCGTGTACGTACCGGTCCGCTGACGCTCCTCTGCCGATCGGAACTGGTGCCGCGGAACCGATGTCCGCTGCGCCGGGGTGTCCCGCTGACAGTCCTTCTTACGGTGCCCACACCACATGTGAGCGCCTCCCTCCCATGCCCGGTTTCGGCCGGACTGCCGGGGTCCGAGTGTTTCGGACCCGGCCGGATTCAAAAACACTCCCCGGACTGGTGTGGAAGGGATTCACCGCCAGTTACTCTGGCACACCCAGGCGCCCCCGTCGACGCGGAACAGACCATTCCGAATCCATCTGACCTGCGGAAACGTGAATGGCAAACAGGCAACTCCCTTACAGGGAAAGGAAGTTGGGGAACCAGGGAAGATTTTTTGCAGTTCAGCGGCCTGCGCAGGGTCCGCTCGACGGCGAAATCTGCGTGACGGGCCGCATCTGCCGGTGATCGCGCTGGTCAGGCCCAACCAGCATGCTAGCTGCCCGCCCCGGCAACCTCCATGCCCGGCTCGGGAACAGACCGGCCGCCAACGCGGGCCCACCGTGCGGAAACAACCCTAACTTCAAGCTCAGCCCCGGCGACCGGCAGACCTTCGACGACTGGTAAGCGCCCCGGCCCGCACACCGAGTTCGGGTGTGCCCGCCTCGGTGAGCTTCCACGTGTGTGCGTGTCCGCCGGGGCAGACCCGGCGCCCTCGATCCTCGACCGCCCGCTGCTCCTCGGTATTTCGGGCGCGCGTGAAGTCGCACCGGTCATGGATTGTGGGGTGCTGCGTCATCGCGGCTCCGCAAGGCGCCCCTGTGCACCGGCGCCCGCTGGCAGATGGTCGTAAACGGTCGCCGCGAAATCCTCGGTCCGACCGTTCCTCGGGAAGGGCCGCGGCCGCGGTCTACAGCCGTACGCAGGTTGCCCCGGCGGACAGCCAGGGCGCGCAGCTGAGGCGAGAACGGACGCGGATGTCGGGCAGCTACGCACAGCGGCGGCGCATCTTCCGGAAGACCCCAAAGATCAGCTGGTTGGGGCGTATCCGGGGTGGCGTCGCGCGTCAGCGGGCTGTCCGGCTCCGGCTGTTCGGGCCGCCGCGCGAGCGCATGGTGGTACCGGCTTCGGTGAGCAGGCGGTGGACGAAGCCGTAGGAACGGCCGCAGCCCTGGGCGAGGGTCCGGACCGAGGCTCCCTTGTCGTACGCCTTCTTCAGCTCGGCGCCGAGCTTCTGTCGGGCCGGCCCTTTGATGTGGACGCGGATTCCCAGCATGCCGGCTCCCTTCAGGCTCGTGCTCGTGAACGGCTGCGGCTGGCGCCGCGGTGGGCCGGGCGCGGCGCCGGGTAGCTCACCGGTGGGCAGCGGCACCGACGTCGCCCGCGTTGACCAGCGCCGTCCTCAGCTCCTGCACCCCGCAGGGGCGTTCGCCGGGGGGCAGGGCGGTCGCGGCGTCCAGCAGGGCGCGGGCGTAGCGTCGTACAGCCGTCTCCCGCCACGTCCCGGGCGCCTGGGCGACCAGCAGCGCGGCCAGGAGCAGGGCGTCGGCGCGATCGGGGTGGGCGGCGGCGCGTTCGGCGACGAGATCGGCGTCGGTCAGGGCCGGAGAGTGCTCGGCGCTCGCCCGCATCAGCTCAAGCCACACCGTCTCCTCCACGGCCGCGTCCGCGAAGGCGCCCGCGCCAACGAGCGCACCTGCCGGCAGGCCGGCCGCGAGCGCGGCCCGCCACAGGTCCACCGCCGACCCCAACCGCGTCTGCTCGGCCGACGGGAGCGGGCCGTCGTCGCCGGTGTGCGGCGTGCGGGCGGCGATCGCCTCCAGCAGGCGGGAGACCTCGGCCACGCCGTCGCCGGGGCCGGCCGCCAACTCGGTCCACCAGACGGCGGGTTCGCCCAGGAGTGCGGGGTCGGCCAGAAGGGCGTGCGCGAGGTGCTCGGCGGCGCCGGGCACAGCGGCGCGCAGCGCGGCGAGGAGCTCGACGCGGTCCAGGGCGGCAAGGAGCTGCCCATCGGGGCCTCCCCAGCGCAGCCAGGAGGCGGCCGGCGATGGCCGGCCGGGCTCGATCCCGTAGAGGGCGGTGCGGTGGGCGGCGGCGAACGCGGGCGCGTACCGGTGCAGGGCCGGCAGGTGCACCCCGAACGCGGTGGCCACAGCCTCCTGGTCGGCGTGCGCGGCCAGGACGCCGGCGACCGTGTCCAGGACGTCCTCGGGCATCTCGCTGGCGGTACGGGCCCGGTGGGCGGCGTACTCCAGCAGGCAGCCCAGCGCCCGGACTTCCGGATCCGATCCCACCGGCGTCGGCGTCGTCGCCTCTCCTGCGGTTCCCGAAGCAGCGGCGCCCGGGCCGCTGGCCGGGGCCGGGGTAGCGGCGACCGAGGTGGTGGTGCCGTTCTTGGTCTCCGCGGCGGGGGCGGGGCGGGTGAGTGGGGCGACCAGTGCCTTCATGTACGCCATGGCTTCCTTGTCCTGGTCACCGGCGAGGGCATCGGCGCGCCAGGCAGCGGTGAGCAGGTCGAACAGCGCCTGGTCGGCGAAGAACACCCCAGCGGGCCGGCGCCGTACGCCGTCGGAGCCGACGGTGGGGGCGATCTCGCCGAGGCCGCGGCGTACCTCGAGCGCTGCGGCGACGGCCGCCGGCAGCGCACCGTCCGGGAAGGCGCCGAGGCGGTCGGCGTGGGCGGCTACCGCAGCGAGGTAGAACGCGGCGAGCTCCGGCCGCTGAAGGGCGGCCAGGACGGCGGGCACGTCGGTCGTCCAGGCGGCCGGGTCGGTGGCGACGAGGCGGTGCAGCACTATCGCGTACCCGTCGACGCCGGCATCCGGGGCGGCGGTGATCCGGGCCGCGGTGGCCACCGGCCCTTGTCCGGCCGCCAGTTCCACCAGGTCCTCGGCCTGAAGGGCCGTGGTGGTCTTGCTCGGTTCCAGCACGGCCTGGGCGCGTGGGTCGGACGGGCCGGCGGGCTCAAGGCAGCGCAGCGCCTGAAGGAACACCTCCCAGCCCTGAAGGACCGTGGAGGTCAGGACGGGCGACCAGTCCCACACCCGCAGCCAGCCGGCGAGCGGCTCGGCCCTCCCGTCAACCTGATCGGCGTCGGTGGGCAGCACCTCCTCGACCAGGGTGGCGGGCGGCGGGGTGCCCAGGGCTGTACGGACGTCCGTCTCCAGCTGCGCTGTGTGCTCGGGCGGGCAGGCGGCGAGTACCAGCTCGACGAGGCGCGCCGACTCCGGGTCGGGACCGGCGGCCAGGGCCTGCGGGACGAGCGCGAGGCCTTCCTGCCACCATTCCTGGCCGTCCAGGGCGCCGGCGGCCGGTGGACGGTGGGCGAGGTGCGCGGCCATCAGGCGGGTGTGGAGGCGGGCATCGAGGCCGGCTACCCGCCGGAACTGGCGGGTGCGCTGGGCCAGGCCGGTGCCGGCGTCCGCGTCCGCCGCGGCCACGTCCAGCACGGCGCGCGCCAGCCGCGGCCCGCCGAACGCCGCGGTGTCACCGAGTTGTACCTGGTCCAGGTCGGTGTGGAAGACGACCGGCCGGACCTCCTCGGCGGTCAACTCGACATCTTGGGCGAGCAGTTTGGCCAAGACCACCCGGATGGCGCCGATATTGCGGTGCGCGGGGCCGCGGCGGCCGGCCGGGTAGGCGGTGCACGCCAACTCCTGTACCAGCATGGCGACGTCGTGGTCGGGCAGACGGGACGCGCCCTCCAGGGGGGCCAGCTCGCGCATCTCCTTCTCGTCCACCACACCGACCGCCACAGGCTCCCCGGCGGCACCGCCGGAGGTCTGTGTCTCGGCGGCGGCGCGTTCGGCGACAGTCCGCAGTGCCAGGTGGCCGGTGTGCTCGTCCTCGACCGCGCCGGTCAGCAGCCCCTCCACCACACCGATCCACTGCCCCGTCCGCTCGGCGCGGGGAACCGCGCGGGCCCACCTCGCGGCCAGGCGCAGGGTCGCCCCCACCTCCAGGCCGCCCCCCTCCCGGGCACCGGGGCCGGCCAACACGGCCTGGAGCTGGGCGGCATCGACGGCGTCCCAGCGGCGTACGGCCACGCCCAGCAGCGCGTCCAGGGCGAGGCGGCCGGTGGCGGCGATCTGCTGGGCGCGCAGGACACCGGGGGCCCCCTGGTCGGCGGGTTCACTCAGCCAGGTGCGGACGGCATCCGGGTCGGCGGCGGCGACGTGGTCGAGGAACGGGGCGGCCGGCCACCGTCCGCCGGCCGCCCCGTCCGGCATCAGCAGGTGCGGCGCGTGCTCCTGCAGCACGTTCAGCCACGCCGTGGCCGGGCCGGAGCGGAAGAAGAAGTCGGTGGCGCGCGGGTCCGCCCAGCCGGCGAGCTCCTTCGCCTCGGTGGCTTCCGGGTGTTGGAGGGCGACCAGCTCCAGCACACGGGCCGCACGGTCCGGGAGCGGCACCAGCAGGTTGCGGGCCGCGCCGAGGATGTCCGCGTACAGGACGGCGGCCTCGCCGACGTGGGCCGCACGGCCGTGCAGGATCCCCGAGGCCACCCCGTAGACGGTCCCCCACACATCCAGCGCCGTCTCCTGCGCCGCACCGAGTTCCACCTTCATCAGCCGCTCGACGATGCCCCGCGCCCGCGCCTGGTGATACCGGCCCGGGCGGTTGAGCTCGTCGCGCAACACATCCGCAGCGGCCGTCACCCGCTCCCACGCCGCACTCGCCCCGGCGGACACGCCACCAGCCGCGTCGTCGTCGATACCGGCCGAACCGGCTTCGGCGGCCCGGGAGGCCTCACCGGCCGAGGGCCCGGCGCCTGCCGGGACGGCCGGGACGGCCGGGACGAAAACCTCGGCGGCAGGGGGCGCGACGGCATCCACCGCGGCCAGCAGGGCTTCCGCTGCGGGCTTCAGTCCCACCGTGACCGGGGCTCCGGGCAGGCCCAGCAGCGCGTCCGCCGCGGACCGCACACACGCCGCAGCCACCTCCGCCGGCCGTACGAACCCCGCCCCGGCCAGGACCCGGTGGGCGTCCCGCAGCAGCCCCAACGCCCGTACGCCCGCCTCCCCCTGCGCCGTCAGGACGTCCGCGAGGACGTCGTCGACCTCGGGCAGCACGCTCGCGCCGGCCGGCGCCACCTCGTCGCTCATCCCCGCACCGTAGACCCGCCGGCCACCACCGGCGGACCGGCTATGGCGAATCCGCCATAGCCACCCGCCCGACCTGCCGCTCCTCCCCCAACGCGCTGGCCGCCGACACCGCCCTGCCCACCTCGGCGCGCACCGAGGCAAGGCGGTCATACGACACGGCCGGCTGCTGCTCGTCACCACAGCCGGGTCCCGGTGGGCACCCGACGTACGACCTCGCCCGGGGCGCAGCACATGGCGGGCGGCGCCGTACGGCCGCACGCTCTCGCATGGGCGCGTGGGTGAAAGTGTGAATTTGTGAAAGCCCCTCAGGCGGCGCCCAGTGCCCTGGTGGTCAGGTTGGTGCGCAGCCGCGGCAAGGGCGGACGGGGAGCAGCACTTCGATCGGGAAGAGGCCAGCCGCTGGCCGGCGGGGGCGTGCCCCCTGTCGGGGCCGTGTGCGGGGTAGGGCCGGATCCCTTTCGGGACCCTGGTCGACTCGGGTGCGGGACCGGGCTGTTGGTACCGGAGCGGGTGGGCCCCCGGCACCGTTCTCCCAGTGCGGGGGCCCATGTGTGTTTCCGGTGCCGGCTGTGGTTTCGGCCGGCCGAGGGGTCATGTGCGCCGGTGCGGCATGCGCGTCCGGTGCACGAGCGGGATCCCGAGGCGCGCGGCCACGGTTTTTTTCCAGGGCGGAGACGACGTGGCCGGGGGTGGCATCACGCAGCGGGATCACCCAGTACTCGACCCATTCGTCCCGCTTCGATGTGCTGGTGTTGATGTGCTGGCTGAGCCTGGTCGCGGCGGCCCCCCGGTTCAGGGCCCGGGTGGGGGCGGTCTTTCCGCAGTAGCAGGCGTTGCCGTTGCGGTTGACCGCGATGTAGATGGCCTTGTCCTCGTACCCGGAGTCCTCGCCGATGGGGATCGGTTCGGGCTGCGGTTCGACGAGCCACTGGCCCGTGAGCCGGGCGAGCATGGCGTACCGGTCGTCGGTGATGGCGACGACGCCGGTCCAGGTGGTGTCGGTCATCAGCGCGGCTCGGCCTCGGAGATGCCGCCGAGGTCGCTGCCCATGTAGCGGAGCTGCTTGACGGACGGCTCCACGGCGATCCAGGGGAGTTTGGTGTCGGTGCCGTTCTCCTTGCGCAGGGCGATCAGGTCGTCGAGTTCGGCGGCTGCCGTGGTGAGGGAGCCCTGGAAGGCCGTGAGGGCCTTGTCCTCGAGTTCGGTGGCGGTGGGGTCGTTCTGGTAGCCCTCGGGGTCGAACCCGTGGTTGGCGGCGAGGCGCAGGTGGGCGTTGAAGTCGCTGCCCTTCCAGCCGTCCTGCTCGACGAGGTGGCCGTCGGCCCACCACTGCGGGCGCAGGCCGGCCCGGATCCGCTTAATCGCGTCCGCGAGTACCTGCCGGCCCTCCTTCTTGTCGAGGACGGTCTTGATGACCGTGCCGACGCTGGCGCGCATGACCTTGATGTTGCCGACGATCTGCTCGGCGGAGCCGCCGGGGGCGAGGAGGTAGCCGCTGGTGACGAGGGTGATCATGGCGAGCACGCCGAGAAGCAGCCGGGCGGGGATGTCGTTGTCGGCGCGCTCGAGGAGGTCGTCCACGGCCTGGTCGTTGTCGATGTTCTCGACGGACCACTCGTGGTCGGCGAGCGCCTGCCACAGGCAGCCGGTGTCCAGCGCGGTGCGCACGGGCGCCATCTTCTCCTTGGAGAGGCTGGAGTACGAGCGCAGGCCGAGTTCGACGATCGGGCCGCTGCGGTGGGAGACCTGGAGGCGGCGCTTGTCGAGCTTCGCGGCCATGATTGCGTTCAGCCGGGGCTCCTTACGGGTGAGCTGCTGGACGACAAACGTGAACCGCAGGTCGCGGAAGGCGGGGTTGAGTCCGATGGACTTCATGGCGTCGGTGACGTCGGCGCGGCCGAGGAGGACGTCCCGCACGGCCTGTGCGTCGTCGCCGAACTCACCGGCGTCGGACAGGGCGGTGACGATCTCCTCGGCGGTGACGCCGTTCTGTGAGGACGGCTCGAACGACTTCACCCCGACGTTCATGCGCATCAGCAGCGAGCGGACCGCGACGGGGAAGCGCCGCATGCCCATGTCCGGTTTGTCGTCGGTGTAGCCGACGATGACCTGCACCGGGACGGTCATCGCGTTGAGGAGCCTGGCGGCCTGGTCGCGCTTGGCACGGGCGGCCCTGCTCGTGCCGGTGGTGGCGTTGATGTCGCGGTGGGCGTTCTTGACGATCTCGCGGACGAGATCCCGTCTCTCGGTGAGGGGGAGCCGCATGAGGTGGGACGGAAGGAGGCTGTCAGGGTCCTTGGCGTTGGTGGGGCGGATCGAGCTGGACGGGACCGTGATGCCGGCGGTGCAGGACGCCCAGCGGCTGTTGCCGTCGACGATGTTCAGGTCGTCATCGGGGTGGCGTCCAGGGTTGAGGAAGGTGACAGGGACGGCCGTCAGGGGCCGCTCCACGATGCGTCGGCCGACTTCCTGCGGGTTGTTCTCCCTCACGCGCTTGGACGCCCGGTCGATGGCGGCGACGAGGTCGTCCATGGCGTCGGCGTAGACGAGAGTGGCGTCGGTGTCGTGCGCGGTGGGCATGGCCAGGACCCGCTGGTGGTCGCTGGTGTCCGGGTCGGCCGCGTAGTGGGCCTCGTCGAGGAGTCGGTCGTTCTCGATCGCGGGGGACAGCATCAGCGTGTACGCGCGGTAGGTGATGACGGTCAGCCAGCCGGTCTCGACGCGGTGGCGCTCCAGGCGGACGCCCTCGAGGAGTCCGGGCTCGACCGCGCCGTACGCGATCCGGCGGACGGCGGCGGGGGAGATCTGGACGTCGGGGTGCTCCTGCTCGAGGAACTTGATCGCCTTGGTGGTCTTGCTGACCGGCTCGACGCGGTGCTCGAACGGCGTCGAGCGGTCGCCGGAGCGGATGTCGATGACCTCGATGCCGTCGATGTCGTCGTGCTCGTCGGGGGTGTCGATGGTGCTCACAGGGCCTCATTCGCATGGGCCGGCGCGAGGTGGGCTCGCGGCCGGTGATCGGCGTACGCGAGCAGAGCGCCATCGGAGCGCTACGCACCCGTGCCCGCCTCGGTGCGGACCGCGGTCCGTCGCTGGGCTGACCCGGCGTCGCTTCGGTGACCTGCAGGCGGATCCGGGTACCCGCCCCGTGACGTGCAGGCGGCGTACTCGGGTCTTGCCGGTGGATACCGCGGTGTCCATCGGCTGCGCAGCAAGCCGCCCTCGGCGGCGGCGATGGCACAAGGGTACGGCCATCCGAGGGGGCGCATCATGTGAGTTGACGGTCTTTCCGATCCGGTCGGCTGTGACCTGCACGATCTCGCCCGACGGTCCGTCAGGGGCTGCGTGGGGGTTGCCTGCCGTGCGGCCGAGCCACCTCGGCGGCCGCCCCGTTGGGTGGCGCAGCGGGTCGGCACCCCGTGCGGGCGTCGCCGCGTCCCGGGACCCGCGCCTCGTCCGGTTTCGGGAGCGCGGCGCCGTACGGCGGACGAATCCCCGGGCCGGGCAGGCAAGTTGCGAGAGGCCCGTGGTCGGCGTCGTAGGGCGCTCACGGCGGACGAGGCGCAGCAGGTCGCCGTCGCGGCGGGGCGGGCGGGCGGCGGGCAGGTTGTTTGTCGAGCTTCCGGATCCAGGCGCGTACGGGGATCCGGCCCGTCGCCGACGCCAGGATCACTGCTGCCAGCCCGCCCACGGCGGCGACCATCTGCTCGACCTCGCCGAACGTCGACCCGGTGAGGTACAGGACCACCGCCGTGGCGAAGACGACGGTCATCATGGCGGCCTCGGCCCCGTTGAGCCGCTTGCTCCCCTCACTCCCGGGCGAGGAGAGGGGCCGGCCGGGAACACGTCGACGGCGGCACCCGCACGCTCGGAATGGTCTTCGGGGGACATCACAACTGGCTCCTGGGCACGACAGGGGCTCCGGCAGCGGGGCCCGACGAGGCTGAGGGGAGGCGGGCGCCGGACCGCGGGGCCAAGCCGACCGCGTTCGTCTGGCGCATGCCGTCATCGTTGCAGTCATCCGGCCAAATCCCGTAGCGGAAAACGTCCGTTGAAGCGGATTCCGCAAGACGCATCCCAGTGCCCGGACGCCGCTCCGAGGGGCCCACGGCCTCGTGCCGGGCGCGTACAGGAGAACGAGCGCGCGGGCAGCCGTACCCGTTGCGTACGCTGTCCCGCCTCTCGCACCCGCGGTTCCGCAGCTGGCGTCCCAACCCTGCGTCGTCCCCGGCTTACAGGGCACTGAGCGGCGCTTGGGGCCGGTCAGGCTGGCCGCGGGCGGTCGTGTCAGGCGCCGATGCCGATGTAGGAGACGTAGGTGTAGGCGCCCCAGTCGGAGTCGAGTTCGGCGATGACGTCGTCCCAGAGGTCTTCCATGGTGTCCAGGTCGCTGGCGACGAGGGCGTCGACGGCGTCGTCCCAGATGTAGCGGACCTGCCGGTGCTGGATCCTCAGGTTGTCGCGGCGGCGTGGCTCGTCAACGATGGCCTGGTTGACGGGGTGGATCTCGATGCGGGTGCCGCGGCCGTTGCGGTTGAGGTGTTGCTTGAGGGCGCCGGGGTTGGTGAGCACGTTGTGGGCTCGTAGGTTCCAGTAGGCGGTGTCGATCGCTTCGAGGTTGGCTGGGCGCGGGCGTTGGGTGCCGCGGGTCCAGGCGCGGATCGTGGCAGGGGTGGCGTGGATGCCGGCGTCGGCCAGGGCTTGAGGGCCGCCTTTGGTGGTGGTGAGGTAGCGCATGCGGGCTTTCAGGCCGCGGCGGGTGTCGACCGGGGATTTGATTCCGCCGTCGATGATCATGCGTTCGAGGGCGTCTTCGAGGGCGCGGGCGAGGGCGATTTTGCCGTGGACGTTTCCGGGGTCGCGGTCTGCGCCGTAGTTGCCGAAGTTTTTCCATCCGTCGGTCGACATCTATCGGGCGCTCTTCCTCGGCAGGGGGTATTGGTCTTTTTGTTTCATCTGGGTGGTGAGGCGGCCTTCGGTGAATACGGTGCGCCAGTCGCCGACGACGTGGAGTTCGTCGGTGCCGCGGACGCGGACGACGGTCAGGCCGTTGCTGTGGGCCCGGTGGGATTTATACCAGAGGTTGGCGAATGCCTGGGAGCGGATGATGTGCATCCAGTCGGGTCGGCGGATTTCGCGGTTGACGCTTGATTCTCCGATGGTGGAGGTGAATTTCGAGTACATGGCTTTGATGTATTCGACGGTCACCGTGTCGTCGGCTTCGATGGCCTTTGTGCGGGCCTCAGTCAGGACGCGTCGGAATTTTTCCAGGAGGCCTTCGCTGGTGCCGGAGGTCCAGCACTCGGTGATGTGCGGGGCTTCGCACAGGCCGAGGCGGGCGCAGCGGATGAGGAGGCGGATGGTGGCGTCGTCGAGGAGGACGGGGCCGTCTTCACGGCGGTTGCCGATGGGGTCGGGCAGGTGGGGGTGGTGCCAGGTGGGGCGGGTGGGGAGGCGGTAGATGCCGGAGCGTTTGGGGTCGAAGCCGCCGTGGGGGTCGTGGATCAGGGCGCCGATGGGCAGGTGGGTCTTGAAGGCGGACAGGAAGCTGGCGTTGGTGTCGAGGGCGTTGACGGTGATCGGGGGGTGGGTGCCGTTTTGGAGGGCGTCCGTGAGGTGGGTGTTGGTCCAGTTGTGGCGACCTTCCCAGATTTCGTCAGCGCCGTCCTTGGTTTTCTTTCGGAGGAATTCGAGGGTTTCCGGGTAGACGGTGTGTTCGTAATTTCCGCCGACGCGGGTCGCTTCGAACAGGGCCATTGCGTTCGGTACGGCCTTTTTCACCAGAGCTTCGGTTGCGGCTGCGATGTCGCCGTCGTGGTCGTGAAGGGCTTCGTCGACGGCGCGGGTGATCATGCCGGTGAAGTAGCTGTAGTCCCGGTTGGCATAGCCGCCCTGGGGCGGAGGTGGGGTGGTGCGGCGGGGCGGTGGCCTGTGTGGGGCGGCGGTGTGGGGCGTCGGGGCGGGCTGGGTGGCCGTGGGGTCCGAGGATGGGCCGGTGGGGGCTTGGAGAGGCGTCTGCGGGGTCGGCGCGGGGTCGTGCGGTGTCGTAGTCGGAGGCGTCTGGGGTGCTGAAGTGGGGGTGACGGAACTGGCGTAGGGGTCGGTAATACGGGCGTGGGCGAGGTCGGCGTGGAGAGTGAGGGTGGCCTGCGGGCCGAGATCGCGTTCGGTGACGGTGGCGTGGATCTGGTCGGCGTCGCGGGCCAGGGTGATAGTGATGTCGAGGCTGAGCGCGGCGATCAGATGGGGGTCGTCGGTGTCGACGGCGGCGAGGACAGGGAGATCGTGCGTGCGGGCCAGATGAGCGAGGGCCTGGGCGGCGTCGGTGATCTGGGCCGGGCCGGACAGCGGCAGCCGGGGATCCTCGGTGGTCTGCAGGCGGTCGACCACGATCAGGGCCAGGCCCGGCAGGTCCGGGACGCTCTCGGCGATCGCGTCGGTGGTCAGGTCGGTGCCGTCGTCGATATAGAGCGGAGCTTGGACCAAGTGGTGGTGGAGGGCCGCGGTGTCGTCCAGTTCGGTGGGGGTGAGGCGGCCGGCTCGCAGGCGGCGGTAGTCGACGGGCAGGTGGGCGGCGACGATGCGTGCGGCGATGTCGGCGCGGGTGAGTCCGGAGGCGGCGTACAGGACGGGTTGGTGCTGGTCGAGGGCGCTGGTGCGGGCGGCGGCGGTGGCGATCAGGCTGGATCCGGCTCCCGGGGCGGCGGCGACGAGGTAGAAGCGGCCGGGTTGGAGGCCGCCGAGGACGTCGTCCAGAGCGCGGATGCCGGTCGACAGGCCCATCAGGGGTGTGGGCGTGGTGGTTTCCCCGGTGGGGGCAGTGGTCGGGAGGACGGTGTCGAGGGCTTGGGCGAGCGCGGCCAGGCGTCGCGGGGTACGCGGCGCAGCGATGGCAGGTGGGCCGCTGGCTGGGAGGGCAGCCTCGTGACCGGTGACGGGCATCGCGGGAGCGAAGGCCGGCGGGCTCGGCTCGGATGGGGTCGAGGGTGGTGCTGGGAGGGCGGTCGGCGGTGTGCCCGGGTGTTGGCGTGTGGGAGTGCCGGGGGTGGGGGCGGCAGCGGCCGGCGGGCCGGTGGGGGCGGTCGGTGGGGCTGGGGCAGTGCCGGGTGAGGCGCGGGGCGTGTCGGCAGGCGCAGGCGTGTCGTGGGCTGCCGGTTCCGAGGAAATGGTGGGGGCAATGGCCGCTTCGGCAGGGGTAGTTGCCGGCGCGGGTGCGAGGTCCTTGGCGGCTTCGTCTGCTGGTGTGGCCGGAAGGGGGTTCTGGACTGTCTGCAGGCCCTCGGGGGGTGGGGTGGAGTCCGGGGCTGATGTTGCCGCCGGGGCCGCTGTGTCAGGCGCGGGCTCGGCGTGAGGCGTGGGCGGGGCGGGGGTGCCGTCCGCGGCCGCGGCGATCAGTACGGCGACAGGGGTCCTGTGGCGGCACAGCACCTGGGGGTGGCCCTCGGCGCCGAACTGGACCAGATCCCCGAGCTGTCTGCGGGCGTCCGCGATGCTGTGGGTGGGGGCTTGGATGAGGTCCCAGCCCAGTTCGGTTGCGTGGGCGGGGGTGGTGAGCAGAGCGTGGTGCGGGCCGCGCGTCAGGGGGGTGGGGTGGCCTTGGATGGCGGCGTCGATCAGCTGCTTGAGTGCGTTGCGGGCCCCGTGCAGCGTCGCAGGGCGGGTGCGCGCCAGGGTGTGTGGTGTTCCCGCGTCAGGGGTGGTGGAGGTTGTTCCCCGCTCGTCCAGCGGGCCCTCAGCTGACTCGGGTTGACTGTCCTCGTCGTGTTGGCGGCTGGCGTTTTCAGGGAAACTCAGGGGCCAGTGGCCCGCCCAGCGCGGAGCCGGATCGGACGGCTCCGTCGAGGTTGCGGGCGCGACAGTGGGGGCGGAGTTGTCCGGCACGGCAGCGCCGGAAGACGCCTCATCGGCGGCGTCGGATGAACGCGAGGAGGACACCTGGGGACTCCAAGAGCAGAAGCGGTAAGCGGGTTGCGAGGGACAGGTCGGGCAGTGGGCCGCCGAGGGGGGTGTGGAGCGGCCGTGCCGTCAAAAATGTAACGCTGCCACCCAGTCTAGCTGACGGTACATAACATTCGCCAGAATTATGTAACGCTGCGGTCGAGGTCTCGTATGGTCACAGGGCGTGAGCATGCCTCCGGAGGGGGACGGTGCGCCAGGCCCTCAGCTCGAGGGCCGTCAGGCACGAGCGGCGGCGCGCTCCCTGGGAGTGACAGGTTCGGTCTTGGCCTTCAGCTGACCGCGGAGAGCGGTCTGCGTTCGTCCGTCGTTCCCGTCCTCGAGCGACGGCCGGCGTGAGAATCACATGGCCTTTTGTCGTCATGTCAGCAACGGGTGAGCTCCACCCGTCGGGTCAGGCCAGATCGCGGCACCTGCGCCAGTCGGACGATGAAGTTCAAATGACGCCCCCGCAGACCATCATCGCGACTAACCTGGACACGCCACTCTGGGTCAGGGCCGCGACCCTACTGGGACGCTCTCAGGCAGAGAGCGGCAAGACCGCCGACGCGGGGCGGTACCCCACGCGGACGACACCACCGCTGGTGTCGTCCGTCTCTGCACGTCCTTCTGCAAGAAGACTCCCGATGGCTCGGGCCCTCAGACCCTCATACCTTCTCGCCCGGAACCGCCCAGCCCGGCTGGCCTGCCGTCTGCAGCATCGCCGCCGTTCTTGTCACTGCACACCACTGTGGTGATGCTGACCGCCGCATTTTTCGGCGTGGTCATAGGCGGGCTCATGTTCCTCCCCGAGATGTCCGTGGCCAAGGCCATGGCTACAGGCTTGACGACCGGGGCGGTCAGCACCCCCGCACTCCACAAGCTGATCGGCTAACCGGGTGACGGGTGGGGCAAGACCCTCTTGCCCCACCCGTCACCCATCTCTGACTCGTCATGGCAGGCCTTGTACGCACGCGCCTCGGCAACCAGTTCCTCCGTAACTCGGAGCGCATCCCGGGAGCTACTGCGAGCGCGGACCAGGCGGTCCACGCGCTCGCGCACGCCATCGTCCGTCAGCGCGGCCGCCCAGGCTGTGATCGTTTCGCTCATGTCCCTCCCGGCCAGTGGGACAAGCAGCTCAACCAGGCCGGTACGAGCTGCAGATGCCTGGATCCGCTGGCTGCCTCTCTTTGCGGCA
The DNA here is from genome assembly GCF_040704065.1 of Streptomyces sp. NPDC047869. Classification (NCBI taxonomy): domain Bacteria; kingdom Bacillati; phylum Actinomycetota; class Actinomycetes; order Kitasatosporales; family Streptomycetaceae; genus Streptomyces; species Streptomyces sp. NPDC047869. The sequence goes on from NZ_JBEYRK010000034.1 coordinate 15,223, forward strand.
GACATGGCTCCTGAACGCAACAGTTCGCCACGCAGGTTGTCGTGCCCGGTTGAGATGTCCAGCTGCGGCGGCAGCGAGACGACGTTGCGGTTCCCCGTCACGAGGATGGGGATGGCTGTGGTGCGGACCCAGTCCTCCAAATACTCCAGCTCTTTGACCGCGATGTTCCACACCTCAGTGTGCGGACGCTGCAGTGACACAGTTGTCCAGATGGAGAGGGGGATGTACGCACGGCGCGGTGCCGTCGCGATGACGTCGTCGACATGGAGCGGCTGTCCGCTGCCGGGCTGAGGTCGCCGCTCAAGTGGCTGGGAGACAGCAAGGTCCGCATGCGGCGCATCGGGATGCACCGCGCCAAGGCGAGCCGCTGCGACGGCCGGCCGCCGATGCTTTGCCAGGTTGGTGTACTCGACCAGGAGCTTGAGTGGGTGTTCGTCAGGAGTACGGCGTTGGAAGGGCTGCAGATCCCGGATGCGCTGAGCAAGGGGAGCACTCTGCTGCAGCGGCGAAAGGCCACGCCTGCGGCGGTGGTTGAGCCAAAAGGCAAAGTCGGCGGGACTCGTGCTGGCGGGCATCTCAATGCTTCGTGCTTCCTCAGCCGTCAGAGGTCGTGCGAGTAGGTGCTCCACTTCGGCATACACGGTGTGCTCGAGCGCGGCACGCAGTTGCGTGAGGGCGTCCGCGACGAGGCGGGGAATCGCCTCGGGCAGGGGAGCAATCGCGGTCACAACAACCTGCGCTTGATCGCCTTCCACGACGGTCTTGAGGGAGAGGGGCCCTTGGGCGGTGTAGTCGTGGATCATCCGGATGACACGGTCGACCGTCTGATCGACATGAGCCAGGGTTGCCGCCACGTGCAACTGATGATCCGGCAACCACGCGTAGTCAGTAGCGGGGACACTCATGACGGCGAACCTAACGATCTTAGGGGTGGGTTGACGGCTGTAGCGCAGGCGCAGCAGTGGGTCGGGCGGGGCTTCTGTCCGACCCACTTGCTGTTCGGTCTCAGCGGCGGGTCGTGTAGAGGTGCAGGATGTCGCCCATGGGCTCTTGTGTGCCGTCCGGGTTCTTTCGAATGCCGGGGGCCGTGTTGAAGCGCAGCGTGGGCCCGCGCTGGCTCAGCTGGACCCTGTCGAGTGCGGTGTGCCGGTCCGGGTGCCCGATGACGACCTTCTCGCAGCTGTCCGTGAGGTCCTGGTTGCAGTTGATCACTCGGCTGAGCTTGACCTCTTCTGAGGATGTGCCTTGGCCGGGGATGAGGACGAGCTGGGCCGTGGGGCTGACCGGGAACCTGATCTCGTGGGCGTCCTCCAGGCCGAACCCTTGGTAGGCGTCACTCGGAGTTTCCGGGCGCCAGAGTACGAGGGGTGCGTCGGAGGTGAGGAAGATCGGCTTACGGCTGGTCTCGAGCCTCCAGTGCCGAGCACGGTACTGCGGGATGCATGCCTGGACGGAGCTGAGCGGCACGGTGACCGCGTCGTCGTGGGTGGGGTCGTTGCCGGCGTTCATGGCTCGCGTGCCGTGGTAGTAGTCCCAGGCGCCCTGGGCTTCGGCTGCCCGTGGCGGGTGACCGAGATGCTTGCGCGTGAGGTACTCGGTCATCAGCGCCTGGTCGACCTCTCGGCCGTTTGCGTAGGCGGTGACGTCACGCCCGAAAAGCAGCATCGTGCGCTGCCTGGGTGTCCTGGCCATCTGTACGGCCAGGTAGAGGCAGAGAAGCTCGCGGTCGTCGGTCCCGGCAGCGGGAGGCATTCCTGTCTCGTCTATTCGGCGCAGGGCGGCGAGCCCCTGGCCTTCCAGACCACTGAGCTTGAGCTCGATGGCCGTGGAAGGCATGCCGTACTCGTCCGTGATCGTGTAGAAGCCAGTCTCAGCTGCAACGTTCTTGACGTTGGCGAGGTGCGTCTTCGGCGGGCACCGGCGTCTTACCCTGACCATGTCGCCTCGTCCAAATCGTGCCAGGTAGCTCTGAGGCACATAGTGGTGAAGTTTCGGTGCAGACACGCCACCCAGCGTAAGCGAGCCAGCTGCGTGCAACTACGGGATTTTCGAGGCTTCAGGCACTCACCTCGGTGCCGTCCGCGATCAGGACGGGGAGGTGATTGATCGCCCGTTCCGGAAGCGGTTCGGTCATCGCCGCGTGCTCGCTGATGTGACGGTCGGCGTGAGAATCACATGTCCTTTCGTCACTCATCTTGGCAACGGGTAGGCACCACTAGCCGCGGTTCCTCTGGAGGGAAGCGTGAGCTGGGCCGACGCTGAGGGGGGCGTGCGCGGACCGCCTGCAGCCCATGGGCCTGCACCACTGACGTACAGACGTTCAACTGGTACTCCCCCGCAGACGTCACTTGCCGGGACTCCCCCGGGTGGGCGCGTCGTTGATCTGTCACGCCGGTGCGAGTTGGTCGTCCCCAGAGGCGGCGCGCGCCCCCGCGCTCTGTCGCAGCGGTGCGGACGGCCTCTGGAGGACCTCGGATCGCCGTCGAGGCGGCCGGCGGCGCGTGCCCGCGGCGCTGGAGAACAGCACCGGCATCTCGGGGTGGCCACTGCGCTGTGCCTGCGCACCCCCACTGGCGGGTCAGATCGTGTCGTCCTGGGTGGCTGGCCAGCCGAACGGGTCCGTGTGCTCGATGTCGTCCGTCCAGTAGCCGTACCGGTCGCCGAGCACCGACAGCAGTGCCTGGGAGTCGAGCCGGCCGGGGCGGATGGCGAGGCCGAGGCCGCGCGCGGTGCTCACCGCAGCCGCGGACAGGTGGGAGCGCAGGGCATGTTCGGTGAATGCCTGGGCGGGAACAGGCGGGTCGTGAGGACGTTCGGGGGCCTGCATGGCGGCGAGGATGCGAGCTCGGTGTTCGGGGGAATCGCCCGGGGAGGGGCGCAGGCTCTGCTGCTGGGCGCGGTGGTTTCCGGCCGCGTTGGCGATGGCGGTCAGCAGGTGCCAGTCGCGCCACCCTTCCTGCCTCAACTGCGTGGCTGTACGCCGGAAGCCAGGGTCCGCGGCCAGGCGGGGAAGGGTGTAGCGCACGATGGGGAGCAGGTTGGCATAGCGGTTGCGGACGGTGTCGAGGGCTGTTTCGTGCTTGTAGCCGGGTCCGGGCCCGGTCCGGGCCGGTAGGGCAGCTGGTTTCGCCTGGCCGCGCGGTATGCCTGCTCCGACGGCTGGGTCGGCGAGCGCAGCCATCGTCTGGTAGTCGTCGGCTTTCAGGAAGTCGGCCAGTTCGTCGTAGGGGCGGCCGATGAAGAGTTTGTGCCAGAGACCGCCGGCGAGCGCCTGCTCGACGAGGTGCATGAATGCCTCGTCGGAGAGCAGCGACTGGGAGAGCACCACCTTGACCAGGGCGGTAAGCAGACGGGACGGTTCTGTTTCCACGTCCGCGGGGGCGATTGTGGGCAGGCGCAGCCTCCACCGGTTGGTGTCCCGGTCGGCGCTCTGGTCGCAGACGGCGGGCTGGTCGTGGGGCAGGGTGGTGTCTGCGTGGATCTCGACGCTCAGGCTGCCGGGCAGGAACAGCGGGTCTCCTACGGCGAGTTCGCCGAGGAACACCTGGAGTGCTGCGGTGTAGCGTTCCGCGGCCAGCACCGACAGCCGGTCGTTCGGGCAGGTGATCTCCCAGTCGACGCCGAGCGCGTTCCAGGCATAGCGGCGTGTGGGGCCGGCGTCGCTGAAGGGCCGTCCCACACCGTGGGCGTCGGCCTCCTCGGCGTACGTCTCTTCGGCTGCTGTGAGGACGTCTGCGGTCGAGGCGAGCAGGTCGTCGATGATGGTGTCGATGCCCGCCGAGGCGGTGATCGTGCGGAGCAGGGGGACGAAGCCGGGCCTGACCGCGTCGGCTACGCGCAGGGTGAGCGCCTGATTGCCCATCATGTCCCAGACGTAGGGGTAGCGTTCGTGGTTATACGGCTCGTCACAGTAGGAGTTCTGCGCCATGAGGCCGATGCAGAACAGGCGGGTGGCGGAGATCCAGTTTCCGGCTTGGCGGTCGTACTGGGCGGCGAGGATGATCCCGCGGGGGACGAAGCGGTTCAGCTCCGGGGCGGGGGCAGACGTCGCGGCGGTGGCGGCTGCGAGCGCGTACTGCTTGGCCGCGGTGGGCAGGCCGAGTTCGCTGTAGAGGCGCGCGCACAGCAGCAGCATGATCAGGCCGCCCTCAAAGGTGTCGCCGCGCAGCCAGTTCGCCTTGGCGTCGTGGATCTCCTGGAGCGCTTGCGGGATGCGGCCGCTCTTGATCAGGGCGTGGCCCCGTGACTGGGCGCGTTCACCGCGTGCACTCTGGCCAGTGACCCGGTCGGTGGCCTGATCGAGCAGGTCACGGACCTCCCGGTACAGGGGGTGGTCCACCAGTAGAGGGGTGAGGTAGTCGAAGAGGTCGGCGGTGTGCTCGATGGGGAACAGCGGCGCGTTGACCAGGTGGTGGCCCAGCCGGAGCAGGATGCGCATGCCGGTGTCGAGGTCTGTGAGCGGGGGCTCCGACTGCAGGGCGGGGATCGGCTCGCCGGCTTCTACCGCTTCGCGGACGGATGCGGTGACCTCTGCGACGGTCGGCAGGTCCTCGGGCACGGATTCGAGGTCGGCGGTCATGTCGGCGTGCAGTGCCAGGCGGGCCCGCATGGCCAGCAGATGCGCCATGGCGTTGGGGGGCGGGTCTGCAACCAGCAGGCGGTCGATCTTGTCTGCCAGCAGGTGCTGCCAGCCGCACAGGTCCTCTACGGTCAGCGCGGTGAGGCGGCGCACCAACGCCCCGAATCCGTATTGGAGGAGCACAACGGCGTCCTCGAGAATTCCTGGGTCGGTGAGGGTGTCGTCGGTGGTGACCGTGTCGAAGAAGTCGCGGGCCAGTTGGTCCGAGGGGTGCATGTCGCCGAGGCCGCGCAGGGTGGCCACGACAATCTCGTAGCGGGCGCGCAGGGCGGTGTGCTCTCCCGCTGCGGCGGCCAGCAGGGCACGTGCGTGGCCGATCCATTCCGGCAGATCGGCCCGGGCCTCGTCGTGGAAGGTGGCGTGGCGCAGCGGGCCCCGCAGGTCCACCAGGTCGCCCAAGGTGCGGACCGGCTCGTCGTTGGCCTGCCATCGCCGGCGGGCTTCGACATACCAGGCGGGCAGTTCACCGGCTCCGTCCGGGCGCGGTGGAGCGAGGTCGGAGGGCAGGTGGAGGTACTGGACGGCGAGGTAGAACAGGTCGTAGTCGGCGAGGTGGAGGGCGAGGGCGGCCGCGTCCCAGATCTCCAGTTCGACCTGGTGCGTCCGGGCGGCTTCGTCGATCAGGTCGTGCCGCTTCCTGGCGGGCACGGCGGTCACCGTGAAGTAGATGACGCGGTCAACGGGGGTGCCCTGCCCGCAGATCGATGCCAGGTCCTTTCGGATCTTGCCGGGGATGTCGGTGGCCTGGATGGTGCAGGCCATCACCACCCGCTGGGTGGAGGCCAGCGACGCGAACAGGGACGTGCCGGGCAGTTCCCGGGGAATGTTGCTCCAGTGGCTTTCGGCGTCCCGGCCCTGGTCCCCGCCGCTGCTGACGGGGCCGGTCGCCGGCAGCAGATTGCTGGTGATCCTGCGGCGGGCCAGGCCCAGGCACAGGGCCTCGAACTCGTGGTGGCTGTTGCTCTCGCCGAGGATGCTCAAGGCGAAGCGGATGCGCTTCTCGAGCTGGACGGCATCGTCACTCACGTCGTTCCCCCTGGTCTGGCTGCCGCAGTCACGCACGACCAGTGTCCAGTACCCCACTGACATCCCGGGGCCATGCGCGCGTCTCGGTGCTGAGCGGACATGGGTTCGGCCGCCGGGCGCGTGCTTATGCGCGTCACGCAGTCGGCACCCCGCGTGGGCTGAGTCTCGGCACCGCGCGGTGCGCAAGGATGGAGCAATGGCTGAGGACCCCGCTGACCCTGTTGCGCGCCCGGTACAGATCCCTGCGCGGATCCACGCAGTGGGGCCGGGCTGGCAGGGGCTGCTGGAGCGTCTGCATGCCCAGATCCGCGCGGTTTTTCCCGGCTATCGTCTCCTCGATCTCAGGGAGAAGCTCGGCGGCCTGCGCGTCTACGTGGAAGGGCCGCCGGGCAGCGGCGACAGGCTGAGGAGCCTGATCGTTCTTGCCGAGGTGGAGGCGGAGCGCACCTGTGAGTTCTGCGGCGCACCCGGCCGCATCCGCACCCGCGACGATTGGCCGGGAGGATGGCGCAAGAGCGTGTGCGACAGCTGCCACAGCGACTGGTCGGCACGCCGCATCGTGATCGTTTGTGGTGTGGTGCGCAACCGCGGGTGAGGGCAGGTCGATGCGCGCGCTGCGGGTGCGTGCCGGGGACTGCTCATCCGCGCCGGCGGCCGGGCTGGGCCCGGGCGTGAACGGTGTGGTCGGTCAGGTGGGCGAGGACGGTGTGGTTGGCCTCCCAGCCGTCGGCGACCTGGGAGGCGGCTCCGGGTTGTGCGGGGTCGTTGGAGGGGTGGGCGTCGAGGAGTTCGGCGATGCCGGCGCGGGCCACGACGATGCAGGCGTGGCGGTGGCGTGAGGTGAGGACGCACAGGCGGCCGGCTTCCAGGTGGAAGGCGGAGGCGTCGCCGCGGCCGGAGAGGGGGTGCAGGACGATAGTCACGCGGAATTCGCAGCCTTGGAGTCGGTTGGCGGTGTCGATGGTGACGCCGTGGAGGTGGGGGTACTGGCGGGCCAGGAGGGCGCGGATGTGGTGGGCCTGGCTGCGGTGGGCGGTGCCGATGGCGATGTCCCCCGGCTGCAGGACGTGGCCTTCGGGGTTTTCCTCGCAGGTGGTGGTGGCGCGCCGGGCCAGCAGCCGTTCGGCGATGCTGAGGACGGTCTGGAAGGCTTCGATGTCGTGCTGGCCGGTGATGCGGGCTGGTAGTTCGAACAGTGCCCATCCGGTTCGGGCGGCGTGTTCGATGACCTCGTCGGTAGGGGTGCGCATGCCGCGGATGGAGAACGTGAGGGTGCGGTCGGCTTCACGGCTTCCGGCGTGGAAGGGCGTGAAGGGGTAGAAGGCGTCGCTGATCAGGGGGACGGCTGAGGGCGGCAGGCGCCAGGACACGGGCAGAAAGTGGACGGGCAGGTCTCGGTTGTTGCCGAGCAGGACGGCGACCGCGCTGTTCATGGGGTCATGGGGCAGGCCTTGGAAGCGGTCGGTTTCGACCGTGGAGAAGGGGTCGAGTTGGCCGGGATCTCCGACGAAGAGGGCCCGGTCAAAGAGGCCGGCGGTCCACAAAAGCATGTCGGAACGCATCTGGTAGGCCTCGTCGATGATCGCCCACGGCCATCGGCGGTCGGTGACCGTGGCCCATTTCATGGCGGTTCCCACGATGACGTCGGCCGTCTTCTCGAGGGCTTCGATGCGGGTGGCGATACGGATGCCGGGATGTGCCTGCAGGTCGTGCGGGACTGAGTGTTCCGTTGCGGTGAGCCGTGCGGTGCGCAGATGCGGGTGGTGCCGGGCGAGTCGTCGTAGGAGTTGGTCGACCTGGGTGTTGGTCTGGGCGATGACGGGGCAGGGGGCGTTGGACTGGGCGAGGGCGTCGGCGGCTCGGGCGACCAGGGTGGATTTGCCGGCGCCGGGCGGGGAGTGCACGACGATTCCGCGGTGGGTGAGTGTGGGCAGTTGGTCCAGGATGGCGCGGGCGGCCGTGTCCATCCGCTGCTGCGGCGAGGGCTGGTGGGAAGGTGTCACTGTTCTTCCTCTCCCGCGCCCGCATCCTCGTCGCTGTCGTCCGGATGGTCGGCAGGAGGCCCGCCATGGGTCCAGGGGGTCTGTTCTCGTGAGGGAAATTCCGGCATCCGGTAGGAATCCGGTGCGATGGTGAACACGAGGAAGGCCCCGGCTTCGGGCAGGACGTCGTAGGTGGGACGGTGGGCGTGGCCCATGCCTGCGGTGATCTCGAGTTTGACGAGAGTGTCGCCGTCGGCGGGAGTGATCTCGCAGATCTTGTAGCCGGCCTTGCGGTAGGTGTGGCAGGCCAGGAGTTGGCCGGGTTCCATGCGCAGCGGGTCGGAGGTGGACACGGTGAACCGGGGCCGCCATTGTGGCCGTCCGGTGGGCCCGCGCAGGGTGTGCTTGGAGTTGATCGCGGTGACGGTGCCGCCGAAGGCTTCGCCGGTGGTGCGCAGTTCGGCTCGTGCGAAGGGGTCGTCGGCGGTGCGTTCGGCGGCGAAGACGGCTGCTGCGTGTTCCATGTGGGCCAGGCGGACGGCGGCGGCGACGGCTTGGTCGCGGGCCGGCCGGGGGCGTCCGTCCTGGGCCAGGTGCAGGCATTCGTCGGTGAAGGCGGTGCGTTCGTGGTCCCAGCGGCGTGCGGTGCTCTCGGCTTCGGGGAGGGCCTGCAGGAGTGCGTAAGCCTGCCACATGAGGTCCCAGGTGGGCTGCAGGCAGGTGGCCAGCAGGCGCTCGAGTTCTCGCAGGATGCGGGTCTGCTCCTGGGCCAGGGCTTGTCGCCGGGCGCGGGCATAGGCGTCGAACAGGGGCGCCAGGTGGTCGTTGTCGAAGGCGGCGTCGGTGACCGGTCCCGCCGGGCGGTGGGTGGCCGGGTCTTCTGCTGCCAGTGCGGCGTCGCGTCCGGAGGCGGTGTGGCGGGGCGGGTCGATCCAGGCCAGCAGGGTGGCCAGGTCCTCGTCCTCGAGGGGGCTTTGGCCGCTGATCCAGTGCATGCCAAGGAAGCTGGTCATGGGGATGAGGGCGGCTGAACCGGCCAGGTCGGCGCGGTCGGTGAGATAGGTGAGCCAGTGTCCCAGGCGCTGGACGGCCCGGGAGCCGGGATGGTGGTCGTCGGTGCTGCGGAACCGCAGGTCGGCTCCGAGGTCTTTCAGGTGCTGCACGGTCTGGGGGTTGGGGACGAGGATCTGGGGAGCGTCGGTGTAGCGGCGGCGGGCCGGCTTGCTGGAGGTGGCGGGCAGGTGTTCGCTGTGCCGCTGGCAGGCGTCGATGTAGGCGGTGACGGCGTCTGCCAGGGAAGCGAGCATGGGAGTGGTGCTGCCTGAGGGCGGGGCGAGCAGGAGTTGGGGGCGGTGCGGGTCGGTGCCCAGCATGACGGCCAGCGGTCGTGCGGCGGGCCCGGTCTGTTTCAGTGCCAGCAGCATCAGCGGCTGGTCGCTGAGGTGGAGGTGACGCAGCTGGCTGGCGCGTTGGGCGTTGCCGGTGGCGGCGGCGCGCATGCGCAGGAGCGAGGTGAGGCGGATCATGCGGTGTCCGTCTGGAGGTCTGCGTGGATGCGCTGTGCGTGGCGCAGGGCCTGGGTGAGGTCTTTCTGGCCTCGTGAGGGGTGCAGGTGCCCGTCGGTGAGGGCCAGGGCCGTGGCGATGGTGTCGATTCCCGCGAGGTCCTCGCGGACTGCGGTGCCCAGGGCGGCGGGCTTGCCCTGGTTGCGGGCTTCGGTGCGGCAGTGGAAGGCCAGGTCGCAGTGGTGGCGGCAGCCGGGGGTGTAGTTGGGCCGCACGGTGGCGAGCGCGGCAACGAGTTCACCGCGGGGCCGGGTCGGTTTCTGGTCGGGGCCGGGCGCCAGGTCGAAGGTGGTGTCGGGGGGAACTTTGTCCAGCAGTTCGGGCAGGCGCCGCAGTCTGCCGAGGTGGCGGCTCAGGTTCTTGATCTGCTTGTGGGCGCTGAAGGGCGTGGCGGTGGGGTGGCGGGTGAAGTTGCGCGGGTTGACCAGGACCACGGTGTCGGAGACGCGCTCTGGCGGGAGACCGTCCTCGGCGAGGAGTTCCCGCAGGGCCAGGACGTAGGCGGCGGCCTGGGTCAGCGCTGCGGTGGCCTTGATGGGATCGGGCTGTCCGTGGATGACGGGGAAGGATTTGATCTCTACGACGTAGAAGACGCCCTCGCGCTGGAAGGCGATGACGTCGGGTTCGAGGTAGGCCTGGTGGCCGGCGACGGTCAGACGCAGTACGGGGTGGTCGAGCAGGGTGCGGGGGTCCGACCTGCCGTGTGCTGCTCTGCGGATACGCGAGCGGGTGTGGACGCGGCGCAGCCGCAGAGGGGACGTGTCGTCATCGCTGCCGACGCTGTTGACGTCCTCGTAGGACACCTCCGGCACGCTCAGGCCCAGGGCTTGGCGGAGCAGGGGCACCAGCGGGGCTCCGGCCTGGGCGGTGACCTGGCGTTCAAAGGCGAGGCCGTAGTCGAGGGCGAGCTGGGATTTTCTCAGCGGCCGCGGGAGGTCCAGATGGGCGGCGAGGGCGTCTTTGTCGATACCGGCCGCATCCAGCAGGGAGCGGCGCTCGCAGCTCGGATTAGCGGTCAGCGCCGCCAGGGTGCGTGCATTGTGCGGGATGGGCGCAGCGGTTCCGCGTAATACGCCCAGTCGTTCGTCGAGCGAGCTCACTGATTTCCTTGGCGGGACAGGGCACAGCCGTGCTGGTTGCAGAGGTGGATTTACGAAGTACGCCGCAGGCGGGCGGTGTTGCGCAGGATGTTGCCGAAGATCTGCTCTGCGTCGCCGAGTTGCTGACGTGCGCGCTGGGCCGCTTCGGCGCGGGTGTCGGCGTCGTCGTCGGCGTGGATCTCCAGTTCCGCTGCGGCGGCCCGGCGCAGCGCGTCCAGGTCGAGCGGGCCCCGGGGGGCGTCGCCGTGGATGTTGCGGCTGTAGTGCAGCAGCAGCTGCTGGACGGGCTGCGGCATCCCGGCCTCGCTGGCGAGGCGTTCGGCGGCGTCCGCGAGCCGCACAGCTGAGGTGAGGAAGTGGACGCGCTGGGTGAGCGGTCCCACCAGGCGCTGCTCCAGTGGCCAGGTGCTCAGGGCGAGCAGCGCGCGGGCCGGTGAGAGCAGGTCGAAGGTCAGCGCGGGACAGATGTAGTAGGCGCGGCCGTAGGGGGCGGAGCGGAAGGAGCGTTCCTCGTCGCGGCGCAGGGTGGTCATGCGGGCCGTGTTCAGCGGGGTGGAGAAGAACGCCTGGTGGACCTGGCTGAGCAGTTTGGGCGAGGCGGGGACGGTGAGCAGGGCGAGCGCCTGATGGACCTGGTCGCGTACGGGCACGTCCTGGTTGGGCTCGACGACTGCCGGCGCGGGCTCCGGCCGGACCCCTGGCTGCACCTCCGGCTGGGCCGTACCCGGGACCTCAGTGATCCCGCACAGAACGTTCCAGGCGTGTCGAGTGCGCGTCAGCTCCTCGCCCAGGGAGTGCAATTGGGCGGTGTCGTGTTGTGTGAGCGCCTGCCGGAGCGCCTCTTGCAGCTGCTGCATGCGCTTCTCGAGTGCGACCAGATGCTCATCCATGCCCGCATGCTAGCAGTCACTCGGGTATCCCAGTTTCATTCCAGGAAAGTGTGAAGACCGGTATCTGGAGATTTGGTCGCGACAGGTGCGACCAGGTGGGGGCTCGGCGACCGTAGGGGTACCGTCGGCTGGGCCGTGTCCCGGGACATCACGAGCTGCACAGAACGTCCCAGGTGTGCTGGGTGCGTGTCAAATCCGCACGGGCAAGGGGCACTTGGAAAGTACCGTGTTGCGTGAGTGCCTGCCGGGCCGTCTCTTGCGGTTGCTGCATGCGCTCCTTGAGAGCGGTCATGTGTTCATCCATGCCCGGACGCCAACAGTCACTCGGGACCTCCAGTTTTACTCCAGGGAATTTGGTGTACAGTCCCGGGCTCATAAGGCACCATCGGTGCTCTCCTACGCCTCGCTTCCCAGAAGGGCGCACGAAGGCATGAGACTGCTCCACACCTCCGACTGGCATTTAGGCCACATCTTTCACGGGCACGCCCGCGAAGAGGACTTCGACACCGTCCTGGCCGAGATCGTGACCATCGCCCAGGAAAGCCAGCCGGATCTGATCGTCCACAGCGGCGATCTGTTCCACCACTCCCGTCCCACCATCCGGGCCATGTCGCGCGCCATGGACACCCTGATCGAACTCGCCGCCATCGCCCCCACCGTGGTCCTGGCCGGCAACCACGACTCCCCCGCATACTTCAAGTTCTTCGGCTCCATGAACGGCCCCTTGCGGGGCCGGGGCCTGTTCTTCGCCGACCGGTTCCGCCCCGCGGACGACGGCGGTGTCCTCACCTTCGACGCCTGCGGCGGTGAGCAGCGAATCCGCCTGGCCGTCCTGCCGTTCGTGCATCCGAACCACTTCTGGCAGCACTCCGCGACCGGCACGTCGTACGCCGACTACGCCGAGGGGATGCGCGGGCTGCAGGCGGAGCTGATGAGGGCCATGCACGAGGGGTACGACCCCGACCGGGACATCCTGCTGTTCGCGGCCCACGTGTACGTCACCGGCGCCCAACGCTCCCCGAGCGAACGGGCTGTGGACGACGGCTTCGAAACCGGCCCTGAGAATCTTCCGGAGGTTTCCTACGCCGCTCTCGGGCACATCCATCGCCCGCAACCGGTGCGGGGCGCCAAGTGCATCGCCCGCTACGCGGGAAGTCCGCTCGCCATGGACTTCGGCGAAGCCGACGAATCCAAAAGCGTCGTGATCGTCGACGCCGACCCCGGACGACCGGTAAGGGCGTTGCCCCGCCGGCTCTCCAGCGGCCGACGGCTGGCCCACTTCCCCGGGACCCTGGAGGAGTTGAAGGCCGCGGCCGCCCAGTACGACGGGACCTTCCTCAAAGCGGTAATCGCCGGCGAAGAGCCCGACGGGCTCCTCAGCCAGAAGATCGCCGAGATCGTCCCGAACGCAATCCTCGTCAACCCCGTACCGGCACGGGAGGCGGCCGCCGAGGCTGTCATGGACGGTGATCCCGGCGAGGAGCCGGAACTCCCCGACGCCTTCCGCGCCTACCTGGCCTCCGAGGGAGTGAGCGGCGCTGCCGCAGAGTCCACCGTCACCGCATTCACCCACCTGCTCAACGAGCTCGACGACGAGACGCTTCCCCCGGTCCCGGCCGAGGACATGCTCCGCGCTGCGCTGGAAAACACCTGGACGGAGGCGTCGTGAAGCCCAGCCGGCTCATCGTCAGCGGAATGCGCAGCTACCCCGGCACCTGCACCATCGACTTCACCGGGAAGCGCCGGTTCGCCATCCTGGGCCCTACCGGCGCGGGGAAGTCCACTCTCCTTGAGGCGTTCACCTTCGGCCTGTACGGGGCGAGCTCGTGGTCGAGCAAAGCTGACGAAGCCTATGAGCTGATCAGCACCGGCAGCCCCAGCATGCACGTGACGTTCGAGTTCTCCGTGAACGGCCGCCCGTGGCGGGTGCGGCGCACCCTGTATGCAAACCGCAGGAAGCCGCAGGCTGTTCTGGAGTCCATGGCCGAAGGCGGCGCCGACCTGCGGGTCGACAACATGCGCGCGGTGACAGAAGCCGTCACACAGCTCATCGGGCTGGACTGGAAGGGCTTCGTCAGTACGGTCCTGCTGCCCCAGGGGAAGTTCGACAACCTGCTCACGGCGAACAAGGGCGACCGCGCCGACATCCTGCGGCACGTCTTCGGCATCAGCGAACTGGAACGTGTGCGCAAGCACGCCGGCGTTCGACTGGAGCGCTTGAGCGCGGGCATCTTCGACGCCAGGAGCGCCCGGGCGGACCTCTTGCGAGATCCCCATGCCGTCGCCGCACAGGCGGCGCTGGATGTGGAGCGTACGCGTGGCCTCGCGGCCAGCCGGCGTGAGCGGTTGGCCGCTCTGCGCGCGGCACAGGGGCGGGCCGTCGCACAGAAGCACCGAAAGGCCGCTCTGGACAAGGCGGCACGGCTGCTGCGTGAGCGCAGCGTCCCGGAAGCGGCTGTCACCCTGGCCACGCTGGCCAAGGCGACGACGGAGCTCGATGCCGAAGCCGCAGCACAGGAAGCGGCCGGACGCGATCTGAGCCTGAAGCTGGAGGTGGCGCAGGCCGCCTTGGAGGCGGCCACGCAGGCCGGTGACACGGTCCGGTCCCTGTCCGGTGCGGTGACTGTGCTCTCCGGCCTGCCGCGCCGTACAACGGGGTTGGACGCCCTGATGCAGCGGCTTGCGCAGGAGCAGCTGCAGCACGGCGAACATGAGCAGGAGCACACGCAAGCACAGCAGGAGCTGGCCGAGCACGAGCAGCGCCTGGCGGTTCTCGTCGAGGAAGCCGACCGGGCACAGCATGCCGTCACCCAGGCCCGCGCACACACCGACCAGATCCAGGAGGCCGTCCGGGGCCCGCTGCAGGAAGCAACCGCCGCGGCAGCACATCTGCAGTCGGCCAACACGGCGCTCGAGGCAGTCGAGGAGCAGCGCGGCCGCGTCGGCAAGCTGGAAGCTGAGCTACGTCAGCTGCGCGGGGCACGGGAAGAGGCCGAGGAGGCGCTTGCTGCGGTGGAGCGCGGCGAAGCCGCCCACACGGCGGGTTTCGCTCTGGCGCCAGGGGACGCCTGCCCGGTCTGCGTCCGGCCCCTTCCGACCGACTTCACTCCCCCCTCCCCGCTGGACGGCAAGGCGCTTGGCAAAGCCAGAGGCAAGCTCACCAAATCCTCGACAGCCGTGAACACAGCTGTCACCGCCGCGGCGCAGGCAACGGCCCAGTTGAGCGCGACCGAGCAGACGGCCCAGAAGCATCAGCGCGCGCATCTGGCCGCCCTCGAGCGCATGGACACTTCGCTGCTTCAGCTGCAGGAGCTGGTGGACACGATGCGGCCGGACGTCGTGCCGGGCGTGGCCACGACTCTGGACACGCTTAGCCGGCAGACGGCCGCCCAGGCGCGTGTCCTCGCGGGCAGCGCCCCCAAGAACCGGGCCCAGATCACCCGTGCGGTCAAGACACTCGTCCAGCCGCTGCGCGCTACGGAGGCAGAAACGCTCGCGGCCCACACGAGCGCCCAGGCAGAGCTGGCGACCGCGCAGGCCGAGAAGGAGGCGGCCCGGGCCCACCTCAAACGCCAGCGCGGCCGCTTGCAGCGTGAACGCAAACGGCTGGAGAAGACCCAACTGCAGTACGAGAGCGACCTGCAGACACTGCTGACCGAGGTCGCCGGCCTCCCGGCCTCGGTACGGCCCGTCCAGGACACACCGCAGGACCTCCCCTCCCCGAAGGACATCGCCTCAGCGCTGGAGACAGCCGGTCAGCTCCTTGCACAGCTCGAACAGACAGCACAGGCACGCGACGAAGCACAGCAGGCCCTCACCGAACACGCTGAGCTCCGGCAGGCCCTGGACGGACGGCGCCAGCGCAAGGTGGAGACTCCCACCCGTAATCTCCTCAAGAAGCTGGAGCGTTGGGCGGACGCTGCCACCAACGCGGACAGTCTCCTTGACGGCGAGGCGCCCAAGGAACTGCCTCCTGTCCCGGACGGATCCGACTTGGTCGTCGTCGTCGACTACTACCTGGCCCTCGCCTCCCTGAGCCGGCAACTGGCGGGCGCACTGGAACAATCCGGGCACCGAGCCAGAAACGCCATCCACGCGTTCGAGAAGGACCTCGCCCTCCAGGCCGGGACCGCCGCCGACGAAACCGACGATGACCCGGGTTTCCCGGTGCCGGAGAAGAGTGACCTGCTGGCACCCGCCGTTCTCGACCCGCTCAGCCGCAAGACGAGCGACGCGGAAACGGCGCACGACCAGGCCAAGTCCGATTTGTGTACCGCGCAGTCCCAAATCCCCTACGCCGAGGCACTGGACGCTGCCATCACCGCCGCGGATGAACAGGCCGCAGTGTGGAGGAGAGTGAGGGACCAGCTCACCGACACGAAGTTCCTCACCTATCTCACAGACCAGCGCACCCATGCGCTGCTCCGCTACGGAAGCAGAATCCTCCAGCAGATCTCCACCGGGCTCTATGCCTTCACCAAGGACTTCAAGATCGTGGAGTCCGCCACGAACCTCACGCGCGGCCGAGAAACCCTCTCCGGCGGGGAGAAATTCCAGACCTCCCTCGCGCTGGCACTGGCATTCGTGGAACTTCACAACCGCAGCAACAGCAAGCTAGAGAGCCTGTTTTTGGACGAAGGGTTCGCCTCCCTGGACTCCGACCGCCTGGACGCCACTCTTCCCGTCCTGAGCAACGCTGCAATCCAGGACAAGACCCTCGCAGTCATCAGCCACCTGTATCCGGTGGCCGACGCCGTCGAAGACGTGCTGTTCGTCGAAAAGACCGCCCAGGGCTCCACAGCCACCTGGCTCACGCCGCAACAACGCGCCACGACCATCCGCGACGGGATCCGGCGCATGCTGGAACACGCCTGAGCAACACCGGGCTGGCCAGCAGTGGCGCCAAGGACCGTCCGCCCCAGGGCAGCACCTTGGGACACCGGTAGCTCTCCTCTCTTCCTGCACCCGGCCCATCCCGTACGTCCCCCGGCGCATGCAGGCGCCCCAGGAAGCCCTGCGGCCGGCGCTGACAGGCATTCAGCTCAGCGCCGACCGCGGCCTTCCACCCACCGCAACAACGCCGGCCAGTCCCGGGCCGCCCCCGATGCCCCGGCATAAGCCTGCCCCTTGGAGCAGCCGGGCCTTCGAGAAGCGCGCCCCCTCCCAGCGAGTTGCCGACGCTCGCAGCCGGTGCGGGATGACGGCTCCGCCGTCCCTCCCTCGGCAGGACGCCGCATCACGAACCTGACAAACGGCCGGGGGATGCCAGTGCCGTCCGCCTTCTGGCACCGCCAACTCCCGGAACTAGCACGGCACTTCCGGTCCTTTCCACGATTCGTATCCATGTAAGGAGCAGGCCGCATGAGTGACTCTTCTGCCGGCGCGCAGGGTGCCGGCAAAGCGGTGTTCACCGCCCGCACGGGGCGGCCGGCCGCGCTGCCACGGTTGCTGTCGCTGGACCAAAGCGGCGAGCTGACCAGCGCGCACGTGAAGCTGGTCGCCACGGCCGTGGGCCGCTCAGAGCGGGCGGTGTGGCGGTGGGTCGCCAAGGCGCGCGCCACCGGCCAGGTCGACGCGGCGTCCCGGACACGGTTCCGCATCACCCCTGAACTGCGGCGGCTGCTGGTGGTGTGGGGAGGCAACGCCTCCGCCGTGCACCGTGAGCTTAAGCAGCGGGCCCTGGACGATCCCCGGCTGCCTGCGGCCCCGTCGCTGTCGACGCTCCACCGGGCGCTGCGCCGGGACCTGACGCCCGGGGAGCGGGCCGGGCTCGCCAAGGGGGAGGCCGCCCGGCGGGCCTTCGACGTGTTCGGGCAGCGCCCTCCCGCGCACCGCAACGCCGCCTGGGAAGGCGACCACAAGTGTGTGCCCGTGCGCGTGCTGCTCGAGGACCAGCTCGTGCAGCCCTGGGTGACCTGGTTCATCGACTGCCACACCAAAGTCATCACGGGTGTGGCCGTGACCCCCCACGCCCCCAGCGCGGATGCGGTGCTGGCGGCCCTGCGGATGGCCCTGGACCGTTCCGATCCCTTCGGCCCGGCCGGCGGCCTACCCGGCCTGATCAGGGTGGACCGCGGCAAAGAATTCCTGTGTCCAACCGTCGCCTCGGCCCTGGGCGCCTTCGCCGTGCCCGTTATCGATCTCCCGGCCTACAGCCCGCACCTGAAGGGCACCATCGAGGCGCTCAACGACGCGGTCGAGGACATGCTGTTCGTCTCCATGCCGCGCTACGTGCACCAGCAGACGCTCACCGGCGGGCGCACCGCGGATCCGGACGAGCCCGCACTCTCCTTCGAGGCGTTTGTGGAGCTGCTGCTGAAGTGGGTGCACTGGTGGAACACCGAGCACCAGCCCAGGGCGCTGGGCGGCCGCACCCCGATGCAGGCGTGGTCCTGCGACCCCACTCCCCTGCACGACGTTGCCGCCGAGCAGCTGGCCCATTTCGGGCTCGAGGACGACGGACGCACCCGCACCATCACCACGCAGGGCGTGCAGTGGCGCAACCGCCACTACATCGCCCCCTGGATGGTCGGCCAGGCCGGCGTCCGCGTCGTGGTGCGCCACCTGCCCCACCACGACAGGACCATCGAGGTCTTCGGCCTGGACGGTGTGCACCTGGGCAGCGCCGTCCTGGCCGAGGCGGCCAGCGAGGAGCAGGTCAACAAGGTCCGCAAAGCCCGCACCGCCAAGGCGCGGCGGCTTCGCGCGGACATGAAGGCCGCCGCACGGCTGCGCCGGGAGCGCTTCGAGGCCGTCACCACCGCCGCCCCGCCCGAGCGCCTGGGTGCGCTGACCGAGGCGGAGGCCGAGGCAGAACTTGCCGAATCGGACGCCACGGACCTGCGGAGGGCCGATCCCGGCTACATCCCGCACCAGCCCGTCCCGGACGGCTGGGCCCGCCCGGTCCCCCCGGCTGCGGACGAGCCGGGAAACGACACCCTTGAGGAGAACGCGTGAGCGGCGACATGGACTACGGCAGACTGCCCGCAGAGGACGAGGACCACTTCCACCGCCTCGATGCGCACCTGGTGGCCACCGAAACGCTCATGACGACCCTGGACGACGTGCAGGCGACGATCGACGCCAAGGCCATGATGGTCGCCTACGGAGCGGCCGGATACGGCAAGACGATGTCGGTGAACTCGGCGCTGCGCAAGATCGCCCCCGGCAACACCTACCGCCTGGAGCTGCGCTCGGGGCCGACTCCCCGCGACATCCGCCACGGGCTGTTTCACGCCTTGGGGCTGCCCGGGGAACCGCCGACCCGGCCGATCGAATTCGACACCCTCTTGAAGGAGGCGCTGTCGCAGACGTTCCGCGTGCTGGTGTGCGACGAGGCCCAGTGGATGGGCCGCAGTTCGTTCGAGTACTGGCGCCACCTGTGGGACGACCGCAACACCAACCTCGCGGTGATCTTCGCCGGCGGCGATGGCTGCTACAAGGTCCTCAAGCGGGAACCGATGCTGGCGTCGCGGATCTTCATCTGGCAGAAGTTCACGCGCATGCCCGAGGCCGAAGTCGTCGGCACGCTGCCGGCGTTCCACTCCCTGTGGGCCGGGGTGGACCCGCAGATGATCCGCAGCATCGACCGGGCCGCGGCCCACGGCAACTTCCGCAACTGGGCCACCATCACCAAGCACATGCTCAACGGCATGCAGAAGAAGGGCCTGACCGAGGTCAGGCAGGACCTCGTCAACTGGGTGTACAGCAAGCTGGGCGGCATGTAGCAACGGCCGCACATCCGCGGCGGCCCGGCGAGCCCGGGCCGCCGCCAACAACCTCGCACACCGCACGGACCGGCCCTGGCATCTCCGCATCCGGGGCCAGTCTGCGCGGTGCGCGGCCGGAAGGGAGGCGGTGGCTGTGGTCTACGGCGAGGTGACGATCGTGGTGGACGAACAGGACGACCTGTTCTACACCCGGGCCGCGCTGCAGGCGCACCGGCCCGCAGAAGGCCGCATCACCGTGCAGCCGACGCCAGGCAGCTCCAGCCCGGCCGCGCTGGCGCACGACATGCTGTATGCGCTAGGCAAGCGGCTGGCCCCCGGGCCCAACTCCCCCGATGTGTGGCTGGACTCGGTGAACGCGGCCTGGCTCGCCGCAGCTGCCTGGGGCATTGCGACCGGAGTGCGGCACGTGGTGGTCCCCCGGGCCCATCTGCTGACCCTCCGCCGCATCGACCAACTGCTCGCCTGGCGCGAGTCGACGGGGACGCAGCTGACTCTGCTGTGGCAGAAGGCCCCGCGCGGACTACCGCCGACGCTGGCCCGCGTGGAGCGCCGTATCAGCGGCCGGCCCCAGTTCGAGGCGCTGCTCGCCGAGCCGGGACCGATACCCGCGCGCCCGTCCTTCCCTCCCGCTATCCCGGCGATCACGGGAGCAGCGGCGACGTCTGCGGGGCAGTCACCCGCCCCGCAGCCGCATGGGACCGGGGCGGCGGCGATGAGGCCCGGACGGCGGACCAACCCTTGTGCCGGTGCGTTGGCCACGGTGCAGTTGGTCCAGGCCGCCCCTGCCATCGAGATCGCGTCCGAAGACACCACCTCTCTGGCCACTCTCGCGCACCCGCTCATCGCCGGAGCGCTGAGCGTGCTGGCCTTCACCCGGGCCGGCCTGGGCAGCCTGCGCTTCACCCGCGACCTCGACATCACCGGCGACGTCTCCACCATCAAGCTCCACGGGGTCGGCCATCGCAGCTGCCCGCTGTACGCGGTCCCTGCCTGGGCACGCCCGCTGCTGGCCAGCGCCCGAGCCCACCACCGCCTGACGGGCCGGCCCGGGGACAGCGTGTTCGGCCCCGTGCTGGTCGCCGAGGCACGCCATCTGCGTGCACACGCCGGGCGTCTGTCCCGACTCGACCTGACCCGGCCCGCTGGCATGCTTGTCCCGTGAGCTGGCGGTGCCGACCGTCCGCACTGAGCGCCACACGGCACAGCTGAGGTTGCCGATCGCGGCAGCCACCACCACGGTGTGGCTAGGAGCGGTGGAAGACAGTCCCAACCGCCCGCTCTGCCGTGTGCCGCAAGGTCAGCAGTTGTCGGGCATCTGCACGGCTTCCAGCAGGCCCGGGAGTGCGGGCAGGACATCGTCGTAGAGGGTCTCCTGCTCGCAGCCGTGCCCGCCGGTTCGGGCGATCTCGTCGGCCAGATCGCGCAGGGCCTCGATGCCCTGGTGCGCGAGCCGGGCGGCGAGCTTGCGGTTCTCCTCCAGTTTCGCGGGCTCCTGGTGGTATTTGGTGCCGGCACGGTAGAGGTCGACGGTCATAGCGACGGGGGTGACGGGCCGCCCGATGCGGTCGGTGAGGTTCCCGATGATGCGGATGCCGTGGGCGTCGAGGTCGCCCCATGCCGCAACGGGCAGGCTGTCGAGGCCGCGGAGAAACTCGGCCAGCCCGTCGGTTGCGTAGCCCTTGCCCCAGATACACAGCCAGGTGTCGGCGATCTCCGGGATCTTGCAGACCTGTTCGAAGGTGTCCTCGTTCTCGATCAGGAAGATGCCCTGGGCGTCGCAGGAGATCATGCCGAGGGCGCGGACACCGCGGGCGGGAAGGGCGAGCCAGGGGTTGCAGGCTGCCGCATCGGCGATGACGGTTCCGACGCGCCACTGCAGGGGGCCGCGGATGCGTAGTTCGGTGTCGGCCTTGTCGACGGCCTGGTCGAAGGGGATGCCGATCAGGTTGGAGAAGGCCTGCTGCCTGGCGGGGGTCCAGGCGCTCTTGGTGTTGCGCAGGCTGCGTCCGGCGAGTTCCTTGGCGGTGGTCTTGCGGGGGGTGTCCTGGGCGGGCCACCAGATGCCAGCGGCCCGGATGGCGACCTCGTACACGCGCCAGTCCTCGGCTCGTGTGGCGGTGCCTTCGGGGATCTTCAGGACGCGCCCCGGTGGTGTCCTGGCCAGCAGCGCGTGTTCATGGGTGAGCTGAAGGACGTCGGACATGACGTCGAGGAGCTCGCGGTGCAGGTCTTCGGGGTGCTGGCGGCCTTGGAGTTCGGCGAGTTTGTCCTCGGCGAGTTCGGCCCACGACTGGGTCAGGGTCCATGACCGCGGGCTGTAGGCGGTGCCGTTGACGACGTCGCAGCGCAGGATGACGGCGCCGCAGCGGATGAGGTCGACCACGGCCTGCCAGGCATTGTCGCCGAGATCGGCTTGGATGGTGGGCCAGCGCTTGGTGGTCTTGGTCCGCAGGACCTTCATCAGTTGTCGGGTAGTCAGGGCGGGCGGCGGCTCATAGGGGCTGACGGGGTGGTCGGCGACAAGGTCGACCTGCCGGGGACTGACCCGCCGTCGCTGGTCCCTGGGGACGCTCACGTGGATGGTGTCGTCGGCGTCCTTGGTGATGCGCGGCAGGGTGACAGCGGTGATGCCCGGCGGCAGGTTACGCAAGGGGACGGACTCGCGGCCGTGTGCCTCGCCGATGAGGAGTGGAGGCCTGGGGGTGGGATCAGACATGGGCGCGTCCTGCGGTGATCCAGTCTTCGGTGAGTTGGGTACGGTCACCGTTGCTGTCGAAGGCCCAGATGTTGGTGGGCTGGTTGATGATGTCGGCCGCTGATGCGTGGACGAACCACAGCAGTTCCCCGCAGACATCGGCGGCATCGGCGAGGACGCTGTCCTGGCAGGTGCCGAGGATGGTCAGGCGTTGGTCACGGGCGACGTCACGCAGGGCGGCGAGCATGTCCTTGCGGTTGACCTCGCCGAGGCTGTTGCCGAGTTCGTCCAGGATCAGGACTCTGCCCTGGGTCTGGGAGTCGGCCAGGAGTGCCGCGAGGACCAGCAGGATGGCATGCACCTTGACCTGGGCGCTATTGGCGTTTTCTCGGTAGGAGACATATCCGCCGCTGCGGGAGCGTTTCCACCGCGGGATGACTTGCCACTGCCAGTCACCGGCGCCCTGGGGGCGGACGCTGATGTGCTCGAGCTTGGCTCCGTGGCCGTCGCCACGCAGGTCGAGGTCGTTGAAGGCGGCGCTGATCTGGGCGAAGAGGCCGTCAAGGTGCTTTTCGATCATGTCCTGGAGGGTTTTCAGGTTGCGGACGCAGGTGGCGACCCCGGTGGTGAGTTCTGCGATCGCCTGTTCCCGGGCGTGCTGGTCGCGGGTAATGCGCGTTGCGGCCACCTCGTCCTGGTCGCGGTGGCCGGCGAGGCGGTTGTCCAGCGGTGCTGCCACGTCGGTGAAGGTGAGGGTGGGCAGGACCGTAGGGTCGGTGTCGGAGAAGGCCCGCATGGTCTCCTCTGCGGCGCGGAGGTCTTCGCCGACGTCTGCGCCTGGGGTGCCGTCCAGCCCGTAGTACTCGTAGGCCTTGCGTAGTTCGTCCTGCGCCTGTCGGTGCAGGGTCGCCGGCCGGGGGGAACGGGCCTGGTCCAATGCCGGGTCCAAGAGGCGGACGGCGTCTTCGAGGGTGCCGTCCCACTGCAGCTGCCACTGGGCTGCTGCGACTTGGCTGCGCTGGCGTTCAAGAGCCGCCAGGGTGCGGTGCCGTTCCTTGAGCGCCTTGCTGACCGCTTCCAGTTTGAGCTTTGCATTGGCGAGGAGTTGCTCGTGGGAGGCGTGCCGTGCCACGGCTTCCTTCCAGGTCTGCTGGAGCTTCTGTTCGTCGTGCGCGGCCTTGTTGACGCGGCCGGTCAGTTCGTCGATCTGGGTCTGAAGGTCGTTTTCTCGGGTGCGGAGGTGTGCGAGTTCTTCAGCGGCCTCGGCGGCCGCGTGCTGGGTCGTGGCCAGGGTGAGGGCAGCGGCGGCAACGGTCACGGCCTCGGCGGCCTCAGCGATGCCCTGCTCGGCGGCTGTGAGATCGTCGCGGGCTTGTCGGAGCCGGGCTTCGCGCCCGGCCAGCGGGGTCGTGAAGCCACCCGTCACGGTCAGCGCCAGCGCCTGGTCATGGACGGCAGCGCCGTCGGCCGAGGGAATCAGACGTTCTTGAAGGGTGCCGAGGAAGCGTGCCACGTTCAGGGTGCTGTGCATGCCTTCGGGCAGGCGTTCTTGCCCTTCGTCGGACGAGATGATCTGCGCGCCGGGTAGTGCGGCATGCAGAAGGCGGCGGGCCTTTTCTTCATGCTCGGGTTCGACGACGATCGCGTCCTGCCAAGGCGCCAGACGCGGTTCCCACGCGGGGCGGGCGGCCTCGTCCACGTGGAGCTGGTCGAGCAGGCCGTGCGCGGGGATGCGGTGTTCGCTCAGCAGATCGATGGCGTGGCCGGCCGTCCCGCTGCGGCCCCGTTCGACGTTGTGCAGGTGGGTGCGGGCTCGGGTGGCGATGTCTTCGGCATCCAGGCGTTGCAGCTCAGCCTTGGCGTGATCGCGTTGGCGTCGTTTCAGGCGGGCGGCCGCGGTGGCGCAGTCGCTGCCGTCCCAGCCTTGTGCCTGGGGCAGAAGCGTGGTCCGCTGACTGTGCAGCAGCGCCTGCTGGGTGGTCAACTCCGTCATCTTGCTGGACAGTTCGCGTGCATGTGCTTGGGCGTCGGACCACGTCTGGCGGGCTTCGCTCTCCTGGCTGGCGAGGTCCGCGGCGGAACCGAACGAGGTCACATGGTCCTCGGCGTCCTGCACCAAGTCTGCGACTGTCGCGGCCGCCTGCCTCTCCTCCTCCATGGCCGCGGCGATGCGCTGGTCGCTGTCGTGGGCGTCGCGGAAGGAGGCGGCAAGGTAGCGGCGCCATGCCTCGTGACCGCGTTGGAGGGCCAGGCGGGCGGCGTCGCGGGCTTGCACGCCGCTCATCACGTCGTCTTCTGCGAGCAGCGCCTGGGCGTGCTCCGTCTGGGCCTTGTCGAGGTTAATCTGGTGTTCCAGGGCCTGGCCGCGCAGGTCCTCTTCCTCCTCCAGCAGGTGTGTCATGCCCGACAGGGCGATCAGGGACCGGCCGATGTCGTGGGGCTCCATCTCGGTCAGCTGCTGGCTGAGCAGCGAGGGAACGGGTGGGCGCAGGGCGGTGTCGAGGTAGGTGAGGCAGCGCGGGGCGGTGCCGTAGAGCTTCTCGGCCATGGCCCGGGCGGAAAGGATCTGGCGTGTGCCCAGCTCGCGCCACAGGGCGTCGGCCTGGATGCTGCGCTCGTGATCGGTGGGGGCGTCGGCGAGGTGCAGGCCCTCGGTCCAATTGGCTTGCAGATAGGGGGCGGTGGTGGCGATGCGGACCCACACGGTCAACGAGCTGGTGGCGGGGTCGGCAGGGTCGGCGAAGACGCCGACGATGTAGCCGTGGGTGACCGGAGAGGCATGGTGAGCTTGGTCGACGCCGGCTGCGTCGGGACGGAACAGGATGCCGCTGGCGTGCCGGCCCCCGTTGGCCTCCAGGCGCCACTGCGGGTCGGCCAGCAGCAGGGAGACGGCGATGAGGAAGCTGGTCTTGCCGGAGCCGTTCGAGTCGTCCTTGGGACCGAGGCCGGAGACGGCGATGAACGTCTCCGGGAGGATCGGAACGGCGTGTGCCGTAAGGCGGGCGATGTCGAAGGTCTGGACACCGACCAGTTGGCGGTCGCCGACAATGCCCCGGGACGGGTCGGACGCGGGCGGAGTAGTCATGGTGTGTCGGGCACCTCGTGGTCGGGAGCGGCAGCCGGGGGCACGGCGCGAAGGGCGCGGCGGCGACGGATCGATTCGGCGAGGGGACCGTCGGGGTCGGCGAGCAGGATCAGCTGTTCGAACAGCTCGGCGCCCACGGCCGGCGTCAGGCGCAGGAACTGGTTGCCCAGGACGTAGCCGGGTTTGGTCCGGCGGACCAGGTCGGCGTCGGTCAGGCGCTGCAACGCGCTGGTGAGGGCCATGTCGGAGACCTGGCAGTCCTTGAGCTGATCCCTGGGCACGGGGGTGCCCTGGGTCCACAGCTGCTCGGGCAGGGTGATGCCGGACGCTCGTGGAATGGCGACGCTGAACAGCAGGATCAGAGTGAGGACGGCGCGGTCGTCACGCGGCAGAATCCCGATTCCTTCGTGTGCCAGACGTTGTCTGATCTCGTCGGTGTAACCGGAAAGGTAGCCGCCGCCGACCGCGAGCAGCGTACGTCCGGATGCGGCCAGGACCTGTTCCACCACGACCCGCAGCGGGGTCTCCGCGAGGGCGCGGTAGTAGGCCGGCCGCACAGGGAGCATGGCGGTCTCCACGGCGCAGACCGCCGCTCGGACGTCCGCCCGCCGGTTGTGGGACAGGGCTTCCAGGGCCGGTACGTCCACCGGTTCACTCCTTCCTCGGGGCGGGCAGGACGTCGTATCCGCCGCGGAGTTCGGCCACATCACGCTCGGACCACAGCGCGACCATGGGTCCGAGGCGGATCATGCCGTCGCCGGCGTCCGCCGAGAGGTGGCCGCAGGCGCGCAGGAACCGCAGGGCCGTCAGGAAGTGTGCGCTCTGGCCCAGTGCGGCCACGCCTTCCCGGGGAGTGAGGGCGTCCTGGAGGGGAGCCAGGGAGGCGATGACGTCCTCCTGCGCGGCGGGCTGTCCCGGGTACAGCGGCTGGCTGGGGTCGGGCCAGCAGTGGCGAATGCAGCAGGCCAGTGTGACCAGGCGGACGGCCGAGGCGGTGCGGTGGGCGTCGCTGTCGCCCAGGGCGCCGCTGGCCGGTTCCACGTCGGGGGCCCAGCCGGCCATCAGCTCCTGAATACCGTCGGGTGTGACGGCCTCCACCAGACGGCGCTCCACATCGTCGACGGCGCCGCGCAGCCGGCTGAGTTCGGCGCGGTCCGCGGGGACGGGAACCGTGCGCAGGGCCCGAGCGCGTGCCAGCAGGTAGGGGTCACTCATGGGGGCTCTGCGGTGCGGCTTCGGTGTCGTCGTCCATGCCTTGGGGGCTGTCGGGGATGCGGTACGCGGTCACCGGTGAGGCGTAGGTGACCGGGCCTGCACCATCCACGATGACCTCGCGGGAGATGTCGAGCATGAACGGGATGGCCGGGTCCGCTGCGGCGCGCAGCAGCCCGACCAGGTGCTTGACCGCTGCCTGCCAGGGCAGGGCCCGCAGGACGGTGGTGACGTCGGCTTCGTCCTTGCCGGCCATGAGCAGGGTCACGGTGGCCTCCCGTCGCTGGCGGGCGAGCGCGGCCTTGGCGCGTGCGGCCTCGACCGGGTCCGGTCCGGGCGGCCGCGACGGGGGGCGGGGCAGGCGCTGCCGTGGTGGTGGGGGCTGGTGGTCGGCTGCGGCGGTGAGGATCTGGCCCGTGGTGATCTGGACGTGCGGCGGATCGAAGACGGTCGTGGCGAACACCTGGGCAAGCGCGTCGGCGGAGGACCGCCGGGCCGCAGTCACGTACTGCTCGGGAAGGAGCTTGGTGAAGTCGCGGCGAGTGGTGGCTTGTTGCATGAGCCGGTCGTGGAACTCGTTGACGGCTGCCGTGTAGCGCAGGGCTTCCTGGATCAGGCGGGTACCGGCAGGACGCAGCGCGGGGTACTGCTCGGCGACGGCGTGGACCAGGTGTTTTGCCTCCTCGAGCGAGGTGGTGTGGGCATGGTGGTGGCGCTGGCCAAGCAGTTCTTCGATGGGCCTGGTCCGCACGAGTCGCAGCAGGTGGTTGGTGTAGTTCGCCAAGCTGCGCCGGGCCTGCGCAATCTTGGCGGCCAGTTGCTCCTCGGTCAGGGAGCCGTTCAGGAGACCTTCCCGGGTCCGGTCCAGCAGCATGGTGATCTCCTGGACCCCGCCGGCCTCCCCGAGCCGCTCATAGACCAACAGCGCCGCGCCGCTGGTCGGGTTGAACACATACCGCTGGTCGTGGGCCTTGCCGCGCAGCGACTCCAGCAGACGAAGCTTGATGAAGACCCGGAATCTCGCATCAAACTCGCCGGCGGAGGCCACCGCAGCACACGCCTGGGCTATCTCCCCGCGGCTCAGGCCGTGTTCGGAGCCGAAGTCGCCGAACACGTCCCGGACGGCCTCGGCGATGCGCAGTGCCACCGGATCGCGTGTCACTGCGCTCGGTGCAGCAGCGACCGGTGCCACGAATGGCGGTATGTGCTCTAGACCCTCCGCGTCGTCCTCCTGCTGCACGGAGAACAAGTCAGGCTGATCCGGCAAGTCCCCCTCCACCCCCGCATCACGTGCGTCCCTAGACCAGCATGACCGCTACCGGGCTCAAAGGGCCTGGAAACCACAAAACTTGTCTTTGTCCATCCCCAGTCCCAGCCGCGGCAGTGAGCGCGTGTCAGGTGCATCGGGATAGCCGAGGTGTCCATCGTCCGTCGTGCTGGAGCGGGGCCCCGCGTCGAGCCTGGCCCTCCCGGAAGGGGTGCGGGCCGGCTGGCAGGCCGATCTGGCGGGCACCTGGCTTCATGTCCTGGCAGCGGCAGGAGGCTGTGGCAGCGCCGGTGGACGGGCGCGCTCGTCGCCGACCGGGGGGCCGTCGGGATGGTCGTGGATCCAGGACAGTCCGCCCAAGTCGAGGCGTTGGCGGGTGCGGGTGACGGCTACATAGGCCAGGCGGGCTTCGGCGTCGTCGATGGGATCAGGTGGCGGCGGGGAGCCTGTCTGCTCGTCGGGCGTGTTGTCCTTGGGACGGGCGAAGTCGTCCGCGATGAGCACGCGGGGCCATTCACGCCCTTTCGCCTTGTGGGCGGTGGAGACGGTGACCTGGGCGTGTGGCTCGGGGGCGAGGTGGGCGACGGCGGTGAGGATGGCGTCGGTGCCGTGGGTGTCGACGAGGTTGACCAGGGGCTGCAGGTCGCGGCCGGCCGTGTCGTGGGCGGCGTAGTCCTGCAGATCGCCCCATGAGGGGAAGAGGATGAGTTCGGGGTGGTGGGTGCGGCGGCCTTCCTTCAGGTCGCGGGCCGCAAGGGCCAGGGCCTGCAGGCTGTCTCCTCCCCCGGCCAGGGCGACCCGGTAGCCGGCCGCCATGAGGGTCATGACCTGGGCCATGGCTCCGACGTTGGTGCGGCACAGCACGGCGTCCGGCTGGGTGACGGGGCCGAGTTCGGTGGGCACGGCGGGGGTGCCGGTGAGGCGGATGGGGGCGTCGGCGAGGTGCAGCCAGCAGTTGGCCTCGGCGGCGAGGGCGGGGCCGAAGCGGAAGGACTGGGAGAGGGTCAGGTGGGTGCCGTCGAAGCCGGTCATGACGTCTTTGGCGCCGCGCCACTGGTAGATGGCCTGGGCAGAGTCGCCGACCATGACCAGCTGGGCGTGCTCGCGCTGGCTGAGGAAGATCTGTTCGACGACGGGATTGGTGTCTTGGGCCTCGTCCAGCAGCAGAAAATCAGCCTGGATGCGGGGCCGGGCAAGAGCCCAGATCTTGAGGTAGTGGTCGTGGTCGAAGCGAACGGCGCCGTCGTCCGGGTGCTGCAGGTCGGCCCATGCTTTGCGGGCGAACGGCACGATGTGGGCGACGAGTTCGGCATGCAGGTCGGGATCGTCCAGACCGCGCAGGCGGGGTACATGGTGGCGGGTGATGGCCTCGTCCGCGGTGTGGCAGAAGCGGGCGACGGTGCGCAGGGCGGCGTTGGACAGGGCGCGTTGGGAGATCTCGCGGTCGCCGATGCGGACGGCTTTGGTCAGGCCGAGGGCTTGTCCGGTCTGCCAGGCCGGGCGGCGGGGTGCGTTCAGGCGGCGGGTGTATTGGTGGCCGACGGCCGTGTAGGCGAGTGCGTGGGCGGTCTTGCACTGCACGGTGTTGGGGAAGCGGGTGCGGGCGTCCTGGGCGATGGCCCGGTTGTAGGCGAGGTAGCGGCCGCGACGGGTGGTGGCGCGGGCGAGCAGGGCGAGGGTAGTGGTCTTGCCGGTGCCCGCACCGGCCTGCAGGGCGAGGTGGTGGCCGGTGTGGAAGGCGTCGGCGGCGGCGGTCTGTTCGTCGGTGGGTTTCATGGGGTGGGGCTTTCGGGGAGTCGGGTGAGCGCCTGGCCGACGGCGGACAGCAGGTAGCCGGGGCTGGTGTGGGCGAGGAGTTGGCGTACCGCGCGGTCGAGGCGGTCGGTCTCCTGGTAGGCGTGTTCGGCCAGGGCCCGGTGCAGGGCCAGTTCCACGAAGCGTTCGGGTGTCTGGGCGGCGCGCCGGGCTTGGGCGGTGAGGGCGGCGTGTACGGCGGATGGGAAGGCGACGTTGAGCAGCACGTGGTGGTCGGCGTCCGGGTAGTGCGTGGTGATCACGTCGATGGGCAGCCGTGTGCCGAGGCGGTGGCGCAGCCGGCGGAGGGCCCGGCGGGGGGTCTTGGCGGCGAGCGGCAGCAGGCGGGCGGCGCGGTGCAGGGCTGCCGGGGAGAGGGGGCGGGTCAGGGTGATTTCCAGGGCGTGGTGCGGCACGGGTCATCCCCTTCGGTGCGGGCGGGGGATGGGGCAGGGCAGGCGGGTGTGGATGTGTGCCGCGTGCAGGAGGGGGTCGAAGGGTTCCCAGCAGGCCAGGGCGAGGTCGGCGGCGCCGGGGGCGGTGGCATGGGCCGGGCAGCGCTGGGTGCGCCAGCGCAGCTGTTCGCCGTAGGAGAGGTGACCCAGGTCGTAGACGGCCATCAGGGCATCAGGCAGGGCGAGTTGGCCGTGCCGGACGGAAGCCGGCAGTAGTTTCCATGTCCCGGACGGGCCGACGGGGGCGAGGACGGGGTGGGGGCAGCGGTGGCGGTGGCGGGTCTGGGCGACGCAGCGCAGGTCCTCGAGCCGCTGCTGGGCGAGGTAGCGGCACAGCAGCAGCTGGACGACCGGGCGGTCGGGTCCGCCGGGTTTGGGGGCGTCGGGCTGCGGGGTGACAGGTGGGGCGGGGGTGAGGGACCCGGTGTCGATCAGACGGCGGGCGCGGACGGCGAGTTGGCGGCGGATCGCCTCAAGGCGGGGGCCAGGCCGGCAGGTGGGGGTACGGTGAGGGCAGAGCACGGCATGCGGGATGCGGCACCAGGCGCTGTTGTCGCCGTGCGGGTAGGCGATGCCACCGCTGAGGTGCCAGCGGCAGGATTCGGGGACGTCGATGACGGCCAGTTCCGCGGGATGCAGGGCGATGGGCCGCTGGTCGGGGCGCTGGTAGAGGTCGATGCGGCTGCCGCAGTGGCGGCAGCGGCCGGTTTGGCCGGTACGCAGCAGGCGACTGGGGCTGGTGCTGGTCACCCGGAGCGGGCGGGGGCTGCGGGTGGCGCGGGGGCTGCCGTCCCAGTGACGGCCGTCGGAGGCGGGCGTGGGGCACATGGCCCGGACCGTGCCAGGCGACACGCGGGCGTGAGCAACGTGTCGCGGGGATGTCCCCCGACCGGCCCAACGAGCCCGCACGCATGAGCGATAGGGCGGATGGTCGTTCTATGCCCGATTACCCGATCGGGTGATTCGCGACGTGGTCTGCCGGGGCGGAGCGAGGGTTCAGGAAGCGGCCGTGCCAGGCGGGGTGTGGTCGTCGCACAGGGCGCCCAGGAAGCGCTCGATGGGCACGTCGAAGGTGTGGGCGAGGGCGTGCCAGGTGGTGACACTGCCAGCGGTGCGGCCGTGTTCGAGGTCGATGAGGGTGCGCCGGGCCAGACCGCTGCGGTCGGCGAGTTCATCGAAGGTCCAACCGCGTTCGGCCCGCAGGCGCGCGAGCACGACGCGCAGCGCAGTGAGGTCGGGGTCGGGCGGCAAGATCGTCACCCGACCATCCGACGGTGCAGACCCCTGCCCCGTCAGTGCGGGTTTCTGCACTTTCGCCGGGGGTCGGAGAGTGAATCTGCGGTGCGGGAATCTGCACTACAGTGCGTCCGTCTCGGGGGCTGTCATGGTGAACCCCCGCCACGAGAAGGACAGACGGACGGGAGGACGACCAGCCCATGAGGCTCGGTGGCGCACATGCCGCAGTGCGGCGCATCTGGACAGTGGAACTGCGCCCTCAGGCGGGCGGCCCCACACTGGTCTGCCCCTCGTGTACCGCCCGCACCTTTCCCCTGCGAGCATCCTCCGCTCGGTCGGCCGCCCTGGCCCATCTGGCCTGCCATGCCCGCGCGGACGCATTGCCGGCGCACCTGCGCAGCTGCCAGTGCCGGCTGCGGGGCTGCGTCTGGCATCCGCGCCATCGCGGCTGTGCCGGGCGGGTGCTGCTGGCCCTGACCCGCGACCTCAGCGGCCGCACCTGGCGGCTGGCCGACGCGTGCGCGGCCTGCGCGGCGGCGACCAGCAACACCGCCGTGGTGCCGGACACACTGCTCAGCCCTCGCCGACCGGCCGCATCAGCCCCCGTCCAGCCGCGGGTACACGGAGACGAGCGGCAACGGGTACGGGAGATGCTCACCCACCTCGCCTCCACCCTCGGCTGCGTCACCTCTCCCGCCGCCCGCCTGCTGGCCCTGCAATGCGCCCTGCGCGCCGACGCCCACGGCTGCGCCCGGCTGCCGGCCGGCCTGCTGCGCGGCATGCGCCTGCACCGGCACACCGAGGCGTGGCAGGAACTGGCACAGGACGACTGGCTCGACCTGCCCGACCCCCGGACATCGCCGTTGCAGGTGCGGCTGCTGGATGACGCGGCACTGAAGCAGGCCCCGGGCCGCAGCGCCCGCCGGCGCGCCGCCCACTGGGCCCTCAAGCCCACCCCGCTCATCGTTCCGGCAGCGGCAAACCCCGCAGACCGCCTGGCCGCGCTGGTCCTGGCCGCCCACACCACCACAGCCGGCCCCGCAGCCGACATGGCCGTCGTCGCCCGTCTGTGCGGGCACTCCCCCCACCAGACCGGAGCGCTGCTCGACCGGCTGGTCGCCGGCCGTACCCTGGCGGCCTGGCACCATCAGCGGGACACCGACGAGGTGCACTGGCAGCCGGCTCCCCTTCACCGGCCCGTCTCCGGCTCCGCGGACTCGTCTGCGCACTGACCGCCGCCAGGTTCGGTCAAAGAGCTTGGAGTAGAGGGCGATCGAGCCTTCCAGTTCGGCGAACGCAGGACCCATGACATGGCGGTCTTTCATCCAAGATGATGCTTCATCGACAGTCGATACAGCCTCTCTCAGCCGGGACCCCCAGTCCGGCCGCAGGTCGAATCCACGAAACGAACAGGGAGAGCGGGCGTGGATGCACCGGCTGATCGAAGCGGATCCGAACCGTTCGCTGATCGGTCCCGATACTGTGGTGAGGTTGGCTCATGGGTTCCCGATCGAAGCGCCGTGAAGCGCGCAACAGGCGGCAGCGCCGTTCCGGTCCGACGTCGCCGGTGTTCGACCCGCACGCGCAAGTGATGGTGGACTCCTTGACTGCCTTGATGGCGCTCATGGCCACGTTCGCTGGCGATGATCCTGCCGCGGCGGTCGACGCAGCATTCGACAAGGCTGTCGACGAGCTCGTCGCGAAGCTGGGGCGGTTCGACGCGATCCGGATCATCGAGGTGGCTCGTCAGCGGTTCCTGCCGATGGCGCGCGAAGGCGAGACGCCCGTCACTGTGGAGGCGGGCGCCGCGTACCTGGAACTGCTGGCGCTGGTCGCTCTCGCCGCCCGGCAAGATTCGGCGACGGCTGGTGCCCCCGCAGTCGAGGACCAGGAGATGAGCCACTTCGTCTCCGAGGCGAAGGACGAACTCGACGGGATCCTCCGCCTTGCACAGATACGGTCCTTCGCCGCCGTTGACCCGACCGACAAGCTTGCCCTCGTGTCCATGCTCATTCGTGGCGCCGAGGTATGGATGCGCAACTCGTCCTACCCGGAGATGGTCGCAACGACCAACCTGGCGCTTCTCGACGGCAACCCGAGCGTTCGCGCGGCGCTGAATGCCGAACTCGGCTTCGACGCGACCGACGCCCTGGCTGTCCTCGACGCATGCCACCACCTGCAGGAGGCTGGTCTGAATGACCGCCTCAAAGCAATGGGGGACACAGTGCTGGACGCGATGGCCGCGGTGGAGGCGGGCCGGGCGGACGACGGGCTAGCAGAACTCGCCAGGTCCAGTGTCATGTCGATGTTCGAGCCCGACGGCGACCAGGCTACTGTCGCGATCGACGACGTCGTCGCGCGCACGGGCATTGCTGTTGAACGTGTGGGGGCCGTTGTCGAAAGGTTCCGCCTCGACCTCGGGACGGCCAACCCTGCGGACGTCATCGATGCGTTCACCACCGGCAGGAACCCGCTGCGTAGCCGGCCACTCGTCGTCGCTGACAACGGGCGCTTCATGCTGCCGCACCCGGCGTTGAGCGTATTCGCCGTCCGGGAGAACCTCGAAGAGCATCTGAAGACGTCGCCCGTATGGAGCCAGTACGCGAAGCATCGCGGAGACCTTCTCGAGTCCCGCACGCGCGACGCGCTCGACCGCGTACTCCCCGGGGCTCACTTCCGGGACGCGTTCGAGTACTACGTGCCCGCGAATGACAACGAAGCCAAAACTGCTGATCCGGCGAAGTACACCAAGCGCGTCGAGGGCGACCACCTCATCGTCCTCGACGACGTCGCCCTCATCGTGGAGGACAAGGCCGTCGCGTTGAGCGCCCTGTCCCGCGGAGGGAAGACGACACGGATCCGTACTGATCTGACCGGCATCATCACGAAAGCAGCCGAGCAGTCCGGCCGCATGCGGGATGCAATCGAGCGGGACGGTGGCCTACGTATCGAAGACGAAGGCTGGGTCGACCTCAGCCACATCCGTGAGATCCACACCATTGCCGTCAGTCTCGACGACCTCTCGACCGTCCTGACCGCCACCGCAGAGCTGGTGCGGGCCGGGCTGCTCACCCCCGACAACGTCCCCTGGACGGTGTCCCTGCACGACCTCGAGCTGATCACTGAACTCGTCGCACGCCCGGCCGAGTTTCTCCTCTACCTGCGTCGGCGCCGCAACCCTGATGTCACCGTCATGTTCCATGCACCGGACGAACTGGACCTGTTCCTGTACTTCTTCGAGGCGGGCCTTTGGGTCGAACCCGACCCGGCACAGGTGTGTGCCGCATTCCCGTTCCTCCCTGAGCCGACCACGGCCGAGCTGCGCCGCTACAGGGCACAGAAGCCGAGCTTCCTGACCAGCCGAACCGACGTGCTCGACAAGTGGTTTCACACCAAGGGACGTGATGACACAGGTTCGGGGTCCGCACCCAAGCCGGCGATGGTGCCCTCCCCACTCGCACCTCTCCTCGACCAACTGCAGTCATGGAACGTCACCGGATGGCTCAGCATCGGCGCGACGCTGCTATCCCTGGCAACGCCCGCCCAGCACAAGTTCGCGCGCCACGGTGACATCCTCCTCAACAACCCGCGCCCGAACAGCCAGGGCCGCAGCATGACGGTGCCCGTCACGGCCAGCGTCGATCCGGCCGAAGGATGGTTGTTCGTGTGGGCGACGCGCCCAGCTGGACAGGACCCCGACGACGCCGAGAAGAACCTCCGTGGCTACCTGCGAGCCAAGAAACATCAGCTCGGCCTGCCGCGTGGCGTCGTCTTCCTCTACGACGAACCGACTCGCGATCTCGTCGGGGCCCTCTACGACGGACACATCGGGCCGCTCGACGCCGCGCTGACCGCCACCTTGCAGTCGTTGCGGCCTGCGTCAGAACTTCAACGCTCGATCCACCCGAACGCCAAGCGGCCACCACGCGGCACGAAAGACACTCCGAAACAGAGGCAGAAGCGAAAGCGGTAGCCCCTCGTGCCAGGGCTGCCGAACATCACAGGAAAGTCGTCTCGGCAGGCCGCCAAGCCAAGTGGCACGCGGCCAGCGCCGGTGCGAGGAGAGGCTCTGTCTCGCGCAAGGAGGCGGTGCTCCGGCCGGTGTTTGCGCGGCTCGGCCTGGACCGACGCCCCGGCGCGGCGAGCGTATGTCGGCTGGCGACCGGTGGTCTTTTCTGTCCCAGCGCATACCCAGGCGGCTTCACTGGTCCGGTGCTGTCCGAGCCGGTCCGGCTCACAAGCTCTAGTTCGGCCGGATGTCGGCATCATCGCGCAATCCTGACCGGCGACCTCGCCCGGGCCCATCCGTGTCCCGCTGCACGATGTCAATCCGCTTGCACCGCACAGGATTCAAGCCTCATCCTGACCAGTTCGCCAGACGCATGCCTAGGAGAGGTAGGAAAGGTCGCGCATGGATATCAAGCCGTTGGAGGAACTGCAGGCCGCCGACGAACGCTCACTGCGCTTCACGCCTCTCGGCCTGGGCCAGATGCAGCCGGAGGACGCCGCCGACTTCCAGCAGCGTGTGATCGCGGGGCTCAGGCTGGCCGACGATGTCGCTGAAACAACCCGACACAAGTTCGAGCAGTTGCGCACCGCTCACAGCCACGGAGTGCTCTGCTACGAACTGTTCACGCTGGTGGCAGACGTGGCCCGGCTGACGCTGGAGCAAGCGTTGCGGGACCGGTTCGTCGCCCACCATGGACAGGTCGTCGAGGTCCGGGATCGCAAGAGGCACGAGCACCAGATCACGATGACCAGCTACAGCGACTTCTTCGAGCAGTACAAGAAGGTGCGCGGCGCGGAGATCCGCATGGGCACTTCCCGGGTGTGGGAGCCGTTCAATGCCATGCTCGACGGGTTGCTGACCTGGGCCCGCCGCGAGGGCATGTTGCGCGGGCAGCGCAACCGGTCTCTGGAACCGGTTCTGCGCAGGCTGCGGAAC
This sequence comes from Streptomyces sp. NPDC047869, assembly GCF_040704065.1. Classification (NCBI taxonomy): domain Bacteria; kingdom Bacillati; phylum Actinomycetota; class Actinomycetes; order Kitasatosporales; family Streptomycetaceae; genus Streptomyces; species Streptomyces sp. NPDC047869. The sequence continues at coordinate 50,844 of NZ_JBEYRK010000034.1, forward strand.
ATGGTGGCGCACGGCACCTACCACCTGACCTCTCCGGTGGAAGCTGCCAGGGAGCTTTCCGACCTTGCGGAGATCATCAATCACCTTTGGGGGCACGCGACACCGGGAGGCCGGCTGTATCCGGCACCGCTCAGCCGGAGCATCATCGCCATCGGCTGGAGCGACAACGGCGAGTACACCACGGCTGGCTACGCCAGCCAGCTGGCCCAAGAGGACGAGGAGGGGAGGTTCACCTACGTCCTGGTCCGTGCCGTGTTCTGCCCGGGCGGAGTCACTGACCCGAACCTGATGGAGTTCGATGCTCGAAGCGCCACCACCGTCTTCCCCGCCCAATACCTATGGGGTCCTGGACCGCGTGCAGAAGCCATCGCCTGGCTGGACGACCATCAGCCTGAGCCCGATCTGTGCGACTACCTCGATCAAGTGGTCCTCGTACGCGTCAACGATGGCCACGTCTATCTGCCGATGTACCCGGGCGTGGCAGCCGGACTCCCCGGAGCTGAGCAGGACGGCACCTGGTACGCGCTTCGTGTCGACCGCGGGCTCGACGGGCTCGCCCATGTCCGTGCCATCGCCGATGCCGGAACAGAGCATGCCCGTGATGGCGAGTGCAGTGCGTGCCCCGTCGAAACGCTCGCCAGCGGAGACCTCACAACGGTCCTGCAGGCAGCGCGCCACGCGGGCGCAGACGCCACGCCATTGCCCGTTCCGGACGTCCGCACGCCCTTCGCCGACTGGCTTAACCGTCCGGCATCCTGAGGAGGCGAGCGGGTGTCTGATCCCATGCGCTGTTCACGACAAACCCTACTCCGCACCGACATCTTCGAAGAAGAAGACTGTCGGCGCGAAGCAGACTTCAAGCGTAGCTACCGCAGCTCAAGCGACGGTTGGTTCGAGCCGTCCACCAAGTCCTACGCGTCCTCATCCGGAGCCTTCGCGAGCTGAGCCAGTACAGAAGCCGCGTAGCCGAGCCAGGTGTGCCGGGGCAGACGTCCGCGTGCACCGAGTGCGATCTCCTCATCATCGGCCCATCCACGGACGACGCCCTCGGGAATGAGGCTGTCGTCGCCGAGGAAACTCGCCATGCCGACAGCATGGAGCTGGTAGGAGGCCAGGACTCGAGCGCCCAACGCGCCATTTGCCCTGACCTCGATCCCCGCCTTCCGCGCCCATTGGCGAGCCGCCTGGGTCAGCTCCCGATCCACCCGGCCTCGCGGGAGGGCACGGGATGCATCTTGTCGGCATCCGCAGCTCTTGGTGTTCCCGCGAGTGACCTCGGCCTGCGGAAGCCCGGTGACGACCGTCTTACACCTGCACTGGTAGTCCCGCAGCGATCCAGCTCGCTTCTTCGGATTGGGGTACGGGGGCCCACCGGTGTCAGCCAGCTGTCCGCATGTGGCTCGGTGGCCTTCAGTTGCCGTGGTGCGGCGGCCGCTTTCGAAGCCTTGGGAAACCGGCGGGGCTGGTATGGCATACCTAGCAGAGCCTTCTCCACGTCGGCCGCCGCTGTCTCCGTGCCGTGCTCCAGGTAGCTGGCGAGGCCGGGCAGCGGGTGCAGGCCAAGCTGGTGAACGCGCAGCAGGACTGCGACGGCTACCTTCCACGCGCTCCAGCCTGAGCCGACAACGACATCGTGAGGTCCAACCGGGTCAAGGTCTTCGCGGACCCGGATCACCGTCTGGCCGGCAGCGGCCAGACGATCGGTCTTCAGGCGGTCGTCGGCTGCGCGGTCGCGCCAGGACTCAGGTCCATGGGTCTTCCAGCCGTCGAACTCCACAACGAGTTGCAACGCCTCTTCCCACATGTCGACCCGCACGCCGCGGTACCGCTTGCCGGGCGCTGGGGCGAGTGGAATCGGCGCCTCGAGCTCCAAGGCGGGCAAGTGGGGACACAGCTCGTGGTAGAGCGCCAGCGCCTTGGCGGAGACGTTTTTGCTGCACTTCAGACAGCCAGACCGCAGCGCCTTCGCGGTGCGGCGGTTGGGCGGTGCCGGCCAGTCCTCATGCTCCCCTTGTGAGGACGTACAGCGCCACGTCACCTCGATCTTGGACCCGACGGTGGTGTTGTGCGCGTTCCGGCCCGCCGGGCCACGCACCCATTGCTCCGCGAGCTCCGGATACCACGCAGCCAGGCTGTTGGAGGCGTCGGCTTGGTCGGAATTGCAGACCGGGCAGCCGTTGATCCCAGCCGCTTTCCCGTTCCTGCTCCGCCGGCCGGTGCGGCTCTTGGTGGGCTGCTTCCAGATATGGGTCGCCCAATACCATTCTCCGGTCCCAGGCTGGACAGCAGGAACCTGATGCCACCAGGTCACCGGCTTGTTGCTGCCGTAGCTGATCTCCTCTGGCGCACCAGAGTCGGGGTGGAGCTCAGCGGCCAGCGCGGAAATGGCCGCCACGGATCGCTCGAGAGCGGGTTTCTCTCCTGGCCGCGGGGCCGCGCCGGAGCACTTCGGGCACATGCTGGGCCGGTCGGTGCGGCTGCGGTCCTTCGGCGGAGCCATCCATGAGCCGTGTCCCGGTTCTACAGTGCAGCGCCATCTTCTGTCGGTCGCATCCCGCACGCCCACGAGCGCGGGATCCGCCGTGTCCGCCCACTGGTCCTTCAGCACCGTGACGTCGGCTACCGACAGCTCGCGTGGATCGGGGGCAGCCTGCATGGCACTGAGGATGTTGTCCCGGAGCTCCCGGTTGGCAGCATTCTGCTTCTCAATCTTCGCGCGTACCTGTTCCAGCGAAGCGGTGACCTCAGCACGCCACTGCTGCGTGAGCTCCTGCCAGAACTTCTTCTGACGCTCGTACTGATCTGCGCGGCACAGACCGACGAGCGACTCCGGAAGAACAAGCGCCTGCGTGCGTGGCGGCTCAACAGCTGAAGTAGCCCTGGCTCTCGGCGAGGAGGCAGCGGTCATGCGCCGATGATGGCGTACAGCACTGACATCGCCCCTCCTTGGCTGTCCCCGCTCCACCGACGTCTGAGAGTTGTCGGTGGCGGCGACGATGCCGCCCTCGGGTCAGGAGCGTGGACCAGGCTAGGGCACTGCCGGGGCTGTCGCCCTTGACGGTCACGGCGCCTTTGCTGCTTCGTACGCATGAGCTGTCTTGGGAGGCTCTGGAGCACCTCGTGGTGGCGTTGGCGGTTCAGGCCGACCATGCTCTGGAGGCCCGGGCCTTCGGGCACGGCGGCCAGGCCCAGGACGGGGTCGACGTGGTGGCGTTCTTCGCTTCTCAGCCCGCCGCGGTGTCAGGCCAAGAGGTATGAAAAGTTCGCCGGCTTCGCTGCCGACGTCAGCGAGGGCAGGCGTGCCCCTCCGCTCGGTGCCCCATCCACACCGCCACGTCGCATATCCGCAGCGCACTCACCGTCTCCGGCACCCCCGCGACCTGGCGCAGCTTGAGCAACTGGCGGTGCAGGGCGCGATCGTCCGCGCGCAGCGCGGTATGCAGCGCAAGCCAGAACGAGGGGCGGGGGCGGCCCAGAGCGCAGCGCACCACCTTGTCGTAGACCGGTAGCAGGCGCGGACGCTTCCTGGCCAGGAGCTTCCCAGCGATCACCCACCCGACATCAAATTGACCTTCGAGCAGTCGCCAGGCGCGGTCTGCCGGCGAGCCGTCGGCCACAACGACCGCGTCGGCATCAACCATGTCGATGTCCCTGGGAATGGCCTGCAGCAGACCGGACAGCCGCGCGCCGAGGCGGCCCTCCAAGAGGTCCAACGCGACAGGCGCCGGAACGGTGACCGACAACGCCTGCACCGCGACCAGGTCCTCCGCCGTGATCCGGTCGGCCACCTCCGGCCTGTCTCCCCCACCAGCCAGATGCTCGAACCGACTGCCGGTGAACCCGGCCACTCCAGTCGGCAGACCTACACCGAAGTAGCGCCGCAGATCACCCACAGCACGCTCGGCACCCATCCGTTCTTTCAATCGCTGTCCCAACGGCGACAACGACGCTCCACTGGGAGAGATCACGCGAATCCATCCTTCATCGAGATCATAAGCAAAGCAGTCTGCAGCAGGACGGTCAGGCGGGCGTGTCAATACAGACGCAGCTGTCAGGCGCCACACCGCCACCACGGCAGGACGACGGCAGCTTGTACTCGCGAAGCGGCACAACCGGGTTGCGGTCCGTTCGGGCCCTCTCCAGCAGCGTGGCATGCCCAAGGTATGAAGCCGTCGGCGGGACACGGCCGGCGAAGAGCCTGGGGGTGCGGCCGGGACGTGCCCAGGCTAAGGGTTGCCGTGGCCAGCAACCGACCGTAATTCCTACGAAAGGGCATCCCCTAACGCTTCGCTGCTGGCTCAGCGGTGTGCGGGGCGCAGGTACTCAGCAGGACGGTGCGCACGAGCTCTTCGCCGCGGGTGGTGCTGGCCTCGAAGTCGCGGTATGCCATGGCGGCAAAAGTCAGTCAGGGGCGGAAGTGCCCGCGGCGCTGCTGACTGCACGGACCATGACTCTGTGGCTACGGCAACTATTTTTGAGGACCTGGAGGAACTGCGGCTCAGCTCACCGCTGCCACGCGTAGGGCCCTGCTGAGCAGGGCAGGGTTGCCCAGGCGGCGGCGCAGTTCCCTCTCCAGTCCGGCGACCGGTACCAGGTTCTGGGGGGCCCGGGCGTCTTTGTACTCGCAGCTGGCGTACCGCGGCAGTACCAGTTGCGAGAGGTTGGCCAAGGCGATCGCCTCCGGGGTGGGGATGTCGGCGGCGCATTCCAGCCGTACTATTCCGGCCCACGGGGCGCCGGGCGTACACGGTAGGCGTAGGTACCAGGCGTGCCGGTCCCAGGAGGTGCCCATCAAGAACACCGGGGTGCGTTCGCCGGCGGCCAGAACGCTGACCATCGTGTGTAGGTCGGGCGGCAGGTAGGCGGTGCGGTGGGACTTGATGAGACCTAGCGCTCGCGGCAGATGGGTGCGGCCGCGCAGCGGACCGTCCACCACCAGCAGGTCCGAGCCGGCGGCGACGCCGTGGCTGGCCAGGGCAGTGCGGGCGTTGGCGGCGACGAGAATTTCAAGGTCGCCGAGTCGGCGTTGCAGTGCCGCAGAGAGCAGCACCGCAAGGTTTTCTTCCTGGTCGTCAAAGGTGATGTTGGCCTGGTAGGTACCGGCCGTGGTGGGCACGTCGAGGGCGTTGGTGGCGGTGGTGAACAGGCCGCGTCGGGATTCGATGGTCAGCAGGTGCGCGCCACGGTCGGGGCAGCAGCACACGGTGCCGGCTGCATAGGAGGCGCATAGTGCCATCTGGGCGTCGTCGGCGCGGTTGCTGGCGCTTGGGGCCGGTTCGGCGGCCGGGGGCTGCTCGATCCAGATGCGGGCCTCGACGCGGCGTACGCCGTCGACAAACAGGACTGCGCCGGGGTCGGGCAGGTGGGAGGTCGAGATGGGCTTCCAGTCGGCCGGGGCGAGTTCGAGGTCGGGGATGACTTTGGCGGTCGAGTCCCCGATGGTGTTCTCGGCGTTTTCGACGCTGGAGCCGTAGGTGGGGTCCCAGCCGTCGACATGGAATCGCATCCGGGTGGCATGTGCCGTGCTTGTCATGTGCCTTCCCGGGTGACGACGGAAGTGTGGGGGTCGCGGTGTACTTGGAAGCGGACCGGTACCCGTTCGGCGAGCCCGGTGACGTGCGTGATCACCCCGACCATCCGCTCCCCTTGGGCGAGATTCTCCAGGGTGTCGGCGACCATCTCGAGCGAGTCGGGATCAAGGGTGCCGAATCCTTCGTCGAGGAATATGGACTCGAGCTTCGTCGCGCCGCCCATGCCGGCCAGCTGGTCGGACAGGGCCAACGCCAGTGACAGGCTGGCCTGGAAGGTTTCGCCGCCGGACAGGGTGCGAACCGAGCGTTGCGAGTCGGCGTCGGAGTGGTCGATGACGTAGAACTCGCCTTTGTGGTGGCTGAGGTCGAATCGGTCACCCGACAACCGGCGCAGCGACTGCGAGGCGCCCGCGACCAGGGTGTCGAGGGCTGAATCGGCCAGCCACTGCGGAAACTTGTTGGACCGCATCAGTCTGGCCAGCTCGGCGGCCACCTGTTGCTGGGTGCGGGCGCTGTCGATCTTGTCCTGTATGGCGGCGGCGTCGGCGAGGCTGCGCTGGATCATCTCTACCCGGCCCCGGGCCCGCTCGGTTGCGACCGCTACCACCCGGGGGGCTTGGGCGGCGCGCCCAGGGCCGTCGCCAAGGTCTTGGGGATCCAGGTCGTGGTCGCGCAGCAGACCCTCCAGTTGGCCCAGGAGCTGCTCGGCTTCGCTGTGTGCGGTGTGGGCGTCGGCTTGCGCACGCAGGGTGTCGGCCTGCCGGTCGTCGGCCGCGCTGGTGGCCCAGGCGGCCAGGCTGGCCCAGGCGGCGGCGAGGTCGTCGGTGTCCAGGCTCGGCGGTTTAAGGGCCGCCACCGCGTCCCGGGCAGCGGTCAGCTCGGACCAGGCGGTCGCGGTGCGAGCCTGCCACTGCTGCTGTTCGGCCTCCGCCGCCTTGAGTGCCTCGCGTGTCTGGCTTGCCTCGGCTGTGGCGGTCTCCAGGGCCGCTTCGAGGCGGTCGCATTCCTCCAGTAGGCCCGGCAGTGCATCTGTGGGCGGCGCCTGGTCCAGCAGCGTCTGCAGTTCGCTCAGGCGGTCGGTCAGGGTGCTCCGCGCGTGGTCGGCGGCTGCGCTCTGCTGGACGGCGGTGGTGTGGACGCTGTGGGCGGTGGCGTGTGCTTGCTCAGCTGCTTCCAGCGTGGCGGTCGCATCCTGGTGGGCCTGATGCGAGGTGGCGGCCTCGGCCTGGGCGGCCGAAAGGTCGTCTTCCACCGTGGACCTCTGGGCCTGGGCCCACGCTTCCAGGTCGGACCAGGCGGCGGTCACGTCATGGGTGTCGACGGCGGGCGGGTCGAGTTCGGCCAAGGCGCCCAGCTGCGTGTGGAGGTCGCTGCGGGTGCGATCGATCTCCCTTTGCAGCGTGGCGACGGCCGCAGTGGCGGAGGTGTGCGCAGCTTCGGCCTCCTGTACCGCGGCACGTGCCTGCTGCTCGGCGGCGACCAACTGGTCACGGGCTGCAGCGCGTTCGTCAAGATGGGCGCGGTCGGCGTCGCAGTCGCGTTCGGTGTCGGCAGGACGATCGGGCAACAGCGTGCCCAGCCGCTCATCGAGAAGGGTGCGCCGCTGGGTCAGGGTGTCCGTGGCGCGCTGCTTTGCGGCAACCGTCGTGGTGGCGGCCTGACGCTGGGAAAGCAGGTCACGATGTTCGCGGACCGCGGCGTCACGCGAGGCCTGGGCGGCGGCCAGGGCCGGGTCGGACAGCGGCGGCGGGAGGATGGTGACGCTCTGCTCGCAGACCGGGCAGGCGTGGCCCACCTGGAGCTGAGGGCGTAGCTGGGCGGCACCGGCGAGGGTGCGGGCTTCCTCGAGGGCGGCCGTGGCCGCGTCGAGACGCACCTGCGCGTCGGTGACCGCACTGTCGGCCTGGGCGGCTGCCTCCACGGCGTCATCCAGCTCGCTGGTGGCGTCGGTGAGGGAGCTGGTGACGTCAAGGAGCTGGTCGAGTACCTCGCGCGCCTCGGTGAGCCGGCTGCCGTCGCCGGCGGCGGTGAGCGCAAAAGCGGCCTGGTTGTGCCGGTCGCGGGCCGCGGCCAGCTGGGTGGCGGCGGCGTCGTCCTGCCGTGCCAGAGCCGCTGCCCGGCTGGTCAGGTCACTGACACCGTCGGGGGTTTGGACGGGAACCAGCAGCTGTTGGCGACGCTGCAATGCCGCGTACGCCTGTTGTACCCGGTCACGGCGGCCGCGGGTCTCCTCGACGGTGCGCCGGGCCTCGGTGACGGCGTCTGCCAGCGCCCGTAGCCGCTCCTCGCTCTGCGCCAGCTCTTGGCGGGCACGCTGCGCAGCCGCGATGACTGCGTCGCGGCGCCCGACCAAGCCGACCTTCTCTGTGTAGCGGTCGCGGGCGACGTTGAGGACAGCGCGCTGCGGGCCGGATTGGGCGGCTTTGGTGGCGTCGGCCAGGGTCTGGGCGGCCGCGTCGGCGGCGTCGCGGGCCTTGCGGGCGGCTGTCTGGGCCTCCACGGCACGGCGCTGCAGCTCTCCGATGCCGTCTGGGGCGCGGAGGGGAGTGAGCCGGGCGAGTTCGGTGCGCAGAGTAGCGACACGTGCGTGGGCATCGCTGGCGCGGGAGTGTGCCTCGGCGACGCGGGGCACGAGCTGGTCGACGGTGGCGGCCAGCTGTCCCAGTGCCGAGAGGCGTGCCTGGGCGTCGGCCTCGGCTTGCGGGGTGGCGTCGGCGTGCCGACTCAGCTGGTCGGTGAGGACCTCGATCTCCTTGGCTGCTTCGGCCGCCTGGGCGCCGGCGCGTTTGCCGATGCCTTCGTAGTGGGCAGCTCCGAGCAGCTTGAGCAGGATCTGCTGCCGGTCGCGGGCGTTGGCGGACAGGAAGCGGGCGAAGTCGCCCTGGGGCAGGACGACGCACTGGCAGAAGTCGTCGAAGGATAGGCCGAGCAACTGCTCGATGGCGGCGTTGAGTTCCTTGATTTCTCCGGCCAGTACTTCCGGCTGTAGCCTGTCTGCGTCGGTGACGACCGCCGTGGGGTCGGCGAACTTCACCAGGCTGACGGTCTTTTGCTGGATCTGTTGGCCGACGCGGCGGACTTCGCGGGCGACTTGGTAGCGCTGGGATGCGACGTCGAAGGTGAGCGAGACCGTGCAGCGGTTGCTCGTGGGGGCGAGCGCGTAGGCGATGGCGTTGCTGCGGCCCCACCGGTAGGCCGAGCCGTACAGGGCGAAGGTCAGGGCGTCGAGAACGGTGGACTTGCCTGACCCGGTAGGGCCGACGAGGGCGAAGTAGTCGGCGTCGGTGAAGTCGACCACGGTGGGAGCGCGGAAACCGGCGAAGCCGTTGAGCTCCAGGCGAACGGGACGCATGTTGAGGGATTCCTTTAGCGGGTGTCAGGTCCGCTGGGTCAGGAGCGGGCGGTCGAGCGGGTCAGGTCGTCGTGCAGGTGGTTGAACAGGGCCGTGACCCGGTCGTCGCTGACGCCGACGCTGTGGCAGTAGTCGGAGAACAGTTGCGCAGGCGTCTTGGTCGGCTGGTGGGTGGCGATGCCCGCCTTGGCGCCGGTGCTCGCGTGGTCGGGGTGGATGCGGATCTCGAGGGCGTTGGGGAGGGCTTCCAGCAGGTCGTCGCGCATGCCGGCGTAGGCGGGCTGGGTGATCACGAGCCGGAGGTAGTCCTCGCCGTAGACGGCGGGGTCGGCGGTGAGCTGGGCGACGGTCCCCTCGATGGTGCGCAGCCTGCGGCCGGCAGTGACCGGGATGTCGGTGATCTTCGCGGGGGTGCCGGGAGAGGCTTCGACGAGGCAGACCACGTGGGTGTTGTTCTGCTCGCCGAAGTCGATCGCATAGGGGGATCCGCTGTAGTGCACCGGGCAGGCGGCCGGGATCGTCTGTCGGCGGTGCAGGTGGCCCAGGGCCACGTAGTGCGCTTCGACGGGGAAGATAGCGGCGGGCACGTGGTATTCCATGATCGATTGGGCTGCCCGCTCGCCGCCGCCGAAGACGCCGCCGGTGCACGTCAGGTGGGCCATGACGATGTTGACGGCGTCGGAGGTGAAAGCCCCTGTCAGGTTGTCCAGGACATCTCGGATGAGCTGGTCGTAGGCGCCGACGTTCTGGGACGGGGTGTTGGCGATGATCTCCGCGGCGCGGACGGCGTAGCGCTGGGAGAGAAACGGCAGAACGGCGACGTTGACGCGCTCGTCGGTGGACTTGGCGCGAAAGCTGTGCACGCCGCCCTTTGCGGCCGGGCGGGCCTGGCCATAGACGTGGATGCCGGCGATGTCCATCAGCGGCTTGTAGGCCTCGAGTGTGGCACCGTGGTCGTGGTTGCCGGCGATCAGGACGACCTCGATGTCCTGCTTGGCCAGTTGCAGCAGGGTGCGCACGACAAGCCTTTGGGCGTCCGCGGTGGGCGCGGCGTTCTCGTAGAGGTCGCCAGCGATGAGGACGGCATCGACGTCGTTGCCGACGGCTATCTGGGTGATCTCACGCAGTACGCCTGCCTGCTCCTCGAGCCGGTTACGGCCCTTGAGGGTCTTGCCGACATGCCAGTCGGAGGTATGCAGAAACTTCACCGGGTCGGTCCTTTTCGGATGGCTGAAGCAGAGCAGCGGATTGCGTCAGGCGTGATCTGAAAGCGCGTCGGCGGACGTCAGAAGGGCGGCTCGTCGATGGCCCCATCGTCGGGGTCGTCGAACCACGAGTCGCTCTGGGTCTGGGGCAGCTTGCTGAACGGGTCCGGTCGCGCCGCACCACCGGCGTTCGAGTCAGCAGGCGAGGTGCCGGTAGTGAAGGTGGGGTCGGCGACCTCGGAGAGACGGGTGGCCCAAGCGGGGAAGGGGAATTCGACGGCCAGCGGCACCGGGATCTCGGGCTGGGAGACGAACATGGTGCCGGGCTTGGCGAGGGTGGCGCGCTGCCGCTGCGAGGTGGGCAGGAAGCCATACTCAGGGCGGCCGGCCTCGGCGGGATCGAGCCGGCCGACGATCTTGATCGAGGAGTTCGACACGATGCGCCGTTCCACCTCGGAGGCGGTCTGCTGAGCGCCAATGAGGATGATGCCGAGCGAGCGGCCGCGTTCGGCGATGTCGAGCAGGACGTCCTTGATCGGTGAGGAGCCCTCGCGGGGCGCGTACTTGTTCAGCTCGTCGATCATCGTGAACAGCAGCCCGCCCGGACCGGCTTGCTCCTTGCGGTCGGTCTCCGCGGCTAGCACGACACCCACAACGAAGCGTTGGGCCCGCTCCGGCAGGTTGTGCAGATCCACGACGGTGACCTGCTGCCTCGAGGTGTCGATGGAGTGCGTGACCGGACGGTCGGTGACCGTGCACAGGTCGCCACGAAGCAGGGGGCCCAGCGGCCTTTGGGACGACCGCAGCCGCCGCACGAATGCGTTGACGGTACCCATTCCCACCGCCGGCCCCGCCCAGTGGGCGCGTGTGCCCTCGTCGGTGACCTTCTGGGAGATGAACTCGATCATCTCTGCCCAGGTGCGGATAGTGGTTCCGTCGATGGCGACCGCGCCGTCGTTCCCTGCGGCCTGGGCCTCGTGGCGCAGCCGGCTGGTGACCTGGTGCACGACGATCGTGTACTGGTTCTTCTCGTCTTCGACGTCGGCGAACACGTACGGGAGCAGTTCGCGTTGGCAGAACTCCGCGAGCGTCCACCAGAACGCGGTGACGCCACTGGTCCGGCCGGTGACGTGGGGGCGGCCGGTGGTATCACCAGGCAGCGGCGGCGCGTAGAAGCCGGCGGAGGCAAAGGGTCGAGCGGGCAGGCCGAGCCGCGCGTACGCGGCGCGTAGCGTCTCGTCGAGGCGGGTGTTGGGCTGGTCGACGAACAGCAGGTCCTCGCCCTTGACCGAGAAGATCAGGGCCTTGGCGTTGACCGCGCGGCCTCCCAGGGCACCCGAGGTGAACAGCGAGTGCAACAGGAACAGCGCGAAGCTGGTCTTGGTCGCCACCCCGGAGATGCCTGAGATCGACACGTGGGCGCCGCGGGTACCGTCGAGGAACTCGAGGTTGAGATAGATCGGTTCGCCGTCACGGCCGATGCCGGCGGGGATCCGCGCGTCCATCTTGTCGAAGTACAAGGCGGCGTCCCGGTCAGCACCCGCCGCCCGGATCGCGACTGCGCCGGGGCGTGGCGGGACGTAGCACTCGGGCTCGACGCGGGTGGTGGTGACCTCAGCGATCTCCTGCACAGTCGCCGGCAAGATCCCGTCCGCAATGAGGAACACATCCGAGCCGAACGCGGCGCCCTCGTGGCGGGCGACCACCTCCGTCACCACCCCTGAGGTGACGACCTCGCCGTAGCCGGGGATCTGCCGACGGGTGCTGACCACGTCGTCGAGCTGCAGATACGCATCTGGGGAAAGGGCGACGTGAAACTTCAACGGTGTGGAGTCCTCAGTGCCTGCAACCTTCCCGACCTCCTGCTCGACACCGCCACTGGGGGGCAGGCCTCCAGGCGGCTGCTGACTCGTCAGGGGCGCTGAACCGCGGCCTGAGGTAGTGCTTTCGACGCCCGGGGTTTCGGAGTCAGTGTCGGTCATCGGCGGTCCCTGTGCCTATCTCATCGTGCGGCGGGGCGGCCCTGGCGGCTGGCGGTGACACCGTACGCCGGGGCGCCGAAACTACTGGGCAGTTCCACAGATTGCCGGGACTCCAAAGACGCCCAGTCCCGACGGGCACAGGGGCGGCTTACCCTGCAGATGCGCAACCCGGGCAAGGCCGGTACCCGTCAGTCCCGCCCACCGGTCCCCCAGCTCTTGAGCTCGCAACCGGACGCGTGCCAGAGCTCGTTGGCTAATTTCCCCCGCTGGAGCGCTCCACCATCGACGCCGGACCACCCACGTGTTGGCCGAAGGCGCGTCGCTGATCGCCGACGGGTGATGTCGTGGTCGGTTTATCCGCGTCACAGGGCACAGGCGGATGGCGTCGGCGAGAAGCGGTCCCGCCCTGTTGTTCGTTCTCCCCGACCGCAGCATGGGTGGCCGGGCCGAAGTCGGCCTGCAGACGTACGGCCTGAACCGATCGTTCTGCCGAGCGCAGCCGAAGAGCAGGAAATTTTCGGCACACAGACATGCCAGATACATCCGCACCCCCGGCGTGCTGGGCCCGCACCACGAACGGCACAGGCGGTGAATAACCGCCTCAAGCACCCCACCCGCACGCGGTCTGCGCGCACCCTACACACGATCCCTTCACCATGCACACACATTTCGCAACCTCTCGCACCACCCCTGGAAGCAACACGGCGGCGGCCTCCCGAACGCAGCGCTGATCGGTCACGCTGCTGCGCGTCCCAGGTGAAGCTGTCCGGTCGACTCCGCTTCCCGGCAGACGTGCGGTCCCCTTCACTGAGCCCAGGCGCAAATGCTGAACGAGGCTGCTCGCTCAGCGGTGGGCTGCCATATGGTGGAGGCGGCGTGGATACCTCGGGCCACACCAAGGAAGAGCAGCCCCAGTGAGGCGGCCGATGCGACCCACTCCCCAGGCAACCGCGGCGCCGGTCACCAACATCGTCCACACCCACGGCCGCACGCAGTACGTGCACATCGGCAGTCCAACGGGGCTTGCCACCCTGAGCTGGCCGCTGCAGGCAGAAGCGTCGTAGGGACGCCGCCGCCCGGCAATGCCCGTTGCCTTCGGAGTCCTGTGGCCTTGGAGCGACGGGTACTGGGGGCCGGAGCTGTCAGACTCGCCCTGCGGGACACGTGCCGTTACGCGCTGGACGACGGTCGGTACGGCAGCCTGCTGCTTCCAGCCCCCGCTCAGCAGTCGCTGTTCGATGCGTTGGATTGAGACGCCTGACACTCAGACGACGATGCCCCCTGGCACTCCCCCGCAGACCATCAGTCGCCGACCACAGCGCCGACACTTTCCCCGCGCTGATCTCGAGCCCCGCCTCCGCCAGCAGCCGGCGCATCTCGACCGCCTGGAGCAGGACGAGAGGCGTCGGCAGAGAGGATCAACATTTCGTGACCTTGGTCCCCTTGGTGTATCAGTCCAGAGGTCCCCGTGGTGAGCCTTCTGGCGGCCGGGTGTTGGCCAAGCGTGCAAATGACGTGCAGCGGCGGTGGCCAAGAGCGACGATAAGGGCGGGCGAACGGTCGTGACTGTTGTTCCGTGTCTACAAGTCGTTGCCTTCCTTACAGCCTCGGGGAGCACGGGTGTAGCGGTCATGCCGGATGTTCTCCCTGGAATCGCGTTACCTGCTGGAGGAACCCAATGACCGATCGGCCTGGACCGCAGCTGCCCGACGAGCCCGAAGGCAGCGCGGAGCAAATCCCGGCACCGGCGGCCATGCCCGTCGAGAGTGCGAAGAAGGCGGAGCGTCCGTCCCCTCGGCCGGACGTGTCCTACACTCCCGTGTCCAACGGCATGGACTACCTGGTGAGCGTCTTTCAACACCTGACGGAAGGTGCGACACCTCCGAGCGCCCGTGACCTCAAGTACACGGTGCTTCACCTTCAGGCGGCCACCGAGGTACTGCTCAAGGCCCGTCTGGCGCGCGAGCACTTTAGCCTTATCTTCGCCGACCCCACCGAGGCGACTCACGACGCGTGGCAGAAGGGCGACTTCAAGAGCTGCGGCACCCTGGACGCGTTCGACCGGCTCCGCAACATCGCCCGCCTCGCAATCGAAGAGGACGACCGGAAACGGATCAAAGACCTATCGGACCACCGCAACGCCCTTCAGCACTACGGGCTGAAGCACAACGCGTACGCCATCGAGTCGCGTGCGGCGAGGGTGCTCGACTTCCTGATCGCTTTCATCCACAGACACCTCATCCCGGAACTCGAACCCGCCGAAGCTAAGGGCGTCGAGCAGGACATGGACTCGTTCCGGTTGAAACTCAAGGGCATCGAGACGCTGGTCAAGCAGCGCATGAATAACCTCCGGAGCGAGCTGGCCAAGGTCACCGACGTGACGGTGAAGTGCCCCGACTGCGAGCAGTGGGCCTTGGTCGCTAACGGCAGGGACGAGGGCCCGACCTGCCTGTTCTGCCACCAGGTATGGCCGCAGGATCCAGAGTCCGCAGCCGCCAACTATGCATGGATCATCTTGGGGCTGGACAACTACTCCGCCATCAAGGACGGTGGAGACTCTCCGGTGGTCGAGTGTCCGGACTGCGAAATAGGCGCTCTGGTGATCGAAGCGGTGACCGCGGCGGGCCAGCCCGATGCAACGCCCCTGTGCTTCTCGTGCGGCACCGTATTCAAGAACTTGATCGACTGTGAAGGTGGTTGCGGGACTGTCCTCGACATCGGCCCCGACGAAGATGCGATCCACATATGTCGCAACTGCATTGAAAACCGCTACGCGCGGTTCTGATGGCCAGGCCCAGCCACTCGTCATTCGCCCCTCGTGAGAGGAGCCCATGGCTCGACGGCCGCACGAGGCAGCCCGGCATGAATGTGCGCTCCTGACGGGCTGTCCAAATGGAGATGGTCACCCTATGCGATCACTCGCAGGACGCCGCACCTGCCCGCCAGGCTCAACCCGAAGGGGGGGTCCCGCGTGATCGTGCTGCCGCTCGTCCCCGATGTTCCCGTCTACGGCATCGGGACGGCAGACCAGCCGTTCCCGGCAGTGGTCGGTATTGAGGAGCCGTTCGACTCGGCGCACGCGGAGATTCCGAAGGAGCTCCGCGAAAGAAGGAACGCATCGAGGCGTTCACCCAGCAGAAGCGGACCGCGGTGGCGGCGGTGAACAGTGGGGTGCCGCTGGAGGAGGTGGCCCGGTGGGCGGAAATGCCCACCGAGGTGCTGAGGAGGATGCTGACGGCAGGCAAGCAGGAAACATGCGGTGGTACTGGCATCACAGGATCGTGAGGCTCACGGACGCGGACCCGACGCTGGAGGCGGCGCCGAGCACGAACCGCTGATCCAATGCGGCCTGCTCCTTCACGCACCGGTTGGCAACCGCCGGATACAGGCCGCCGATATGCCGGCATGGCGCCAGCGGCGGACAGGCCGGTGGTTCTTGACTCCCCGGCCTGCTTCGCTTCCTCATTCCCGCAGCACGATCTGCTCCGTGCCTCCACCGCCTACTTGGCGCGACCCCTTCGGCGGCGCTCCCAACAAGCTTTGCAGCCTGTACCTCTTTTCGTGCGCTGGTCGGGAGTAGTGGTCCACTGGTGGCCGCAGGCTGCGCAGCGCCAAAGACACCGTTTCCCGGAACCTGGCCCAATATCCCAAGCTGTAAGCATCGCGTCATCGATTACCTTGACCAGCTCTTTCGCGAGGTCGGGGTTGAGGTCAGCCAGCGATTACCCTGCAGCGGGGCGCCGGCGTGCTGCGCCGCGGCGTTTCACGCTGCATGGAGGACAGCCACTCTTCCGACCTGGGATTGTGCGCGCGTTTGGAGTCGCCTCCCACTCGTGGCCACAGACCGAGCACTGCCACAAGCACTTCAGCCCGCTGCCTCGCCGGAGATCTTGCGCGGTCATCAGCGGGTCGCTGATCACCTTGACGAGTTCCGCAGCAATGTCCGGTTCGCGATCCTCGAGCGACTCGCCGGACTTCGGACGGATGATCGCTTGAGCGAGTTTCTGCCGCCCACAGTCCGGACACCCTTGTCCGCGCAGCGTCCGCTTGTCGAGCCTTGCTTCCCAGGTACGCAAACACATCTGGCACTGCCAGACGCAACGGTCTGTGCAGCCGGGCGGCATCCAGTCCACACCTCGGCCTGGGTGATCAAGATTGCGCCGGAACTCGTCCGCAAGATGTGGGGCAGCGTCTCGAGCCGATGGGCTAGGAGGCGCAGCGCAGACCTCGGACCACCTCCTGGTTGCTGCGGTAAGTGCGCTTGTGATCCCATCCTGGTCAAGGTCTTTCCAAGCGATGCCTTGGGCATCGAGCGATCGCCCGATCACTCGAGCCCATGACCAGGCGTTGAGCCCTGGCGCTACTTCGACGTGCACGTAGCCGTCTACGCCTAGCACTGGAAGGCCGCGATGACGTGCTCGAAGGACGGCATGCCCATTGGCAATCAGTTGCTGCGTCTTACGGGTATCCCGATCGACGCCCTCCGAGGACGCATGGCTCCCCATCGGGTCCAACTCGATGATGAGCGGCACTTCGGGCAGCCGAAGGTCTACCTCGCGGCGTCGTCCGGTGGCAAGCGTGACTGTCTGATGAAGCTCTACGACGAGCCCGGTAGCGGAAGACAGCAGCGCTGCGACCTCGAACTCCAACCGGGAGCGGCCGTGAGTCCTGCAATCGGGGCAACCATTTCCTGCGGTCCGGTCAACAACCCGCGCGGACCACAGATGCGCGCTGTCGCACTCCCATTCGCAGAGATAGTGGCTAGCCGGACCGAGACGATCAGGACCGCGGCCCGGCATCTCGATGTTGCGGCGGAACTGGCGTGCGATGTCGGGCCGTAGCGCCTTGAGGGACTTGGCGGGAGACGGGGCCCTATTGGAAGTCCGGTGACACTCAGGGCAGCCGGTCTGGTTGGTACCCGTACGGCTACTGAGCTTAGCCGACCACGTTGAGGAGCATGCGCGACACTTCCACCGACACAGGTCGGCAACGCCGCCACTCATAGCCTCCCACGGTGTACCGGGCCGGCTCAGGTTCTCAACGAACTCGTCCGCGACAAGGTCGCGACGACACGCCAGGCACAGCGGATGCTTGGCCCTGTTCCGGGCTCCACACTGCTGGCAGCGATCGGGGTCAGGCTCTGACGCAGATGCGATACCACTGCCAGGCCCAGGAGGTGGCGGGGGCGGCACGCTTCGGGCAGCCAGGGCGTACGGCTCCCCAGTCTCCTTCATCCGCTGGCGCACGGTCTTCTTGCGGGCGTTGCCCCTGGTCACGGACCGATCTCCTTCTCGGCGTGCCCCACGCGCAGCGCCGTGATAACGGCATGACCCAACCACTCGCGAATCGGAGATCCTTGGCCAACTCCCAGACAGCGTGGGTTGAGTTCCGGAGTCGCACAGGCTGGCGAAGTCAGCCGTCAGTCACTCTAGCGTGACTGTGCGTTTCTGTCCGCAGCTTGGTGAAATGGCAGCAAGCCGCCAACTGGGGGCTGATTGGTGACTTACGCCTCTGGCGGACTGGTCCCGCCCCCGCGTGGGCCAGGGGATGGCCGGTGCGGGGACTTGGCCCTCTCCCGTTACTGCTGGCCGAGCCAGGCGAGAATCAGGCCACCAATAACGGTGCCCGTCGCCTGGACTGCGACGTGGACCGCGAACTCAAGGAGTCGCTGCCGCTTGCTGGGCTTGCTGTTGTACATGAGATGTCCCCTCTCAACTGATGAAGCTTGAGAGAGAGCCCGCCCCCAAGATACCTGCTCAGCTTGCGGGTTGAAGGCCGAGCCCCGAACCCTGTGAGACGCACCACGCGAGGGAGTAGAAGGATGCGCACCAGCGCACCTCGCGATTCAATGAGATGGACGTCAGAGCGCGACCGTGCAAAGAAGGGCGGTCATAGAAAGTCCTCCCAGACGGTGCCACCGTCAGCCCAGGTCCACAGCCATTCGCGTAGTGAGGCGGTTGCATGGCGCAGGCCGCCGCGAAGGCTTGCACCAGATCCAGCCATGATGGCGGCATGCATGCCGTCCAGTACATCGGCGCCGACAAGTGGTACACCCTCACCGGCGGCACCGCCCTCATCCCCACCGGGGCCTCGCTGCCTACACCGTGACCTTTTTGGCCGCATCCGCCGTGGCCAAGGCGTCGGCGTACCCAGCCGCCGCCTCACTGTCAGAGGGTGGCGTTACGCTCGCTGGCTCTAGGACCGAAAACGGGTGGGGCATGAGGGA
The DNA here is from genome assembly GCF_040704065.1 of Streptomyces sp. NPDC047869. NCBI lineage: Bacteria > Bacillati > Actinomycetota > Actinomycetes > Kitasatosporales > Streptomycetaceae > Streptomyces > Streptomyces sp. NPDC047869. The sequence continues at coordinate 69,140 of NZ_JBEYRK010000034.1, forward strand.
CAACGCATCGATCCACGTCGGCAGTCTTCTCAGCGGAGATGACCCGATCGATGACGCCAGCCAGGACTTGCTGCAGCGTGCGGACCTCGCTGATGTGTTCGCCGTGGAAATCCGTCGAACGTCCGCGAAGCACGGCGCAGTTGTCGCACTGACGGGGAAGTGGGGTTCGGGCAAGACGTCGCTGGCGAATCTCACCTGCAGCGCTCTGGACGCGGTCGATGACGTGCACGTCGTCCAGTTCAACCCGTGGTTCTTCTCCGGCACGGACCAGCTCATGCGGTTCTTCTTCGACGAATTGGCCGGGCAGTTGCGGGACGGGCGCCGGCTGAAGGACAAACTCAAGGACGCGGGCCGCACCGTCGCTGAGCGGCTGGGCAGGTACTCAGCCGCCCTGTCGCCACTGAAGTTCGTCCCCGGAGCCGGCGTCGTCCTGGACGGCGCAAGCGCGGTCGCCGCGGGGACGTCGAAACTCCTTGGCGAGGAACAGGGGACCATCCATGAACAACGAGCGCAGCTCACTGAGCTCCTGATCAAACTGCCAGGACGGATCGTGGTGTTCATCGATGACATTGACCGGCTGTCACAGCAGGAGATCCGAGATCTCTTCCGCCTGGTGCGTCTGACCGGCTCGTTCCCGAACATCGTCTACGTCCTGTGCTTCGACCGCGAGGTGGTGGAGGCGGCGTTGACGGATGAGGCGGTCAGAGGATCCGCGTACCTGGAGAAGATCGTGAAGATGTCGGTGGAGGTGCCGCCGCTGCCCACGCAGGCACTCTCCCCGGTCATCGCGGAAGGACTGGCACAGGCGCTCGACGGGATCGAGTCCGGGCTGTTCCATGCGTCGCGGTGGCCGGACGTGCTCGTGCAACTGATTCTCCCGATGTTCTCCACCATCCGGGATGTGAAGCGGTATCTGGCATCGGTGCCACTGGCCGTGCGAAGCCTGGGTCTGGAGGTGAATCTGGTCGACGTTCTGGCGCTTGAGGCCCTTCGCGTGCGCTATCCCGCAGCGCACGCGATGCTGCCGACTGCCGCAGACCTGCTGGCGCCAGCCAAGACGATGTACCGGCCCAGCACGGACCGGGCAGCACGTGAGGAAGCGTTCGTGGAAGAGTTCACCGGCCTCTTGAACGGCCACGCCCGGACGGTCGTCCACCTGCTGTTCCCGGCCGCCGAGCGGCTTTTCGGCGGCCCGAATTACGGCTCTGACTGGATCCCGGCCTGGGAGCGGGACCGGCGGGTCGCCTGCAGCACGGTGCTGGACTTCTATCTCCATCGCAGGCTTCCGGCCGGACGGGCACCCGCTGCGGGCATCGACCAGGCCGTGGCCTGCATCGGCGACGAGAGCGCGCTCGACGAGGTACTGGGGCAGGTGCCGGATGCCCTGCTGGACGACACGCTCAAGCGTCTGGTCCCCCATTGTCGCGACCTGCCTGAGGAGAGCGTGCTGTCTACGGCTGCGGCGTTGATGCGGCAGCTGCCGCGGGTCCGGCTGGCCTCCACGGGCATGTATTCCCCCGGCGGTGAATGGGCGGTGCTGAGCCCGGTGAGTGTTCTGCTGCGCAACCTCCGCGGCGACGCGGTTGATCCCACCGTCCGCAACCTCTTTCACGGCATCCCGAGCCTGTCCGGAAAGGTCCTTCTGCTCGACATCGCCGCGGGCCGTCCAGGCAAGCAGGGCTTGATTCCAGATGAATCCGCCCGGTTGCTCAGGCAGGAACTTGCCTCCCAGCTCCGCACGGCTGGGCCCGAGGACCTTGCCGACGAGCGGATGCTGCTGCGAACGGTCCTTGTGGCAGCAGCAGACGGTCCGCCTGTCCTTGAGCCGGCCTTCGATGCCCGCGTCGTCGCGCGCCTGCTGGAAAGCGGAGTGGCGCCGGTACACAGCCAGACGATGGGTAGCGTGGCCGTGCGGACCGAGAAGCAGCTCAGGTGGGACTCCCTGGTGAGCGTCTACGGCGGGGAAGCGCATCTGGCCGAGGCCGTCGCGTTGTTGCAGCAGTGCCTGCAGGAGGGGACGGTCGAGCTGAACGAGGACCTGGCGGCCGCTCTGGCTCTGTACGAGAAGTACGCGACAGGCTGGCGCCCCAAGGAGTTCTGACCACGCACCATGCTCCGCGGGCGGCTCGCGCCACGTCTTCCCCATCACCGACTGCCCGCCCACCGTGCTTCGTAGCGTTCTGGCACCAGCTCAGCAAGGCACGGCCAGTGCGGAGGCCTGCGGTCAGAAGGCCCGCACCGCGCAGTGGCGCGGTCGTGCGGTGGAACGCCAGCATCGCCTGCACCGCCAAGGACTGCCCGGGAAAGGGCCTTGCCGTATTCAGCGGCAGCAGGATCGTGGTGCTCTCAGGTCCAGACATACCAAGTCGGCAAGAGCAAGGGGCTGCTCAACCAGCGCTCCGCCACAATCTTCCTGTTCGTCGCGCTGACCGGCATCGGCGCCAGCTTGTTCGCCATCCTCACCGTGAATTCCTGGCCCGTGGCCGTCACCGCCGGGGCAACCGCCGCCGGCTTGTTCGTCGACCGAATCATGGAATGAATCTGCCTCAGCGTGCCCACAACCACCTCGGTCAGTCGCGGCACTGTGCCGCGACGGCATGCTCGCCGGGCGTTACCAGTGGCGCAGTGCCTCGGTCAGTTCCTGACGCCATTGATCTCGCCCGGGATCGTCGTCGTCTGGTTCTCCGCCCAGGGCGAGGACCTGGTCGGTGATGTCGTAGGTGATGCGGTAGGCAAGCAGGGATGTCGCTGCCTCCAGCCAGTCCTCTGTCTTGCGGGTCGGCGCAACCGGGCCGAGCACCGTCACGAACCACATGGGCAGCAGTGACCTGGCCCGGATCGCCTCCGCGATGCGATTGCGCAGTTTCTGGTACAGCTGCTTCTGAGCCTCGATGCCTTCGGTGAGGAGCTCGGCGTCGCGCACCCGCGTCTCACGGTCCCGGGCCAGCGCGGCCCGCGCACGCCGGGCGTAGGGGGCACGGTGGCTTGCCGTTCGAGCGTACTGGTCAGCCTGGTGTCGGGCCGTGGTGAAGGCCTGGCTGGCCTGCTCGTGCTGGGGTGTGCCGAACGCTGTGCTGGCCAGGGTTTCGGCAGCAGTCAGGACTGCCGCGTACTGCTCGTTGCGCTGCTCGACGGCCTCTTGGTGGGAGCGGATGGAGGAGGAATTGCTGTCCCGCTCAACGTGTGTGAGAAGCATGGTGCGGGCTGCGCGGGCTTTGCCGGCGAGTACGCCAAGGGCGCGCCACGAAGCGGGAAACGAGTCGAAGTCGGCGCGGGGCATCTTGTCCGCGGCCGCCAGGTTCGCCTCCATCAGCTGGATGCGCGCGGTCAGCTTCTTCAGGGCCCGGCCGGTGTCGGCGATGTGTCCGCGGGCTTCGGTGTCCAGGTCCTCGAGGTTGCTGCGGACTTCGTCGGCCTTGTCGTCGGCGTCGCTCACCGCGCTGCGGATGCTGCGGAGTTCGTGTTCGAGGTCGTCGATGTAGCCGAAGCTTGTCTTCAGTGACTCCAGGTCGTTTTCCAGGTCCTCGATGCGGCTGTCCAAGCTCCGTATCTTGTAGCTGTAGTCGTCGCTCAGGCTCACCTGGACTGTCCCTTCTTGACCGCGTCGCCCGGTCCTTCGCTGACGGTGACGGCGAGGACGAGCCACCCGATGATGGCGAGGATCACGAACCACAGTGAGATCACGCTCAAGGTAATGAGCGCGACCAGCAAGCACTCCAGGTGCAGGCCGATGGTCAAGTGCCGGTAGAAGCGGTGGTTCTTGTCCGTGACCTTCTGGAAGGAGAGGGACAGTGTGGCGATGCAGTGGGGTACCAGCACCACCAGCCACCAAGCCGAGTGCCCCAGGGCGAAGGTGAGCACGATCAGCGCGAGCGCGACAGCGGTCTGCCCCAGCCACGAGATCCGCACGATGCGCTCGCTCAGCTGCCGCTCGGGCTCAGCAAGCTTGGCGGGGATGGTCTTTTCGAATGCCAGGAGCTCGTCGGCCGCCTGGAGCAGCCGGGCGTACTCGGCACCGAAGTTCTCATCCCCTGCCTCATACCGGGCCGTCTCACCATGACGGGCGAGAAGCCTTTGCTGCAGTTGCCGGTACTCGGCTTCTATCTCATGCCGTACCTTGCTCACTGCTCCGTCCCCCTGACCACGGACCGACGTCTGACGTCCAAGGCCTTCCCACGGGCAGTACGCCACAGCCCGAAATTGATCGACGGTATCCAGCCGTATTTTCGAGGTCCGTTCCAGTCAGGACAAAGTGGGTGCCCCGGCCCGGCATCACACTCACCATCCTGAACTGAGTTCAGGACAGTCGCCAGCCGCAACTTCTTCTCACTGGTCATCACTCTCATGCTCCCGTTGTGCCGTTCCTTCCTTGTAGAGCAGACGGCAAGGCAAAACGTCCAAGGCGAGTGCGCCGGCATCCCACCGCTTCGTCGCCGACGCAAAGCTACGGTTAACGGCGCTGCGCTTCTCTCGATCGCCCACACTGGGACTGCCGCCTCGGATGGTCCCCGCAGACGCAACTCCGCCCGCATGACCGGCCTTTGGATGCGTGCTGCAGGGTGTCTTCGGGCGGACGACCTGCGAACTCCGCGCTCAAGCCCCGGCTCGGGGTCTCACGGCGCCCGGCGTGGAGGCGCTGTGCCCTACCGGCGGAAGCCTCGCCCGGGATCGCGGACGCTGTGGCTGCCGAAGGGCTCGAACCAGGCGGCCGCCCTGAGGTCGCCCACACCCATGGACTGGTTCGCTAGGTCCTCCGGGTCTGCGATACCGCCGAGTTTCGGGTCGAAGAGCATCAGGACGTCGTGGTCCTGGAACAGCAGATCGGAACAGTCGTCCCAGCTGTAGTCGTCGCCGTGTTCGGGGAGCGTGTGGTGGGGATCCGTGGGTGGGCGATCTTCCAGGTGGGTGGGGGCGTCCTCGATGGCCAGGTGCAGGGCCATCTCCTCCGCAGTGCAGGTGGGTTCGGGCCACTTGCCCCGGGCGAGGTCTGCAGCCAGGTCGTCGAAGGCGCGCGCCATGCGCCGCCGCCATCGGTGGTCGGCCGTCCAGGTGAGCGGAGGCAGCCGGTCGAAGACTTCCCAGGTGGTGGCGTCGGCGTCCGGCAGGAACTGGTCCCCCAGGCGGTGTGCGTCGTCGTAGGCCTGGTCTGCGAGGAGAACGAGGGCTGTGTGGAGCAGGTCGGCGGTGCGGGGGGTGAGCTGCCAGCCGCACTCCTCGCAGTCGGGGTCCTCGCCCTTGCAGGGGCAGTCCCGTACGGCGAAGAGGGCGGCGAAGTTCGGCGTCTGCTCACCGGCTGCGGGCCTTTTGCGCTGCTGGCGCAGGCGCCAGCCGTGGACGAACCGGGTGACGACGGGCGCTGCGCTCCAGTCGGCCAGTTCGTCGCCGTCTTCGACGCTCAGCACCTCTGCCGAGCTTTGGTCTTCCAGCGTCTGGCTGCCAGTGACGTCGCTGTCCTCGGTGAGGGTGATCACGGCGCCGGCCAGGTCGCGTGGGTCGTCGTCGCCGAGTTCGGACGCCGGCAGCGGTTCCCAGCCGCGGCGGGCAGCGGCGTGAAGGAGCGCGTCTTCGTCGGTGATGTGGAACTCGCGCAGGTGGGTGATCCGCACGACCTTCCCCGGCAGGTCCTTGAGCCGCGGATGGCCCGCCGCTGCGGGCGCTGCCGAGGAATCCGGTTCGTCGTCGAACGGCTCCGAGTCCGGGTCCGTCGCCGTGAGCAAGGTGCCGGGTTCTGCGGGCCAGGTCCCGCTCGCGGCTCGCGTGACGGCCTGGCGCAGGGAGCCGGCCGGTGCATCCGGCATCTGGGCCGTCAGAGCGGTCAGTTCGTCATCGACGGCTGCGGCGTCACGCAGCGCCAGGACCCGGCGCAGAATGCCTGTCGCCTCGAAGGCGTGCTCAGGGTTTTTGCAGGTCAGAACGGCGGTCAGAGAACTGGGCCCGTGGTCGTGCGCCAGCAGGGCCAGCACGCGGCTCTTGCTGGAGGTGTGTTCGCACAGGAACTCGATGGCCCGGGCCACGGTCGGCGATGACGTCATCGCGGGACTCCAAAAGAGGAAGAGCGCGGGGCACACCGGACGGGCGGCGCACGCGCACAGACAGAACCCGCTGGTGGACACGGTGCGGCCGCGTCCCCGGACGGTGAAAGAGGCAAGTTGGGGTGCCAGTTGGTGTCCTCGCTACGAACGAAGACCCGGACTCGGCTGACACAGACACTACCCGCGCCTGGCGGCGCGTACCCCGGACATCTACAAAAGAGCGGGATTTGCCGGGCACCGCCACCGCCACGCCAAAGGTCTGTCGCAAGCGGAAGAGCGGCACGCTGCGGTAGGAGATCGTGCAGCGTCTGTAACGACGGCGCGATGGGACCGTGCTGAGCAGTCCACGGGCGGCGAGTGTGACGCGGCGCAGCTCGTCGGCGAACCGGTTGGCCACCTCAGCGTTCCAGGCGGCCGTTTCCTCATCCTGGTCGGGCAGGAGGCGCGCGAGCGTCGTGCACGGCGTCACGCGGTTGCGTCGGGTCAGGTCGACGTATTCGTCCTGGCTCTCCGCGATGACAGTGATCACGCGCCGGAAGCGGTCCTCGTGTTGCTGCTTGATGCGCGTCAGGTCAGCGACGGTGTGGAGGGTACGGCCGTTCTTGCCGTCCACTTGTTCGTGGTGCGTGGGGCAGAGGATCAGCAGGTTGTCGAAGTCCGCGCGCTCCTTATTGGTCATAGAGGAGTCCAACCGTGCGGACCCCTTCTTGGCACCGCGGATGTGTGCGATCTCGCCTACCCAGTCGTCATTCTCGTTGAGCAGCCGCGTTCCGCAGCCAGGCTAGGCGCATTCGTTCCCGCTCAGTAGCCATAGCTCTCGGGAAACTTCTGTTCCTGGTGCCAGCCGCTTGGGTGCCTCTGGTTTGTCTACCTGCTTGGGTTGGGGGGCGGGCCCGCGTCGTCGATCTGGTGGCCATGGTTCCTCTCGTTCGCGGTGTGCTGCTGTAGGTTCTCAACTTCAGTGTCAGGCGCCGACCCTGTGACCTGGATATTTCCCTTGAGTCTCACGATGTGTCGGCAGGCGGCTGTCTCAGATCGGTGTCATTTCCTCAGGCTGGCCAGCAGGCTGCAACGCGGCCCGGGGCGTCACGAACCTGCATCGGCAACCATCCGTTCCACCCACTCACACACCTTCGTTGCACACGAACGTCCCGAGCGTCGTCGCCGACAAGGGCCTGCGGGACTACGGACGGGTTGATCAGCCCATAATTGGAGTCAGTGCCGAGCGACCCGGCGCATCGCACCCGCCCCGGGTGCACTCACCGCGATCGGAGAGCATCGTGAAGAACAGCGCGTTGTGGCGAGTGGTTGACAACGAGAGTGGTACCCAGTCCATCGTCAGCACGCCCTCCGAGGCGGTCGCGTTCGTCAACAGCCGGTTCGACACCGATGACGACGACGAGCCGTTCAGCATCACCAAGGTCGGCCCTCTCCTTCCGAAGCCGCTCGGGGTCATCACCGCATGGGCAGCCAAGAAGGACGGCGAGCGAACCGACGGGCGTACTGCCCCGATCACCATCAGGCCGGTTGTGACGGACAACGCCAGCGAGTGCGATGACGTCGTGCTCTGGGGCGACGTGTACGTCTCCTGGGACCACGACATGTACACCGTCGAGGAGCCGGACAGCTCCGAGTACAGCGAGGCTTACAGCGCCGCCGAGTTGAGCGCGATCCTCGACGAGTACGCCGACGACTACGAGTACGCGCCTGAAGGGCCTGAAGGGCCCGACAGCCACAGGTGGCCGAAACCGGAAGAGTTGATCACCTACGGCGCCCAGGAGTGTGCCAAGCGGTTCGGGCACCTCGACGACGACGCCCTGCTGTGGCTCGCTGCCACCCGCATCACGCTCGCCGTGTGGCGCAACACACCCGTCGAGAACTGGCATGCCGGGAAGAGTCCGCTGCACGACGGCACAATGATGCGGATCAACACGGCAACCACCCGACTCGTGCGCTCGATGCTGTCGTTCGACCATGTCGACTGGATCGGTCTCGGTCTCGCGATCGTCAACCCGTCCCGGGTTCTACCGACCGGGCAGTCTGTGCTCGAGCTCGGGCTGGCCTGCCACAACCCTGACGACCCGGCACACGAGGTTGATCCGCGCGTAGAACTCGCGGGGATGGCACAGGTCGCGATCTCATGGGGGCGAAGGTACTGCCTTACCGAGAAGGAGTTCGGCCTGCGAACCCTGATCGAATCCTTCTGCGCGTCCGACAACGGCTGGTTCGGAGCACCGAGTTGGGGGCGCATCGTCGATCGGTTCCTTACGGCTGTCGACGACCGGGAGAATGCGCACTGGCGCATACACCGGGACAAGCCTTGGTTCGACAAGTGGTTCACCAACCGGCCGGCCGACATTGCGGACACCACGGAATTTCGTCGGCTGCTCCTTGCCGGGCCCGACCTGCTGTCCGAGGAGGCCGCCGAATGGTGCGTGGAAGGTGCCATCGGCTACGTCTGCCAGGACGACCACGCAAACGGCTGCCCGCGGTGCGGTATCCCGCTGGCAACGGAGTCCTCAAACGAGTGACGGCAGTGGCCAGCGATTCTCAATCCGTGTCAGTTCGGCCAGTCACATGACATCGCGACTGAGAAAATGACACGGGATCTGAGAACCTACAGCTGCAGGGGTTAGGTCTGGGCCATGTCGACGAAGCGGGAGTAGTGGCCCTGGAAGGCGACGGTGATGGTCGCGGTGGGTCCGTGGCGGTGTTTGGCCACGATGAAGTCGGCCTCGCCGGCGCGGGGGGAGTCCTTCTCGTAGGCGTCCTCGCGGTGCAGGAGGATGACGAGGTCGGCGTTGTCCTCGAGGGCGCCGGAGTCCCGCAGGTCGTTGATCATGGGTTTCTTGTCGGTGCGCTGCTCTGGGCTGCGGTTGAGGGTGGAGATCGCGACGATCGGCAGGCGGAGTTCCTTGGCGAGGAGTTTCAGGCAGCGGGCGATCTCGGAGATTTCCTCGTAGCGGGAGCCGAGCGGTCTGGTGCCGTAGGTGAGCAAGTGGACGGCGTCGACGACGATGAGCTGAACGCCTGCCCGGGCCTGCAGGTAGCGGCAGTGGGCGCGCAGGTCGTGGACGTTGGAGTAGGCGCCGTCCTGGATGTAGATCGGGGCGGCGCTGACGTCGGGCATCCGTCGGGCGAGGCGGGTCCAGTCCTCGTCGGTCATGGTGCCGGAGCGCATGTGGTGCAGCGCGACGCGGGCTTCGGCGGACAGCAGCCGCATGCCGATCTCGTTGCGGTCGGCTTCGAGGGAGAACACGGCGCTGGGCAGGTTGTGCTTGATGCTGGCGCAGCGGACGAAGTCGAGGGCGAGGGTGGACTTGCCCATGGCGGGCCGGGCGGCGATGACGGTGAGCTGGCCGGGGTGGAGTCCGCCGGTGAGGGAGTCCAGGTCGGTGAAGCCGGTGGGCACGCCGGGCAGGGTTGCGTCGCGGCCGCCGGTTGCCTCGATCCAGTCGAGGGTGTCCTCCATGACGTCGCCGAGCGGGCTGGCCGGCGGTAGCAGGGGGCGCCGGGTGGTGGCGGCGAAGATCTCGGCTTGCGCCTGGTCGGCGATGCGGTCCACGGCGTCCAGGTCGGCATCGGAGGCCAGGTTCTCGATGTGGATCGCGGCGATCTTGGTTCGGCGCAGCATGGCCGCGTTCTGTACGCGGTCGGCATTGGTCTGCCAGCTCCGAGCAGAGGAAGGCCCGTTGACGAGGGCGGTGATGTAGGCGGAGCCGCCGGCCTTCTCCAGGCTGCCCTGCTGGGTGAGGCGGGCGGCTACGGCGAGCGGGTCGGTGGTCTCGCCCCGCCCGTACAGGTCGAGGATCGTCGTGTAGATCAGATCGTGGGCGGGCCGGTAGAAGTCGTGCCCGTGGAGGGTGTCGACAATGTCGGCGATCGCGTCCTTGGACAGCAGCATCGCCCTCAGCACTCCCTTCTCCGCTTCAAGATCGTGCGGATGGTGCAGTGCGGCGTCGTTGTCGTCGATGGTCACCCCGGTTCCCTCTCCCCCATGTCCGTTTCCCAGGTCCCGCTGGCCGCAGCACGCGGCATCAGGTCAGAGTAGCCACGCTCGGGTCTGCATGATCACCGTTTCGGCCTGCCTACCGGAGGAGGGGTTGGTCTGCTTCGCACGGGAGTTGACGGGCCTGTCGGTTCAGAGCCGCCTCGATGGCGGGGTCGGGCGGCGCAGTTGTCGGCTCCGGTCGTGGTGTACGTAAGCTGTCCGGCATCGGGGGCAGCAAAGGAACCTGGGAGGGGTTTTCCTTCACCAGACGGATATGGCGCACCGTGCCCGCACCGAGCACGTCATTGAGCCCTTGCACCAGCCGGTCCGCCACGAGCCGTGTGTTGGTCAGCCAGGCAGCCGAGGGGCCGGCCAGGGTGAGCGTCCCGGTCTCGGAGTCGAAGTCGGTGGGGACCACGTGCTGGGCCAGGGGGCCGGCCACCGAATGCCAGGCTGGCAGCGGCGAGGCCTCGGACACGGCGAACAGGTCAAGCAGGACTCGCGCGAGAAGGACCGGCGGGGTCCGTCCCCGCACGCGTTGCCGGCGGACGGCGGGGGCGCGCTCGGTGAAGCGGCCCCGTCGGGCGTCCTCGCGAGCCCGGCGCAGGGCCAGTGCCGCCAGATCGACGCGTGCCTCGCTGCCCGGGTGCTGGTCGTTCAAAGTTCGACCTGGCGGAGCGCCGGGGTACCCCAGACCTGGACGACGCTGTGGTCGGTGAAGGCGTACACCAGCCGATAGGCCGGCGCTGCCTGCGGACCCTGGTACAGCCGGCTCAGGTACTGCTCGGCTTCGGGCTCGCTGTGGCGGGGAGTGCCGCACATCTGCCAGGCCAGCCCGTTCCACATCTCGGGGACCCAGCGCTTCCTCGGCTGCGGCTGGTCCTCACGGATCCTGTGGCTCGAGGGCACGCGTGCCGACGCCTCATCGTCCTCCCCGCCGGCGGAGCGCGGATTCGGTACGCGCGTCCCCGATCGCCGGCGGGTCTCGCACAGCAGACACAGGTCCGCGGCGTCCGGGTCGACGAGGCCGCCCGGGTGCTCGGGACAGCGGGTGGTCGGCTTGGAGGTGCTGACCGCGTCGTCCAGCAGGGCCAGGGCCCGCTCGAGGTCCTGGCGGATCTCCTGAGTGTTGGTGTCGGCGTCGTGGTCTTCGAGTCGCTGCCCGTGCTCTCCGGCGACGCGAAGGGACCGTCCCAGGGCGATGAACTGGGCATGGTTCATGCGGTTCTCCTTCATGCGACACCGAGACGGCAGGGGCTTGCCGGCCGCGGTCCTACGGCTGCTGAACCGGCCTGGACGGCGAAACGCACGGGAAGGCCCCCAAGATCTCCTTCATCATGCCGGGCTGACAGCCAGGCGACCGGACCGGCCAAGGCGGGCACCGTAACCCTGGCAGCGTGCACGACCAGGACCGCCATGGCCAGCAAACTCGCTACGCTCCCTTACGGCCCACCACCTCCGACCAGCACAAACCCCGCACCTGCTATAGCAGTCGGCGTGAGAATGACCTGGCCTTTCGTCACCCATGTCAGCAACAGGTGAGCACCATCCATCAGTGCCAACTACCAGGTCACCGAGGCTGCACCACTGACATTTACATGACGATGCCCAGCTGACACTTCCCCGCAGACTTTCAGTCGTGCTGGGCTCGTTCCGCGAAGAGGCCCAGCGGGAGCCCACACTGACGGGGCTCGCAGAGTGGATCGAGCAGACCCTGCTCCGGGAAGCTGCGCAGCGCGAAGGCTGGGACGAGATTGAGGACTTCACCACCGCCTTGCTGACCGAGATCCCCCCGCCGGGCGATCGGATACGGCTGGTCAATCGAGGCCACCCGGCGCCGCTCCTCCTGCTGGAGGGTGCTGTGCGCCCGCTGGAACCCTCCCGGCCCGCTTTGCCCCTGGGCCTGACCCCTTTGGGCGCCGATACCAGCCCCGTCGACACCGTGGCGTTTCCCCAGGGAGCCAGCCTGCTGCTGTACACGGACGGGGTCAACGAAGCCCGCGACAGGAACGGCACGTTCTACGATCCCGCCGACCGACTCATCGGCCAATGCCCCCGCGGCCCGGACGAGCTCCTCGCTGTCGTCATCGCCGACGTTCACCAGCACACCCGCGGTCAGATCACCGACGACATGGCTCTCCTAGCCCTCACCCACACCCGACACACCAACATCTCCCAACCGGGCTGACCCCGACGGACTGCTCCGGAGAAGCGCACACGACAACCGCAGCCGTAACGGGACACGCTATACGCGCGCCGAGCGCGCTGTGGCCCAGGTGAAGAAGGAAGGCAGCCCCACCACCCGTCGTACCGTCCAGCAGCTCCACGGTGTGGCGATCGCCAAGCAGCGTGCCGCACTGTCCTTCTCGATGGCCGGCTACACCCCGCCAGCCATCGCATGGGCAACCCAGCAACATCGCTGAGGTTCGCCCCGCCCAGGTCGGCGCGTGTGATGTCCGCCCCGCGCCGGGAGGCGCCGGCGAGGTTCGCCTTGGCCAGGTTGGCGCCGGTGAGTATGACACGCGAACGCTGCTCACCAGAGGCGTCCGGAGGCGGCGTGCCCAGCTGGCAAGCGAACGCCGACGTGCCCAACGGCACCGGCCAGGCCCGCTGGCACGGCGTACCCGATGTCGCCGCCGGCGCCAACCCGTGCCACTGGATACGAGGTACTCATCCACGCCAGGATGAATCCACGCAGGGGCCCGTCCTCCGGTTCTGAGCTAGAAGTTGAATTGGCAGGCGGTCCTCGACCTGATCAGTGCGAGCGGCTGGCGGAGTGAGTACTCCGAGGGCGGTGTGGTCATGCCGCTGCCGCGTGCTGAAGAGGTGCTGTCGCGACCTGCTGATGCCGAGTGCGCGGATCTGCGGGTCTGGCCGGTTCCGGGATCACCGTCTGGGCCCGGAGATGCTCCTCCCCCTGGCCGCCACGACCGACGTCAGCCCCGCCAGTACGTATGATCGGCGATCGACACGACACGGGCCTTCACCAGGTCCGCCCGACCTGCGGCGTCCAGCGATAACGTCCACCAACTGCCGCTATCGCTGCGGACTGGGGCGCGCGAGTCCGGGGCAGCAAGCAAAAGGCCCCGCCAATCCGCCACAGAGAGTGCGGATGAGCGGGGCCAGCTGAGGGACTACCACGGGATGCGCAGCGGACCTGTGCTTTCTGGGCGGCCTTCGGGTCGGGACCCTTCACCGGACCAGGGTCTGCGGCACATTGCACAGTCGACAGGCGTTCTGTCACGAAAACCGTGAAGGAGCGCCACCAAGATCTGATCCAGCGGGGACGGGCCACCTCGGCGGAGCATCACCGAGGCCGTTCGTCCTCAGCGGTGCTTTCTCACGCGTGGACGTCGTATCGATCGGAGCAGACGAGTCCGCCGCTGCCGCCCACGCAGGCCCACAGCTTGTAGTGGTTCCCTTCAGGAAGATTTCCTCCCTGTGTGGCCGTGTAGCCGCGGCTGTGACCGAAAGTGCCCGCTTCGCGCACAGGGTCAGTGCTCAGATACGCGCCGATACCCCATCCGTCCGCATCAAGGTCTTCTGCCTTCAGAGTGTCTCCGTCAGCCACCCAACTCACCTCGCCGGCGTACCTCTGGCCGACGTACACACTGATATGACGGGATCCATCACCCGTTATGGACGAGGGGTAGAACTTGACGTTTTGAGGAGTGGCCGCGAAGGCGCTTCCGGCACCAATAGCCATAGCGCTGCCTGCCATCATTATGGTAGCCGCGAACGAAAAGGCGGCGCGCTTGCGCAGAGTAATGTGCATACTCATCCCCCTAGATGCTGGCACATAAGTGCTGGTCTGGCGAAGACCATAGCGCGTTTGGCACACCAGTGCGACGGCATTCGCTTGCGCGGGGAAGATATCAAGCCAGATGCTCGAATTGGACAAAAGGGAAGCCGGCGCGCATTCTGTGTGTCATGTCGAGTTTCATGACGAGATAAGCCCGTAGCGAGGCGACCTGCTCGTTGCGCTTCGAGGTCGTTAATGCCGTCACTAAAACCTCATCAGAGGTGGGCACCACAAGCACGCGACTCGGAATGTAATGTTTACTCTGACCTTTTGACCCTCATAAAGGACGCTGACGCTACCAGGACTGTCGACGATGCAAGGAGCGCTCAGTTACATGAATAGGTTAGACCCTAAATGCCAACTTTGAAGTCTCCCGACCAGGATTGCATTAGCTGAATCAAGTGATCCCAGACGCCCGTCAGCAGGAGAGCACCGGTCGCAATCATCATGACTCCACCGATCCGCATAACCAGTGCATACCGCTGCTTAACCCAGGCGAATGCACCAAGCGCCTTCCGGAACGCAACGGCGACGAAGACGAACGGAACACCCAACCCACAGCAGTAGGCAACAGTGAGGAGCGCCCCCCGGCCAGCGCTGCCCTCATTGGCGGCGAGAATCGTGACTGCCGAAAGAGTCGGGCCGAGGCACGGCGTCCATCCAATCCCGAAAAGCGCACCGAGCAGCGGGGCTCCCACGAGGCCCGCCGTAGGCCGCTTATGAATTCTGAACTCGCGCTGCGTTAGCCACGGCATCAGGCCCATAAAAAATGCACCGAGAAGGATCATCAGTGCGCCAAGTACTTTCGTAAGGAGCAGCTTATGTTCCTGCAAAGTCGAGCCGAAGTAACCGAACAGGGTCCCAGTGGACACGAAAACGCAAGTGAAACCCAGAACAAACAGCGAAGCCCCAGCTATCATGCGGCCTCGCCGAGCTTCGGCAAGATCGGCTCCGGTGACTCCCGTAACGTACGACATGTAGCCCGGTACGAGCGGAAGAACGCAGGGCGAGAAGAACGATACGGCACCTGCTGCTACCGCGATCGGCAATGAAACCGCTAGAGAACCATTAAGAATGGTCTCATTGACACCGCTCGACACGGCCACACTCATCACGATCTCACTTCTCCATAATCAGTGGATTTATCATCTTGCGTAGCCCTTTTTCGTCGAGTGGCTGCAAAGCGCGTGCCGCGATTTTCCCTTGCCTATCGAGAACAATGGTGCTGGGTATGGCTTGTGAGTTTATCGTACCTCTTGGAAAACCGTAGGCGAGAATCTTTCCCGACGGATCATAAAGGCTCGGATAGGTGATGTTGAAATCCTGTTCAAAGCTACGACTCGATTCCCTTTGAGGGTCGCGCGTGTCGATCCCTACGAAAGTGACACCGTCCTGCTTGAATCTCTTGGCCGCAGCCGAAAATATGGGTGCTTCTTGGCGACAAGGAGCACACCAGGATCCCCATACGTTTACAACGACTACTTTGCCTCTAAGGCTAGAAATATCGAAATCTTTACCCTCGATAGTTTTGCCTTTTAGGGGGCCTGCGGGTTGCCTCTGATCTTTCGGCGCGGTATCAATACCGCTGGCGTCGGTAACAAATCGCGGCCGCCCTTCGCCGCCAGCACCGGTGACGCTGCAAGCCGGCAGCAGCACTGTACTTGCGGCTATGGCCGGGGCCAGCATGGCCATGCGGCGAGGCAGGCACCTGAGAGTCATGGGGCAAGCTTCGCATGCCTCATTCCGCAGGGTCTTCGCGACCCCAGGGACGACGGATAAGCTGATGTCCGCCTGGCGAGGCCAGCAACAAGCGGGGCGCGCTGCAGTCTTGTTACATGAGACGAGAACCGTCGTCAGCGCGTACCTGCTTCGCCGAGGCCGGCACGTTAGCCGCCCCGACCGTCGCAACCGTGCTGGAGAGGCCGGTCACGCAGTGGAGGGCTAACTGTGCGCAATCTGGGGGCCCGAGGACGGTCCATGCATCCCTACCGTCGAGTGGGCACGGGTCCCATCTGGTCCTTCTGGTGGGACTGACACCGGCCGACACAGCAAGTGAGCGGCCGGTGTCTGATCAGGCGGCAGGCGAGTTCAGGAAAACTTCATGGATGTCAGCTCTGCGTTCCAACGGACACGGAGGCACAGAGGCTGTGGAGCCAGGCGAAGCTGCGCTCGATCACCCAGCGTTAGGTACCGGCCGACGTTGCTCCTGTCATAGAGAATCGGCGGCCGGCGCTGCCCGGATGATGACCTGCAAAAACCATGCACTCGAGGGAGTTCGGCGAACTGATCATGCGAGGGACGGTAGACCCCGCCACTGACAACATGTCCAGCCGAGTGCCCTGTCCGAACCCGGCCCGCTAGTCATCGAGCGGCAGGCACGGCGCCGGTCATGCAGAAAGGCGTGGCCCGCCGCCACGGGGGAAGCGGCGGACCTACCTACGTCCACGGTGCCACACCAAGTCCCCGTCATACCTGGTTTGCAGGTGATCCGCGCGGGTTGGTCAGCCGTTCCGCCGTCCTCGCCGACTTCCGGCGTCGGCGCGGCGACATCACGGTGGGGGGCGCACCAGCCGGGCTAGGCCAGGACGGACGCGAAGGACGCGTTCATCCTCGCCGCCGCCGCCCGCGCGATACCCCGCACACTCTGCGGTTGAATCGACAGCGAAGGCCGGACGCGCGCCGAGCAGGAGGTTCTTTTCAGGGGCGTAAAGAGCGCGTCCTTTGGGGCCCGATGGGAGGGCGGCGCCCGGCCGTCGCTTTGGGTGCATGCGGCGGACGATCGCCTGAACACGGCTGAATGGGATTCGTCCGTGGTGCGCCGCCCGGACTTTGGGACGGGGGCCGCCGCTCTCTTCGGGGGTGTCGGGAGTACGGCACCCTGCCACAGGGGGTTACTTGCGGTTGACGACCTGGCCGATGAAGGCTGCCTTGGTGGCGTGCAGGGTGACGCTCTTGACGGCCTTCGTCCCGAAGGACTTGACCTGCGGGAGGGCGGTGAGCAGACCGCTGGCGTCGTTGCCCTTGGTGCTATTGGTGACGTCGATGCGGATCGCGGCGTTGATGTTAAAGACGTCGGTGCTGCCCTTGGTGGTGACGGGGAGCTTACCGACGGTCGGGTAGACGAGGGTGGCGCCCTCGATGGTGACGGGGATATTGAAGATCTCCTCCGTCACGGAGAATGTCGCGGTGGTGGTGCGGGCCTTGTCCTTGGCGGTCTTGAAGGATGCCTTGGTGACGAAGGTGACGTTCTTGTTGTAGGGGTCGACGGTGGTGACGTTGCGGATCAAACCCCATGCCTTGCCGGTGAGGGCCTTGTAGACCTTCTGGTCTTGCAGGGTCTTGACGAAGATCTGCTTCTGGTTCTTGTTCAGCTTGGCGAACCGGGCGGCGCTCGTCTTCGCGGCCGGGGAACTCTGCTGCTTGAGGTACCTCTCGTACGCCGGGACCGTCAGCTTGGCCGCTGGCTTCGCCGGGGCAGCATCGGCGGCGTGGGCGGCCGGGGCGAGGACGGAAAGCCCGGCAACGGCGGCAATGGCGGCGGAAGCGAGACGGACGGTCGAGGACGTGAGCATGCTGACTCCCGTGGTGTGGGCTTCTGTGCGATCGTCAACGACATTACGAACGGCGCTCCTTGACGGAAATTGTCACTTCAGGCATGGCCCGAATGGGCACTGCCCCAGGGGGCAATGCCCATTCGGGTGAGGCGCCGCCTGACTGCCGGTGCAGTCTGGTAGGTCGAAAAGGATCTAACGGAAAGACTTCAGGAGTGGCATGAGGCCGGTGAGTGGGACCGGCTGTGTCAGGTACTCCTGACCGAGCCGCATCAGGGCAGGGAAACTGGACTTATCGTGGGCGATGATCAGCGGCTCGCATGCTGCAGGCACGATGGGGCCGCCTGCATAGGGCCGAGCTTGGACGACCGGGCATACCGGGCTCGAAAAACGCCGCGCGAACGGCACCTCGCTGGCCGTCACGCTCACCGAGGGTAACCATCCCCACACCGGACCGAACGCTCAACTCTCTCCCCGGACAGGGCAGCCATGATCGATCCAGCTCATTGTGCTAGAGGTCCCTAGAGGCAGCCGTAGCCGCGGCCGGCGAACCACTCCCACGATCGGTGGCGGAGTGGAGGAAGATGTCCGATGGCGGCACTGATCACGGCCTTGCTGGGTGGACTGATGCGCATGCACATGTGTCCGCTCGTTGGTGACGGAATCACGACGGGGCTGCCGCCCGTGAAGCGGGCACGTTAAGGGCTGTCCCGAAAATGCGGGGCGAGAGGAGGCCGCTACGGTCGGCTCTCCATGCCGGGAGCCGATGAGAGCCCTACCAGTGCGTCTACGGCCTCAACAGCATTCGGTGTGGCGAGTACGAGGACGGGGTCGGGCTTCCGAAGAAGGACGCAGTCGGCAATACGGTGACCATCGCGGACGGCGGCTATCCGCGCACCGGAATGGTGATGCTGCCGCACCGCCGCCTTAAAGGGGAAGAGTTGGCCGACTGGCAGAAGACGCACAACACCTCCCACAAAACAGGTCCGCGCCCGCATCGAGCACGTCTTTGCCCGCATGAAGTGCTGAAAAATCCTGCGGGATTGCCGGCTCAAGGGCGACGGCGTCCATCACGCGATGCTCGGCATCGCCCGTCTGTACAACGTCACTCTCGCCGGATAGACGAGAGGCCGCCAGGGCGGTCAGCCGCACCCTGACCACGTGCAAGATCATGGGACAACCCTTAGGCGTTTCAGCGGAGTCGAACTCTTGGTTCTTGGGGCACTGCCCCGTTGGGTCGGGCCGAGTTCCGATTAGCCATGGTTTCTCAAGTCGGTTAAGCCGACGGCACGTCGGAGAGGCTGATGCATTCGTGTCCGTCGGGGGGCAGGCGTGCGGCGAGCGGAGTCAGGCTCATGAGGGCGGTGTCGGGAGCGACTTTGGTCTTGTCAATGCGGACTTCCAAGGCGGGATCGCGGCCATAGGAGATGAGGGTCTGGTGGGTGGCGTCGCCTGTGTGGACCTGCCAGACCCAGTCGACTTTCTCGATGGTGGCGCACGGGTCGCTCGTCCTTTCGGGTGCGTCAAGGCCGCAGCGTGCCGTGAGGGCACCGCCGCCCCAGGCGGCGGTGCCGGGGGTAGCGGCGGGGTCGCGGTGCAGGCTGCCGATGCGGTCGGGGTAGCGGGCAGCGAGCTGAGTGCAGGGCCTCGATGCGGCGTGGGGGGGCTTGGGGAGGTGCTGCTCGGCGGGTACGGCCTGGAGGGCCAGGAGGACGGCGGCGGTGAGGGTTCCCACGGTGAGGGTGAGTGCGAGCGGCCGGTTGATGGTCATCCGGTGATCGTACGGGCCAGCATGGGTGCCCAAGTGGGCAATGTCCGTTGGTGCATTGCCCCTTGAGACGTCGCGGACCCGGCAAGTTCGGATCTATGTTCTGGTCTCCCGATCGCGATCTTCGAGGGAGGGCATGACATGGGTGCTCGTGCAAGAGGTCTGATTCTGGTGGGCGCTGCGGCCGCGTTTGTGGGCGGCAGCACGGGTTCTGCGGCTGCGGCCGGTACTGCGCCGGCTCCAAAGCTGTCGTACTCGAACGTCCAGCTGCAGAAGGTGTGGAGCGGTACGCACAGCATGTGCTGGTCGCTGGACGGGTCTAAGTCATCCGGTGCGGTACTGAAGATCCGAGGCTGTGCGAAGAAGTCGTCGTCGGCCGCGAAGACGCAGACGTTCACGCTGAACCTGGTGGACAGCAGCCGGCGGCTGTTCGTGATCAAGAACAAGCTGTCGGGGAAGTGCCTGTACGCGTCGTCCAAAAAGGTGGGAACGACGGTGAAGCAGACCGCCTGCAACTCGAGGTCGTCCGCGCAGCGGTGGGCGATCGGCAACTCGAAGTTCTACAACAAGGCGAGCAACCTGGTCATCACCGCCCCGAAGGATGCTTCGGGGACGAAGCTGACGTTCACCAAGGCGAGTGACAGCAAGGACTACCAGCAGCGGTTCGACATCCGCGGTCACTAGAGGGTGCCCGCTTGGAGCGGGATCGTAACCATCAAGACGGCGTGCCCGGGTTCGGCGTGTGCTGGCGGGCGGGCGCGCTGTGTCACAGAATTTGGAGAACCGCTTTGAGTACGCGATTGCCGTTTGGCCGCATCGGTGCAGTATCGATGCTTCCTCTGGTCCTCCTGGCGGGGGCCGTGACCGGCTCGGCGTCGGCGACCGCCTCGGCCGGACACCCGGCCAGGGCTGCGTTCGGCCTGGATGCGGTCTCGTATCCGGATGCGGCTGGTGCGGGCCCCCGCAGCGCGCTGGCATCGGATCTGCGAGGGTCCAGCTTCAGCGTGAAGACGGCCCCGTCGGGCGAAACGGCCGTGGTGGACCGCTCCCTTGCCGAGGAGGGGGCACTGAGCGCGGCGAACTCATCGTTTGTGGACCTGGCGTGGAAGTCGTATTCGAGCAACGCTCGGTACACCATCGTGCGGGATGAGACGACGGTGGCCGAGGTGCCGGCGGGTGTGGCCAGCTTCCGTGACACCAGCGTGACGGCGGGCTCGCATCACCAGTACCGGATCATCCCTCAGCTGGTCGGCAAGGACACCTCGAAGGCGCACACCTTCGGCCTTCAGGTGCGGGTGCCGGAGAAGACTGAGGGCGGCTCGGCGCTGGCGGCGCTGCGCAAGTCCGCCTCGGAGCGTGCGATCAGCATGAAGGCGGCGAAGCAGACGACGCTGACGTGGGAAACGTTCATCCACAACAAGTACCTATCCGCGCCCACCATGCTCGGCAAGGCCATCTGCACGTACGGCAAGGGCTACTACTTCCGCGGCGACAACCACGGCTTCGACTGGAAGGCCTCGGGGTACCGGACAGCCGCGAACGCGGTGATCACGTGGGAGGGCAAGAAGGTCAAGGGGTACACGGCGATCGGTACGACGCACGTGTACAAGAAGCAGGGGGCGAAGTACAAGTTCGTCGCTAAGCGGACGGCTTCGGGCAGCAAGATGCAGGTCAAGAAGCTGGGCAGTGCCTGGGCCACCGTGGACATCCGGATGGTCACGCACGCCACAAACCCGTTTTGCAGCAAGAAGTTACCGAACGCGATTGACGGGGGGCTCACCTTCAAGATCGTCAGCAATGGGAACTGGGAGATCCGTCAGGGTAACCACCGGCTGATGCCGGATCACCTCATCTACATCTACAACGGCGGCAACGTCACGACGGTGTACAAGCGCAAGGCGGCCAGCCCCTGGTGCCTGTCGGGGGATTTGATACTCGGCTGCCAGCTGGCCAACCTGACCGGCTACTCCGGGCACTACAAGTAGTCGCCTGCTGGCGCTGCGGGGCGGCAGTCTGGTCCATGGAGGCCGGGCAGCCGCCCTTCTTTTGCACTGGTCACTGAATGCTGCGGCGCCAGGTGATGGCCGTGAAGGCGAACACGAAGAGGGGGTATCCGGTGTAGACAGACCACACGGCCATGCCTGCTCCCCCGCCGCCAGTGGAGAAGACGACGGGGACGGCGATGCTGGCGAGTAAGGCGGTTAGGCAGATCAGGAAGGCGCCGAGTGGCCATTGATCGCGGGTGAGGATGCCTTTGCGGCGGAAGACGATCACGACGGCCACAACGACCGCGGCGACCAGCGCAGGTGTGAGCAGGAGAGGGCTGGCCAGCAAGACGGAGGCGATGCCGTCGGCGTCCCCGAACAGCAAGGCGCTCTCGGCCATGGAGATGGCGGTGCAGGTCAGCCATGGGGCGATCGCGGCGGCGAGAAGGAGTCTGACGGTGGCGGTGTTCATCGGGAGGCCTTCGTACTCGGTGGGGTCGGGTTGGGGTGGGTGGCCCACTTCACCATGGCGTCCAGCACCTGCCGGTCGAGTTCGCCGGAGTAGGAGGCGGCGATGCGGCCCTGAGGGTCGATGATCACAGTGAAGGGCAGCCCTCGGGACCGAATAATGCCTTTGGGGAAGTCGAGTTGTGCACGGCCGCCTGGGTCGTGCAGGGAGGGGTAGGGGACTTTGTAGGCGTCGGTGAAGGCACGGCCGTCGGCGGTGCTGTCGTTCTGGTCGATGCCGAGCACTGTCACGGTGGCGTGCTGGCGGTGGTAGTCGGACAGCAGAGGGGTTTCCTTGCGACAGGGTGCGCACCATGAGGCCCAGGCGTTGAGGATGACCGTCTTTCCTTTGAGGTCGGCCAGGGCCAGGGGTTTGCCGTCGATGGTGGCGCCGTGCAGGGCGGGGGCTGGTGGGCGATGATCAGGGTCGATGACCAGGGCGCCGGAGGCGGAGTGGTAGTAGCCGCTCGGGGTGTCGGGGACATTGATGGCGCTGATTGCGGCTACGGCTGCGTAGACCAGTACGACCGCAGCAGCAAGGGTGGCAATGGAGCGTTTACGCATGAGACATCCTTGGCTGGCTGGGCCTGTTGGGTACTTTCATGATCTCAGCTAAGTGTTTTCGGCTGCGCCCCGGGCCGGACCGCCAAGGGCATTCTTGGTCCGGGAAGTGGCCCATCTTCTGGCAGTTCTTGAGCAGCACCACCAGTGCCGGCAGACGCTCCAGCGATCGCGCCTTGCCCCGCGTCCACGCCACCTCGGGCGGACAGGCGGTGAACGCCTCGTTGGGAAATTTCACCGCCTCACGCGACAAGATGCGCACGCCACTGGTTCGGTACCTGGCCGAGGCGTCGCGCGCGCATCGGGTCGGTACACAGGGATTTGTGGGCCAAGGCGGGGACGATCGCGGCCTGCGGGATAGGGCCCACCGCACTGAATGGATAAGTGATACGCGAAGGCAAAAAGAGCGGCCTCCGTTCGGGAGCTGACACTGATCTTCATCTTGATACTGCTCAGATGCGCCTTGACTGTGCGTTCCGCGATGCCGAGGGTACGACCTATATCGCGATTGGACGCGGCCCTGGACAGTAGCAGAAGTACCTCACGCTCCCGCGGTGTGAGATCGGTGATGGCATCCGAATCCCCCGGCGCCGTGGGTTGTCCAGTCGATTCGGAATCTCGCAGCGTATCTAAGGAGCGCGAATTCTCTCTTTCCGACAAAACCGTGTACCTTTCCCCGTTGCACACATGGCTGGACTGCCTTGGCCAACCGGTCCAGCGTTTCTGCCCGCACTTTCTGCGACAGACCCGCTTCAGAGCGACGGCCAGCATGTTGTTGGAAGTGCCATCGGTCGCCCAGTCGGGTGATGTGCCAGTTGCACAGACTGCGCTGGGCGACTTTGAGCCGGTCTCGATGGTCGCCGAGGCCGTGCCAGCCGGAACAGCGCTTGGCGTCCATTCTCCGGCTACTTGGATGCTTCGAGATTCTTAAGCAGGATTTGTTCTGCCGGGGTGAACTGCGGACCGTGCAGTTGCGGACGCTGCGGGCCAATGAGGGCCGCAAGGAGCACGCTCGGTTTCACGAGAGACGTGGGCGGTGCCTGCAGGGCCACCACGTCGGTGAGGGCCGTCGCTGCGTGGAATGAGCCAGTCGCAGTGCGGGAGAGGCGGCTGATGTAGCGACGCAGAAGCCGGTCTGCCAAATTCGGGCTTTTGCCTGTGGTGGTGGGGAAGTGGATGTCCTGCCCTACGGCTAGGGTCCAGGCCGTGTTGGTGCAGCGGGCAATGTCCCGCTGCGCCCTTCTGGCGAAGTTGGGGGCGCGGCCGCGGTCAAGGGCGTCGCGCAGTGCGACGGCGCTCAGTGCCGCCACTGATATGCCCTGCCCGTAGAGGGGGTTGAAGGCGGCGAGAGCGTCTCCCAGAACGATCAGTCCCGCCGGCCACGGGTTGAGCCTTTCGTAGTGGTAGCGCCGGTTCGCGGTGCTGTGGGTGACGCTGACGTCGGTGACCGGTTCGGCATGCTCGATGAGGTCAGCGATGACGGGGTGGCGCAGTGTGCGGGCAAAGGCTGCGAATTGGCTCGGGTCGCTGGTTGGCTGCCTGCCGGGTGCGCCCATCAGGCTCACGTGCCAGTGATCGCCTTCGATGGGCAGTATGCCGCCTGCGGTGCCGGGCTGGGGCAGACGCGGATCGGCCTGAATCGCTACCACGGGCCAGTTCCGGGCGGGTACGGGAGCCCGGTAGATACGGCTGGCGTACACCAGGCCGGAATCGATACGGTCCTCGGCGAGGCCGGTGACCCCCATTTCCTCGAGCCACTGCGGCGTTCGGGAGGCCCGGCCGGTTGCATCGATGACCAGGTCGGCCTTCAGTGTCGTCTCACCACCGTCAGCTTCGCGGACCCTGACACCGGTGGCGTGGCGGTTGCTTCCGAGTAGCCCGGTGACCCTTGTGTGGGTACGGACGCTGACTCGGGGGTTCTTGAGGACTTGGTTTCGGATGATGGAGTCGGTCAGGTTTCGGCTCGCGGTGATGACGTAGTGGGTTGTGTTCCGCCATCTGCGGTACCAGCCCTCGGGAGAGTGGACGATCATGTTGGTGGTCATGGGGACGCGGTGGGCGCCTGCGGCCAGCAACCGGTTGATGGTGTCTGGCAGCAGGGAGTCGATGGCCTCGGCGCCGCCGGCCTGGAGGAAGTGGATGTGGGCGGCTTGTGGGACGCCGGTGCGCGGCTCGGGGCCCGTGGGTAGTTCGTGTGCCTCGATGATCTCGATGGAGTCGACGTGGTCTGCGATGGCGGCTGCTGCGAGCATGCCCGCGCTGCTTCCTCCCACGACGACCGCGCGCTTGATTGGGCTGTCCAACGTCTCAGTCATGGTGGGCTGCTGCTTTCTGTGAGTGCCTGTACTGCTGACATGTGTGTCGGACGATGGGCGAGGTGATCGCCTGCGATAGGTGCACCAGATCGTCCAGACGCCAGGTCGAGGTGTGCGGGGCGTCGTGTGCTTCTTCGGGTGCTGTGCGCTGCCGTTCCCGGGCGACGAGGATCATGGCCGCGTTCCCGGTTGCTGTGGCGTGGGCCTCGTGGCTGCCGTGGCGCAGGTCTGCGTCATAGGCGGCCTGGCGGACAGTGGGGTCGCAGTACGGGGCGAGAGCAAGGATGGCGTCGTGGAGTGCGGTTCTGCGTCCCGTGAGCAGTACGGCCGGGGGCGTTCGCCACCACGGGAGTGGCGCACGAATCGCCCCGGGTGTGGGCACATCCTCGAGGACCTTCCACAAGGGGGTGAGTTGGCGCAACTGCCGCAGGGCACGTGCCGTGGTGGCAAGGCGTGGGCCTGTGAGAGGAAGCGCGAATCCAAGAACTCCGAAGACGCATGAGGGCACGGCTAGTTGTGGGGATACTTCGTCGACGAGGAAGTCCAGGTTCCTGCCTGTCCAGCGGCCGGCGACTGCGATCAATCGGATGAGGTCGTAGGCCACGATGGAGAGGTACGCGGGCGCGAGGATGCGCAGGCCCGCCCGGAGTGACCCGTGCACGTGCGCGGACCACCGCCAGCACAGTGTGCCCGCGGCCATCATGGCCACGGCTTGGGCGAGCAAGTAGGTGACGATCATCTCTCTGATGTACGGCGTGCTGGCGTAGTAGGCGTCGAACAGGGTTATCTGCTCCACCGATGCGTCGCCGGCCCAAAACAGGACGATGATCGCGACGATGGCCAGGCTGTATGTGCCGGCGACCAGGCGCGTTACTCGCCGGGTCTGCTCTGGTGATGCGGAGCGCCAATTGACGATCAGCACGAGGCTCGCTCCGGAGAAGGCGATCGTCATGGCGTAGACCAGCGGGGCAGCGGCGTTGGGGACCTGTGTGAGCCGGTTGATGGCGACGATGGACTCTGGAGCCGCCAGGAGTATGAGGCACGCTGCGGAGAAGAGGAGTAAGCATGCTGCCTGTAAGAGTGTGTCGTGCCGTCTTCGCAGCAGCGCGGGCATTTTCATGGCGCACGCCAGCAGGAGCAGAGTCCCGCTGATGTAGAAGCCGATACTGCTGGGACCGGATGACACGTCGTTCTCTCTTCTTGTGGGGGGGTGGACGGCCTGCTGTGGGCGGGCTCATGTCTGGTGGAAGCGATGTGCCATCGATGCCTGGATGCGTCCGGCCACGTTCGGTTGGTCGGCGGTGGAGCGGACCTCGTTCAGCACGGCTTGAAGGTCTGTGGCGAACCGGACGCCGAAGTGCTCTGCCTCGAGTTCTTCGTCAACCTGACGGGGCTGTGCGCGTGTGGCGAAGTGGAGGTCGGCGTCCATGTGCTCTGTGAGAGGTGTGTCGGTCCCGCTGTCGCACTGTGCGATGACGGCGAGGATTTTTTCGTGAGTGCCTTGTGCCTCGTCGGTGTCAGTGCGGTGTGCTGTGAGGCCGTGGTGGGTGGCGCTGCCGCAGTGGCCGTTGAACATGTGCCACGCCTCGTGACCGATGATCACGAGCTGATGCTCTGGGTCGGTGTTCGCTTCAAAGATGATCAGGTCGTGGTGGGTGCGGTCCACCCAGAGCCCACTGGCCGTCATGGGTGGAAATGCGGCGCTGCGTACCCGGACCTGCCTGCCGCGGACTTGGCTGAGGGCATGGCCTATCAAGGGGATGATGTCCTCAGTATCGGCCGGTGCGGGTAAGTTTTCGATGAGTCGGGCGCTGAGTCGCCGCATCGCCCTGGGTCCGGTCCTCACTGACGCTCTTCTCTGTCATCGACCTCGAGCAGCGCCTTCAAGGTCGCTTCTAGTACGTTCCATCGCTCCTTGGGCAGGTCCATGGCCTGGCGTAGGGCGATACCACGTACCTCGGCCATTTCCCCGCGCGTCTCGGACCCGCACTTGGCATCGGACTCCTGTCCGTCCTGCGCCGGGTCCAACGCTGCGAGAATGGGGAGCAGTTCACGGTTGAGGGCCTCAGCGGGAGAGGCGGTGAAGAACGTTTCCCCGGCCTGCACGCCAAAGACTTCTACCAAGCCGTGCAGCAGCTCGATGCTGGGCACCTTGGTTCCGGAGCAGACCTGCCTCGCCCAGAAAGCGGATACCCCCAACTGCTGAGAGATTTTGCCGGCGAGTTCTGACATGCGCTCGCCCGTTCGCGCCATGCGGGCATCTGCGAGGGCTTTGATACGCGTGCGGACCCTCTCGTTCACAGTGTCGGCGGGCGGTTCACCACCCTGCAGCAGCATGCGCACGATACTCTCGGGAAGCGCTGTTGCGTCGGCCAGGGACGGCGCCGTGAACAGGTCCGAGCTTCTCAGCCCGCGCTCCGCGATGAGTTCTTCCAAACGCTCAAGGGTTGCGCGCAGAGGCGAAGCGTAGGACACCGAAGCGCTCCCCAGGGCTGGCAGATCAATGGTTGGTGTGCGCACAACACCCTACTCACACCTTTCACCAGCTCTCAACGATCGTTTATAGCCAAAGGCGATCGTTGAATCATCTAGGTTGCGCGGGTTCCAAGGTGGCCGCTATGCCCTGGGGACTGCCGCTTTGCCTCGCTGTCGATCGTCCGCATCGTCAGCTTGGCGAGCACCTGAGGCAGTTGATTCGGAGCGTGGTGCGCGCTCTGCTTCACGAGGTAGTCGATCTACGGCGAGCACTCGGATTGCATCGCACTCCAGACCGGTCACGATTCAACGATCATTTACTTGCTGAAAACGATCGTTGACACACGGTGCCCGCACGTAGCAACATCCCCAAAGCACACGGAGCCATCGGCTACACAACGAGTTGATGTCGGCCGGCGAGACGAGTGCAGTCGCAGGAGGTCAAAGGGTACTGGATGTTGCTCGCCGCACTTCTGTCCGAAATCCTGCGGGCCCGTTCACGGCTGAGTCAGTCTGAGCGGCCTTCTGCCAAGTCACATGAGCTGAGCTCGTCGCTTAGCCACGGCCGCCTCGCGTACAACGTCGTACCGGGGGGCCGTGAATCCTTCCGGCCAGGAGCCATATCACCCAAGCCCTCTTCTCGGAGGTACGACGATGCACCAGCCTTTGCTCCTCCTAGGGAGCGGTGACTCTGCCGTCCATGAGTTCACGCTGGCTCAGATCGCTGCTATTCATCCTGTGGTGCTGGCCGACACCTTCCTTCCTGCCTGGGCACGTCCCTATCTGGTCAGTCACCTCGCAGTTGACCCTGCAGACAGGGTGAAAGTTATCGACGTGGTGGAAACGTACGCGGCGAAACACGCGCTGAAAGGCGTACTCACTTACACGGGAGAACATCTCCCCACCGCTGCCGAGGTCGCCCACCATCTAGAGTTGTGCGGGCCTGCTGCGGAGTCCCTTGCCGTCTGCTGTGACCGGGTGGCGATCCGGACGGCGCTGGCCCAGCACGGTGTGCCTGTCCCGCGCTGGGCGGTAGCGCGCAGCCCTGACGAGGCAGCAGCTCAGGCTGACTTGCTTGGATATCCCGTAGTCATCAGACCGAGGACCAGGGAAATCTGCGCGATGCAGGCTGAGAGCCGTGCTGAAGTACTCGCTGCCTACGCCCGTATGAACGGTGAGCCGGCGTCGGTCCATGACGGTCGATTGGATGGCGTGCTGCTCGAGCAACTTCACGACGGTCCACAGGTCGCGGCCGAGGTTGTCATCTCGGACAAGGGTGACGTGCAGATCGTGGCGATCACGCGGACCATCTTGGGACCGCCTCCTGCGCGACAGCCGGTACGCCACAGCGTGTACGCGCACGACAGCCTGCTGCACAACCACCTCTTACGGCGGACGGTCGATCGAGCAGTCATTGCTCTGGGCGTCACCTCTGGGGTGCTTCGTCTGCAGATGAAGCTGACCGCACGAGGCCCACGGATCACCGACATCACGTCTCACTTACCGGGCGATTTCATGACCAGCACGCTCACCCTGCTCGCCGCCAGCACCCTCAGCAGCGGCCGCTACCTCGCCTTCAACAAGGACATCGCGCACGGTGCCACCACCCGCTTCCCCCGCACGGTGGTGTGCAAGACCGCCCACGCCACGGCCTACGCCGCCCTCGGCCACCGCTACACAAGCCGGCTCAACAGCCCC
>NZ_JBEYRK010000035.1:0-92510 GCF_040704065.1 Streptomyces sp. NPDC047869
ATCCGGGTCTGCGGCCCGCGCTGCTGGCGCTGGTGGAACCTGACGAGCGGGGTGATCCGATGTCGCCGCTGCGCTGGACGGTGAAGTCGACCAGGCCCGCACGTGGAAACACCGCGGCGGCGCTCGGGGCCTGGATTAGAGGCGGAGCGTCTCCGGCAGGGAGGGGCGCGGGGTTGGGGGACGAGAATGCCCCTTGGGGCCGCCCGCACCGGATGGCGGGGAGGCCCAATCTCCCACGTGCCGTCGACGGCCCACCTGATCAGCCGCTTATGGGCCGCCTGGAACGAGCCGAGCTCCTCGGGGAGGTCCCGCCCGGGCGAGTTGGTGATGTACTTCCAGGCGATCGCCTCAAGCGTGCCGCGGTGATCGGCCCAGCGCCGTCCCCGGACCGGATCGGCCGGCATGAGCGGCTCGATCCGCGGGTTTTCCCCATTTTTCAGGCATAGGTGGTGGTGTTCGGGGATCCTGTCGAGGTATCTCTGAAAACCACTGTAAGGAGACCTCCAGTGCGCCGTCCGACCCGGAAAGCCTTCGCCGCCCTCATCGCCGCAGCCGGCCTCGCCCTCCCCCTTCTCACCCCCACACCCGCCTCGGCTGCCACCGCCACCAGCCGCTTCGCGGACTACCGGTACGGTGACTGCCTGCGCGAGACCTCCGAAACCGGCCTCAAGGGCGACCGCTGCACCACCGGACGCGGCAGCCTCCTGTGGCAGTGGAACGGCCGCCTGAACACCAGCACCACTCTTAAGAACAACTTCTGGGGCCGTTGCCTCGACAGCAATGGCCGGGGCGACGTCTATCCCCTGCGCTGTAACGGCGGCTCATACCAGAAGTGGCGCACCGTCCAGCCCGCCGCCCGCAGCGCCATCATGCTCCAAAGCGTCGGCACGGGCCGCTGCCTCTACCAGCAGGACAACGGCTACTACCGCACTGCCCGCTGCGACCGGGGCGCCCAGAACCAGCGCTTCACCATCGGCTGAACGGATCTCTCGACCACGGCGATCAACCGTGGCGAGCCGTCGGCCCGAACTCCGTGGAGGACTCGCGGCTGACGCGAGGGGGCGGATGCTGACCTCGCAAGGGTCACGCTGCACGCGCTGCCCTTCTTCAGCGCCGGAGCCGGCCGACCAGTCAGGGCGCGGCTCTGGGGGTGGCGCCTCCGGGGTCAGGGGTGGGCGGCTGCTGGCGTTGAGGGCGTTGCGGGGTGGGCTGCTCATGTGTCGCTGGAAGAGTGCTGGCCGTACGCAGCGTCGTACTCATCTTGGCGGACAACTGACCGAACGCATCGACGACTTTGGCGACGCGCTGGGGATCCAGCGCGGTGAGGGGGGGACCGGAACTGCTGCGAGCGGGCCGGGTCGTTGAGGACGGCTCCGATGACCGCCAACTCCTTCAGGAGGGCGTCGTGGTCCAAGCCCCGTGGGCGGCTCAATCCGAACGGAACGTTCTCGGTGCTGGAGGGGTGTTGGGCCGCGCGGGCGATGACGTAGGCGTCGTGCCGGGCGTGCTCTGGGGTGGCCGGCCAGGTGGACCGCGCCATCTCGCGGATGGCGCCGTGCAGGCCCGCCCAGAAATCCGACTGGGTGTAGTACGCCTGGTTGACGGCCCACTGAGCGTTGGCATCGCCGGCCGCGGCGCGCTGTTGGTAGAGGGTCATCATCCGGGCGGTGACAGCGTCTGCTGTGGCTTGAGCCCGGTCGGCACCGGGGTAGGCCTGCAGCCGCTGCTGGATGTCGCCGAGCCCGCCGGACAGCAGTGCCTCGTAGGCGTCGCCAAGCCAGGCTGTCTGGAAGTCGTCGCGCTTGAGCCAGCAGTCGGGCTCGCTGCGGGTCCAGTCGACGAGTTGGTTCACCGTCGAGTTGTCGCGCAGCAGGCTGCTGACGACGTTGAGTTCGTGCTGCGGGGCTCCGTACTGCGTGTTGTTCACTCGGCCCCCGCTTCGCGCCGGACCAGCGGCGCCTCGGACGGCTCAGTGACCGCCTCCCGCGGCGCTCCTTCGGGAGCGGTGGCCGCGGTCGCCGCCCGGTAGCGTTCGGCATGGACGTCGAGTTGGGCTGACGCGGTCTCGTCGAGCGCCACCCACCCCAGCTCGTGCAGTCGCCACCACCGGTCCAGGTAGCGCACCGGGCTGCCCTCGAACCGGCCAAGGGCATCGGCCTTCCTATCCGCTATGAGCTGCTCCATGGCGGCGGGAGGCATCGGTGCATTCAAGACCCGCTGCTGTGCCGAATCCTTGAGGAGCTCCATTCGTTCGGCCCAGGTGACTGTCGTGGTGCTGCCGGGCGCGGCCATGGTCGGCTCCCGTTCGGATGAGGACGGTGGACTCCAGGCAGGCTGCGTCGTGATTCACCGGCCAACAAGCCGAATCCGGGGTGCAGTCCAAGGGGTGAGTTCAATGGGCGAGGAATGTTTGTCCTACGTCCCACCCGGCGGGACTGAGCTCGCGCGAGTGGCCTTCGGCAGGAGGTCGGTGAGACCCGATCACGGCGAGGGGGAGCGCTGGCTGCTTGACCGCCGGCGCGGAATGTGTGCTTAACTGGTTCTTGAGACCAGCCATCTCCAAAGCTCATCCGACGAGTTGAGCATGCTTAATCTTGCACCTTCACGGGTGCAGGTATGGCTGGTCTCTCCTGTTGTAGGTTTCCAGATCCCGTGGCCGCTTTCCACTGGCGATGGCCACTACGCGGCCAATAGGACACGGGGCTGGAAATCATGCCGAGTGAGCGAGCAGTTCCCCCCTTCGTGTGCAGGACCTCCCCAGTCGTCGTCTTCGCGCCTGCCGGGGCAGGACCCTAGCGTTCGGCGGCCGATGGGTCGCCTCGGGAAACGCAGGGGTGGCGGTCCGCGGACGTCCCATGCGGCTCACGGCACTGGGGAGGCGAGCGAAGAGAGCGATCAACAAAGTCCTTCCAGACCAGGCCGCCAGCCATACCCCGCTTCAGAGAACGGAGGG
The DNA here is from genome assembly GCF_040704065.1 of Streptomyces sp. NPDC047869. NCBI lineage: Bacteria > Bacillati > Actinomycetota > Actinomycetes > Kitasatosporales > Streptomycetaceae > Streptomyces > Streptomyces sp. NPDC047869. The sequence goes on from NZ_JBEYRK010000035.1 coordinate 2,954, forward strand.
AAGTTGACCGGCGGGCGACCCTCCCGCCAGCTCAGGGTTGCATCGTGATCGGGAACCTGGAACTCAGCTGCGGCAGCCTACGCGACGCCTCGACCTCATCTCGCACGTCCCAGCGCTTCCCGAGCGGGTCTCGAAGCACTTCGTCGTCACTCCGGAGAGCGTCCACGACCTCATAGAAGGTGGCGAACTCATCGGACACCTGGGTCGCCTGTTCGTAGGCCTCGGCCGCGACATAGTCCAGTTCATCCCACTCCGGCCAGTGATCACCCCACTCACCTCGTGGTCGGTCGGCCAGGCGCCTTACTTCAGGGGCTTCGGCCAGAGTGTCGGGATCCTGGACAGCGCGCTCGAACGTGGCCTGGCCCAGACCGACTGCCCACAGACGGAAGTAGCAGAAGCCGTCATCCGAGCACCAGCCGCCGAAGATCCTTTCGGCGGCAGCCCAAAGATCCCAGGTGAACGCCTGCTCGCACAGACGGTCAAGGCAAGCCTGGAACCCCACGATCTCCTTCACGGGCCTTCGCGCGAGCTCGTCCTTCAACCACGCCAGCCGCTCAGCCCTGACGTGAGCCTTCGACCGGCATTCCTCGATAATCTTCCAGAAGGAGTCGTTGTCCACGGCGGCACTATGACAGGCGCCTATGACAGACCGAGGGCAGCGGGTGAAAGAGCAGCATGGTCACTGGTCGCAATACCCGTTGCCGGCACTCAGCTCGGCAGGCTGCCACCATTCTGAGATGGCCCACGACATCGTGTTCTTCCTCGCTCCGGACGACGAGAGTGCCGCTGCGACGCGCCGACAGGGACCTGGTCCGGCGTTTGAGTCTGTGACCTGCCGTTTCATAGAGCCGGACAGTGCCATCGCGGAGTGGGACATGTACTTCGAGGAGCCCGCGGCCGAGCTCCCGCCGATCGAGCAGCTCCTTGCATGGCCGTGGCCGGAGTGGGTCACTGCCCCCTTGAACGATGGTGTTGAGGTGTTCGCTCTGCCGCCGCGGTTGATCCGGGCATTGGCCGACGCCACCTCCGTTGAGCTGGAGGAGCTGGCAGATCGCTGGACCGCGAGGCTCAGGTCAGCCGACGGGGACGAAATGACCGACGATGATCTGCTGGCGGTCCTGCAGGCAGTGTCCCGGCTTGCGGCGTCTGCGGTGACCACGGGCGGCGGCCTCTACAGCTGGAGCTTCTGACCGTCCGGTGAACCTCTTCTTGGGCGGCGGCGTCGCCGTTTCTGGCTGGGCGAGCCAGGAAAATGACACGGCGCTGGGAATCCAGCACATGACATGGCGTGGGAAGTCCAAGAACCGTCGAGGTCAGAGGTGCGGCAGATGACACGGGTCGCGGGAACCTACATCTCCTCTTTTCGGCGCTGGCCCACACCGGCCGGGGCGATGAAGCTGCCGCAGGTGCCGCTTGCGTCCGTTGCCGGCTGAGTTGTGGTCCGGTCTGTCGGGGCCTGCCATCGAGTGTGGAGCGGTTACGGACTGCACCATACTCATCGAGCCGGTCACGTTTCTCCTGATGGCGCTCGGGCGCCGGGGCCAGTGCCCCTCGCTCAGGGCCGCATCCTGGTCGGGGGGCGCAAGCCCTGGCTCGCTCCGCGTTTCCCGGCTCTGTTCAAGGCGCCCTGAGCGCGACGGGCCGCGGCGGCCCGACGGTGGCCGGCTGCCTGTGGTCGTACGGGCTCGGTGGTCACCCGGGTTCGGGGGCGGTGACGGCCGGGGCGGCGCCGAGGAGGCCGAGGAGGGTCTCGCGGTGGAGGTCCGCGATCGGGCCGAGGAAGTCCGGGTGGCGCAGCAGGGGGGCCGCGCGGTGGTCGCGCGGGCTGGGGATGGTCAGCCGGCGCGCGTCGCCCACGCTGTCGGGGCCGTGGTGGGTGGCGGCCAGGCAGGCGGCGGCCAGGGCGGCGAGGTCGGCGTCGGCCAGCAGGCAGGCCGCCCAGCTGACGACGGTCTCGTCGACCTGGGTGCGCCAGGCGTGGGTGGCGTCCGTCAGCGGGGGTGCGTCGGCGCCGGTGACGAAGTCCAGCCGGCCGGAGCCGCCGGGGCCGAGCAGGTCCAGCAGTTCGGCGTCCAGCGCGGTGGGGTAGCGCAGGGCGGCGGCGATGGTGGCCGCATGGCCTGCCTGGGCTTCGGCCAGGGCCTGGTTCAGCGGGCCGGTGGCCGGGGGGAAGGCCGCCAGCAGCCAGCGTGCGGAGGCGGCGATGACGGGCGAGAGCGCGGTGGGCATGGTGGACCGTCCTGTGCGTATGCCCGCCTGTCCTGGGTGTTCCGGTGTGGGTGATCCGGTCGCGGGCACTGCGCGCCCGGGCGGGGAGGTGCGGACAACGGTACGGCGGCCTCCCCCGGGGGCGACAGGAGCTGCGTCACAGCCGGCGTCGGTGGGGCCTGGCCGGGCGCGGTCTAGCCGAGCATGTCCGCCCCTGGATGATCTAGAGTTCCGGCGGCGGCAGTCGATCCGCCGATCAGATACTGGACTCAGGGGTGGGGATTGATCACTGCAAAGTCTGCTGTTGTGCAGCGGAGAATTCCGGCGATCGAGCGGCGGGTAGCGGCCGCGGCGGTGGCCGGGGGTATGGCGTACTTCGCCGGGTCGGTCGGCGGTGCGGCCGCTCAGCATCGTGAAGCAGTACATCGAGCAGCAGAACCGGCCGCTCTGACGCTGGATGAGGTGACCAGTGCGGATCCGTGCCCATAGCTGAGGTCAGAGCAGGCTAAAGATTCGCTTCACCACCGGGCTGAAGCCCGGTGCACTGCGAATAGACCCGGTAGCGTCTCAGAATGAGTGACCTTTTCTCATTTTCCGTGGCCCCTGTCTGGCCCATGGGCCACGGAAGTGAGACGAACGGGCGTCCGTTGGTTCGCCTGGGCCCGTGAGATTTCAGTGCCCCTCTGTACTGGCCCAGTGCTTCCCTGTGACCGTCGGGGTGAGTCGTCGGCCCACCGCACACGCGCCCTCGGGAGTCGCATGTCTGGTGCCGCCATCTGTCTCAGTGAGCATGCGCCGTGCCGATGGTGCAATCGTGTCGTCGACTTGGCCTCATGCGCGCATCGATGACCTGGAGGCCTCGACTCGGTGGCGGACGTTCCGCTGGCGCCACGGGCAGAAGCGCTGCTCACAGCGGGCGACCGGCGGCCAGCAGCGGAGTTAACCGAGCGCGAACGACGCCCGCTGCTGCCACCGCGATCCGTCGTGGACCATGAGATCGACCGACGATACGCGCGCAATAACGGGAAGCCGGCCGTGCAGGTCGGCCTCGGCCTCCTCCAGGACTGCATCCCCTTGTCCCTGGGCGATGGTCAGATGCGGGACGACGTCGATGAACTGCCCGCCGAACGGCGGGGTCTCCGGCCACCGGTCCGCAATCGCCTCCGTGAGCCGGCGGAACGATGCGTCCGGTTCGGGGGCGAGATACAGAACCCCAGGGAACCGCCCGCAGTGCTCGAACCGGGCTTCGAAGGCCTTGTGACGCAGGATCACCTCACTGATGGCTGCACAGGTGTCGCTGTCTATACGGCTCTCGTCAAGGAACGGGAAGAGCACGGTGACGTGAGCTGGGACTCCCACACGAGCCGAGGGGTCCAGCCGGTCACGCCATGCTTGAACAGCAGGTTCCGCCTCAGGGACTTTCACGATCAGTCCCGACTGCCCTGCCTGAAATTCGCTGGAGTCGTCGCCTGCCATCGCCCATATGTACCAGTGGGCCCAGACGGCAGCGACCGATTATCGCCGTGAGTGACTACCGGCAATTTCGCATCGGCAGCCGACAAGTCCTCGCGCCTCCTGAGTTCCAGAGCAGGGTGAGCCCGGCGGTGACGGCGTCGTGGTCGATGCTGGCAATGAGTGTGTGGAGGCTGGGCAGGTTGCCCTGCCGGACGGCGTCAATCCATTCGGGCAGGCGCTTGCCCTGACGCTCGGTGGACATGACCGCGAGGGAGCGGACGTGCCGGGTGAGGACGTCGAACTCGGGGTGCTGGGCGCGGCCGGTCTTGAGCTGGAGCTGTTCCAGTTCGGTGAGGGTGTCGGGGCGTCTGAGGACCCGTCCGGCGCCCGGGCAAGCGGAGCTTGACCTCCAGGGGTCAGGTTGCGGTGGGCCAGGTCCGCAGCACAGCGGCGATTTTCCCGGCGATACAGGCGGGGTCGAAGAGCAGGTCCTTGAGGGCGATGACGTCCTCACGGGCGGGTTTGACCGTGATTCCGGCGGCCTCGAGGTACATGACCCTGGTAGCCGCGGCGACAGCCATGTTGGAGCGCTCCAGCCAGCGGCACCGGCCCAGGGGGTGTCCTGGGACCTGTGTGATGTTGTGATCAACCACTTGCCTTCAGGAGGTCGTTGATCCAGATCATCGAGGCACGGAGGTGGAGGCCGGCAAGGTAGCTCTCGGGCGTCTTGTCGTATCGGGTCGCGATGCCCCGCCAGGCTTTCAGCTTGTTGATCAGGCGCTCGACGGTGTTCCGTTCTTTGTAGAGGTCGGTGTCGTGGCGTGTGGGGCGGCCGCCCCCGCTGCCCTTCTTCTTCCGGTTGGCGGCCTGGTCCTTCTTCTCCGGGATGACTGCCTTGATTTTGCGTTTCCGCAGGTAGGAGCGGTTAGCGCGGGAGGAATAGGCCTTGTCCGCGGCGACGGCGTCGGGCCGGGTCCGGGGCCAGCCGACGGGAAGACGGATGCGCACCTTCTGCAGCACTGGGACGAACTGCGGGCTGTCGGCGGCCTGTCCTGCGGTCAGCACGAGGGACAACGGCCGGCACTTGCGGTCAGCGGCGAGATGAATCTTGCTCGTCAGTCCACCACGGGATCTGCCGAGCAGTGCTTGACTCAAGCGGAGCTTGTGCCGTCGCCTGATGTGCCGCCGCTCTTCCTGACCGGGGTCGTCACTGCCGTGCTGTCCGTTCTGTTCTGGCGGGCCGCCCCCTTTTGCCGGGCCCGCTCCTGCTCGATGGCGGCCTCTTCAAGGGCGTCCATGACCTCCTTGCCGATACGCATCCCGGCTGCGTCGTGGTGGGCGCGGGCCGTGGTGGAGTCCACGCTGACCAGGGACAAGTCCGCCTGCCCCTGGCGGGCGGCCTCGGCGATCAGGCCTTCGAGCAGTGCGGTGAAGACGCCGGCGTCCCTCCACACCCGGAAGCGGCCGTAGACCGTCGGCCACGGGCCGAACTCGCCGGGCATCTCCCGCCACTGGCTGCTGGTGCGGAACCGCCAGATCACCCCCTCGAACTGATCCCGCAGCCGCTCGGGGTACGGCCCGTACTCGCCTATCGGCAGAAACGGCTCGATCAACTTCCACTGCTCGTCGGTGAGTTGCCTGCGCGTCACGATCGTCTTCCTACCAGATCCCCCTTCCCGAGGGACCCAGACCGGCAAGGTTGATCACGACATCACACAGGCCCTAGGGCAGCGGCCTTGGCGTAGGAGCCGTCGTAAACGGACTGCTCGAACAGCTCGGCCCTGTGGCGGGCCACCGCCGAGATGGGAACGCCGTAATCGTCACGGGCCGGACGTTCGCCCCGGCGCCCTCGGCGACCTGCAGAATCCAGCTGACAATTGAGAGTCTTGATCATTATGGGCGACATCGCCACCGTGCGGGGTAGACGCCGGATCGCCCTGACTGCGATCCGGCTATCCCTGCCCTGCTCCGCAGGAAACCGATTCCTCCCCGGCCTGAAGGCCGGGGCATCCTCGGAGGAACCCGGTAATGAGGCGGGGAGGACGGTCCCGGCTGGCTAAGGGTTGTCCCGCGACGTCGAGCAGTGGCACTGGTCCCAACTGGCAGGCGGCCGAGCGGCATGACGACCCGCGTGACCAACGCTGCTGACCTGCACCCCGACCGCAAACCGGGCTACCACGACGACCCCTTCGCCCGACACCCCGACTCCCTGACCAGAGGCTGTCAGGCACGGACACCTCTAATCCTGCAGCTCAGGGCAACGCGGGCAGGCTGCTGTGGGGGGCCGATTACGCCTGGGCCGGCCGGCCTGGTCACCACGAACGGCCGACCGGGCACGCTCTCCTCCCAGTGGAGCCGAAACGACGGCACCGCCTCGGCCGTCCTGCGGGAAACGGTGACCCTGGGCCAAAGGCAGGACAGCTACACCTCCTGGGCACCTTCCGGGGCAAGGGGCACTACAGGGCACGAGCCGAACTGTACATACCCACTCCCACCCACCGCGCCGTGACCACCGGCCTCACATACGACTGCCCCTGACCCACCCGTCAGCCGTCGGCGCGGACATGGCCCGGACGGCATCGGCAATTTGGCCCGGGGCGTCACCGGGTACCGCTCGGACCGCCCCCGGGGCGGTCGGCGCACCAGCTTCGGACGAGTGTCCAACTGCCGGTACTAACAAACGAGTTTGCGACTCGAGCGGGGTACGCGACGCGGCGGACCGAGGCTAGACATTCGGGTCCTTTCGCACGCCATTGCCGAGGAGTTGCGTTGACAGGCCCAGCCCGCAGGCGGGAGGTTCCACGTACCCGGGCAGCCCTTCACCATCCGCATCCACCCGCCGAACACCCCACTGTCTCGGCGCGAGGAGGGACCATGAGCCCAGACACCGCTGTCTTTCTGTACTCCGCCCACCCACTGGTCGCAGCCTCGGCAGGAGAGGCGACGATGGCCCCGGGGGCACCGCGCACCGCCGTGCTCGACGAGATCAAGGCAGGACTGGACGCCGCTCATCAGCTGATGCAGGCTGGGGACTACGTTGGGGCCGTCCAGGCCTACCAGTCCCTGCGCAACCGCATATTCCGTCTCCTCAGCAACGGTGGGTCGGCGCAGGCGGCGGCCGTCGACCCCCGCTTCGGCGCTCCGCACGACATTGCGCACCTGGAGGAAGTCGTCCGAGCCGGCACGGTATTGCTGGGCGACCTGGTACCCCGCAAGCCCGATCCGCCCGTCATCCAGGCGGACATCGACCGGACCACGCTGGGCGGCTACGGGGAAGCCGCCAAGGCGCTGCCCCGGCCCGATACGGACGGGAACTCGCCGTTCACCGACATGGCCACGCTGGGCATGGTGGCCTTCGACAGGGGCGAGTACGACCTTGCGGCCAAGAGGCTGTCGGTGGCGGCCGACCAGGCCAAGGACGACCGGGTCGCCCGCGCGAGCCTCCTGCTCAACGCAGGAGCCGCGGCCGCCCAGGCGGGCCTGAGCGATCAGGCCCTGGAGCTCTTGAACGCCGCGGGCGACGGATTCCGCGACGCCGGGGACACGCTCGGTTCCGCGCAGGCCATGCACAATCTGGCGGTCGTCGTGGCGACAACCGGTGCGGCCGCGAAGACCGACGAGGTGCTCAAGCAGACCGACGCGGCGTCCGGGAGGGCAGCGGGCACGGTGGGGCAAGCCCTGGGCGTAATGCGGTCGCTCGGCCGACTGGGCACCGCCGGTCAGACGAACAGCAAGGGCGTGGCCGGTCTCCTGGACGGTGCAATGGACTATGCCGTCACTGGTGTCGGCCTCAGCGTCGGCGGGCTGCTGACGGACGGGGTCGACGGCGGCGCCCGGGCCGTCAGCGCCGATGTCCAGAAGGCGCTGGGCCAGGGCATCCGGCTTATCGTCCGCGACCCGCTGATCCGCACGGCATGGCGCAGCGACCCCCTCGTGGGCACCCTGGAAAACGACGACCGCGAGGTTCGCTACACGGCGGGGTTCGCAATAGGCTCAGAGATCAGGACCGTCGGCTGGCGGCGGGCCGCCGCGCCGTCGGTCGAGGAACTCCTGTCGGCCGCGTACCGGATCCGGCCCGACGCGAAGACACATCTGGAGCTGCGCTGGTCGGTCCTGACCGCCGTCGACCTGTCCGTCCAGCTCGCCCATCTGTTCTACTACGTGATCCCGGTCGGCCTCGCGGAGGCGTACGCGGGGCTGGGCGACTGGGCCGACGCCCGTCTGTGGCTGTACCGGGCCGCCGAGTATCCGTACCTGAACCGGCACCTCGAGGCACCGGTGCTGTGGCTGCGGCTCGCGCACACCTACCTCGGCGAGGGCGACGCGCTGTACCGTCAGGGTGAGTTCGCCGAAGCACTGGCCACCTACGGTGCGGTGGTGGCCGCCGACGGGACCCGCGGCAGCGCCGACCTGTACATGATGCCCGCGCTCGCCGAGGTCGGCGCCCTTGTCGCCACCCTGCTGGACGACACACAGACACTGCCCGGGAACCTCGATGCCGGTCTGGGCGCGGTCGTGCTCGACATCGCCGCCAAGGTGGCCCAACTTGCCCGGAATCTGGACTGGTTCGGGGTTCCGGTGGACTTCGTGCCGCCGTTCACCTTCGACTACCTGCAGAACGCAGCCCGGTTCCTCGGCCAGCAGGCCCAGGCCGCAGAGCGGGACTTCATCCAGTTCATGGAGCGTTACGACACCGGGAAACTGACACGGCTGCAGCTGCATCAGGCGGTGGCGGCCGCGACCGCCGACCGGGCCGTCGCCGACCAGCAGGCCGCCGCCGCTCAGGAGGAGGTCCAGCTCGCCCGGACCGCGCAGGACCTCGCCAACCAGCGCCGGGCCCACGCTCAGGCGGCGCGCGATGCCTACTCCGCGATGTCCGGCGAACAGATCGCGCTAGAGACACAGATGGCCTGGTACAGCTCGCAGAACACCTGGGAGCTCAACAACCCGATTCCCGGGGACGGACGGCAGATCCACGAGGTCATCGCCGCGGACCGGCACCGGCTCGGCGTGATCAACCGCGACTACGAGCTGCTTCGGATGCAGCAGAACATCGCCGAACTCGCGCTCGCCGCCCAGCAGTCGAGCGACCAAGTGGCCCTCTCGCAGGCCCGGGCGCAGGCGGCGGACCTCGCGGCGCAGGCCGCGAGGCTGCGTCGGCAGCAGGCACAGGATCTGGCGAGCGGGTTCGAACAGGGCTTCTTCACCCCGGAGGTGTGGCGGCAGCTGGCCGGCTTCATGCGGGCGCAGGCGCAGCGCTACCTGTACTGGGCGACCCGGATCGCCCGGCTCATGGAGCGGGCCTACGAGTTCGACTACGACACCACCGTCGACCGGATCCGCGCGGACTACACGGCCGGCGCCGTCAACGGGATCCTGGGCTCCGACCAACTCCTCGCCGATATCGAGTATTTCACCTACGACCGGATCACCCGCACCACCCACAAGACGCTGCGCGCCGGCTTGGTCGTCTCGCTGGCGGAGAAGTTCCCGTACGCGTTCGCCGGCTTCCGCACCACCGGTCAGATCTCCTTCAACACCCTGCTGTCCGACCTGGAGCGCGACTATCCCGGCTCCTGCAACCACCGCATCCAGGCCGTCGAGGTCGCGGTGATCGGGCTGGTTCCCGAGGGCGGCCTACGCGGCACGCTGGTCAACAGCGGAACCTCTCAGTACCGGGCGCTCGACGGGACCGTCAAGTGGCGGCTGCAGAACGTCGACACGATGCTGCTCAGCTCCTACGGCCGCGACGACAGCGTGCTGTTCCGGCCGCGCCCGGAGTTGCTCAGCGTGTTCGAGGGCGTCGGCATGGCCTCCGGCTGGACACTGCGGTACCCGCCGGACATCAACGACGTCGACTTCCGGTTCATCGTCGACGTCCAGGTGACCTTCCACTTCGAGGCGCAGTTCGACCGATCCCTCGCCGAGACGGTCGCCGCGATTCCGCTGCCTGCGGAGGCGCTGCGTTCGAGCACGTCCTTCAGCCTCGGCAGCGACTTCCCGGACCGGTTCTTCCTGTGGCGCAGCCATGGCACGGCCACCCTGCTCGTCGGACCCGAGTACCTGCCGCACCAGCATCTCGCCCCCGTCGTGCGCTCGGTGTCGCTGCAGCTGCTCGGCACCGACGGCCCGGCCCCGGCCGTACCCCTGACGATCACCGCACCGGGCGGCGCCACCGCCGATGTCACCCCCGACGGCACCGGGCGGGTGCCCTCGACCACACCGTCCCTGGCCGCACTGCAGGGCGCTGCAGTGCTGGGCGACTGGCAGTTGGCCACCCCCGCGGACGGCCCCGACCGCGCCACCGTGTACGACGTCCTGCTCTTCGTGGAGTACGGCTACACCCAGCGAGGTGCGGCGTGAACGGCACCACTCCGGACGTGCTCAGCCTGCCCAAGGGCGGTGGCGCCGTGGGCGGGCTGGGTGGCGCTTTCACCCCCGACCTCAACACCGGCGGCGGAGGCTACGCCGTCCCGCTGGACCTCCCGCAGGGCGTCGACGGCCACACTCCCAAGCTGACCCTCCAGTACGCCACGGGCTTCGGCGACGGGCCGTTCGGGTTCGGCTGGTCACTGCCCGTCCTACGGATCGAACTGTCCTGCGACGGGCGGCTGCCGCGGTACGACGGAAAGGATCCGCTGGTCCTCCCTGGCGCCGGACCCCTGGTCGAGGTGCCGGGGGATGCGGGCCAACTCGTGCCGGAGACCGACGGGCTGGGCTGGCGGATCCGGCGGCAGGGCGACGGCTTCGAACTCACCGACCGCTCCGGTACACGCCACCTGGTCGGCACCACGGCCACCGCCCGGATCGCAGATCCGGCCGACCCGGGCCGGGTGTTCGCCTGGCTGCTGGAACGTTCGATCCGGCCGTCCGGCGACGAAATCGTCCACACCTGGACCGCGGACGGGCTGCCGGAGTCGGTGTCTTGGGCCAGGTACCGGCTCCAAATGCACTACGAGTCCCGGCCCGACCCCATCTTCGACGGCCGTTCCGGATTCCCCCTGACCACCACCCGGCGGTGCACATCGATCGAACTGCACGCCCCGGCGCAGGCCCCGAGCCTGCTGCGCCGGTATACCCTCGATTACGCTGCGGGCCGACCGACCGGGCACAGTCTGCTCGCGGGGGTGACCCTTTCAGGGCACACCGCGGACGGCGGCACGGCCACGTTCCCCCGGCTCGCGTTCGGCTACACCACCGGGGGCGGGTTCGCCGTGCAGGCGGTCAGCCCTGACGTCGCCCGGGTCTTGGCGGCACCGCAGGGCACGGTCGCCGACCTGAGCGGGGACGGGCTGCCCGACGCGGTCGCGCTCGGCCCGACGCCGACCGTGACCCGCAACCGCGGCGGACTGGCCTTCGCCCCTCCGCGCCGCCTGGCCCGCACCGGGCTGCCCGGTGCTCCGCCCGGCGCCACCGTCTTCGCGGCCGACCTGAGCGGGCGCGGTCGCGTCGACCTGGTTGCGGTCGGCCGGGGGCTCAGGCACCGCTACCCGATGGACGGCACAGGTGTGGTCGGCGCTCCGGTGGTGAGCGCCTATGCGCCCACGTTCACGCCCTGGGACTCCGACGTACGCCTGCTCGACCTCGACGGAGACGGCGCGGCCGACCTGTTCAGGCTCGCCGACGGCGTGTTGGCCACAGTGTCCACGGCCGGCGGCGCCGAGGACTGGCGGCGCGTGGAACGCAGGCGGATCGGCAGTACCGATCCGCTCTCCGACGTCGACCTCCGCTCGCCCGACATCCACGTCGCCCCGATGACCGGCGACGGTCTGGCCGCCCTGGTCGAGGTACGCAGTGGGCGGGTGCGGTACTGGCCCAACCTGGGCAACGGCCGATGGGGGCCGGCCCGCACCATGGCCGACAGCCCGGTGCTACCGGCCGGCTACCGCACGGACCGGCTGCTACTCACCGACGTCGACGGGGACGGCTGCGCCGACCTGGTCTACGTCGACACCACCGCGGTGCGGATCTGGCCCAACCTCGGCGGCGCCGCGTTCGGCTCCGAGATCACCGTCGCTCCTGTCCCAGGCTTCGCGGCCGAGCGGGTGGAACCGGTGGACCTGCGCGGCACCGGCTGTGTCGGACTGCTGCTGACCACCCGGCACCGCACCCGTCCCACCGCCTGCATGGTCGACCTGAACGCCAAGCCCTACCTGCTGAACCGGATCGACGACGGCCTCGGCCACGTCACCGAGATCGACTACGGCACCTCGCCGGCCGAGGCGCGGCGGGACGCCGAACGCGGCCAGCCCTGGTCGACGTCACTGCCGTTCTGCCTGCCCGTGGTGACCCGTCTGACGCAGACGGCACCGGCCGCGGCCCCCCGCGTCAGCAGGTTCTCCTACCACAACGGGCACTGGGACCCCGCGCTGCGCCGGTTCCTGGGCTTCGCCCGGGTCGACGAGGTGGAGGAGGGCGACGACACCGTCGAGGCACTACTCAAGCGCACCGAGTTCCACCTGGGACGCACGCCCGAACGCACCGACCGCCCGCCCACCACTGCCGAACGGCTCGTGGCCCAGGTACTGCGCGGCAGGGTGATCCGCTCCGCCGGCTACCCGGCCGGAAGCGACCCGGACACCCAACCCCCGCTGTTCGAAGTACGGCAGACCTGGCAGGCACACCTCGCCGACGTGGGCGGCGTCACCGTCGCCTCCCCCCGGCTGACAGAGCGGCGGGAGGACCACCTCGACGGTGCCGCCATTGCCTGGCGCACCACCGTCACCACCACCCTCGGCTGGGACGACTTCGGCAACATCACCGAGCAGGTGCAGCGCAACACCCTCGCCAGCGACCCGGCGGCAACACAGGAACTGCGCACGGCCACCGCCTATGCCACCAACCCCGACGGCTGGCTCGTCGACCGCCCGGCCCGGGTCACCCAGACCGACGGCACCGGCACGGTCGTGGACGCCCGGGTGCTGCGATACGACGGTGAGCCCTTCACCGGCCTGCCGGAGGGTTCGGTGACACTTGGTCACGTCACCTCCGAGGAACGGCTGGTGCTGCGCGACGACCAGGTGATCGCCGTGTACGGCGGCGACCCGCCCGACCTAGCCGAACTCGGCTATCACCGCAGGACGGACGAGGGCGGCTGGTGGGTCTACGTCCGCCGCTACGACCGCTCAACGCCCGGCACCCTCGTCAGCCGTGACCCACGCGGAACACCGGTGACCCTGGGCCTCGACACCGACCGGCTCTTCCCGGTGCGCCGCACCGACGCCCGGGGCAACGTCGTCGAGGCCACCGTGGACCACTACGCCCTGCGACCCGCCACCCTCACGGATGGCAACGGCGGGCTTCGCCGCAACTCCTACGACGCCCTCGCCCGGCCGGTGGCCGAGTTCCGTCCCGGCGACGAGTCCGACGCGCCCACTGTCGTCTACCGGTATCTGCTCGACCCGGCCGGAGCGGCGGTGGAGACCGTCGAGTACCCCCGCGCCGACCGCGGCGACACGGTCACCTCCCGTCGGCTGGTGGACTCCGACGGCCGGGAGACCGGCGTGGCCCGCCTCGACGGCGACGGATCCTGGCTGGTGACCGATGCGGTGTGGCGCAACTCCCGGGGGCTGGTGGCGCGTCAGTACCTGCCGTACCGGACGCCGGTGGGATCCGATCCGCAGCTCCCGACCCAGGCGCGGGCGCATCTGGCGACCCGCTACGACGCACTCGGCCGGCCGCTGCGGGTGGACCTGCCCGACGGCGCGTTCCGGCTCGGCACGCACGCCCCGGGCCGGTCCGACCTGTGGGACGAGGAGGACACCCGGGCCGGCGGCGCTCACGAGGACACACCGACCAGCTATCACCTCGACGCGGCCGGCCGGGTCGGCCGGGTGGTGTCCCGGTCCGGCACCACCGAGGTCGTCACCCGCTACCGGTACGACCTGCGTGATCAGCCTGTGGAGATCACGGACGCCAACGGCAGGGTCACCGCCGTCACCTACGATCTGATGGGCCGGCGGATCCGGGTGGACGACCCGGCGACCGGCACGGTCCTCTTCGTCCATGACGCGGCGGGCAATCTGGTGGACCGGCGCAACGCCGTGGGCCAGCACGCCGGATACCGGTTCGACGAGCTCAACCGGATGGTCCGCAGCACTCAGGACGGACAACCCGACGTCGTCTACCACTATCTCGACCAGGCCGACGTCGTCGACGGCGTGGCCCCGGGACGTCGCATCGGCCGCCTCGCCTCGGTCGACGACGTACGCGGCACTCTCACCTTCGACTACGACGTGCGCGGTGAGGTCGAACTGCGCCGGGTGAAACTGACCGACGGGACCGTACATGCGCTCCGGCGCCGCACGGACCGGCTGGGCCGCGTGTGCTCCATCGAATACCCCGGGGCCACCCCCGACACCCCCGGCCCGGTCCTGACCTACCGGTACGGCCCACGAGGACTGCTGAGCGCCATTCCCGGAGTGGTCGACTCGATCGACTATGATCCGGCCGGCCGACCGGTGAGGACCGTCTACACCGGCGGAGTCCGCACCACACAGCGGTACGACGTGCTGTCCCGGCTCATCGCAAGCGAGGTGACGGACGCGGCCGGACGGCTCCTCGACCAGGAGACGCTCACCCGCGACCGGGCCGGGCACGTCCTGACGGTGTCCGGAGCGACGCCCGCCGACACGTGGACGTACAGCCACGACGACCTGTACCAACTGACCCGCGCCCAGCCCGCGTCCGGCCCCACCCTCGACTTCGCCTACGACCCGGCGGGCAACATCCTCTCCCGTACCGACGTGGGCACCTTCCTCTACGGCGAGCGCGGCGCCCCACCAGTGTGCGTCACCACGGCAGGATCGCAGCAGTACGACTACGACGCGGCCGGCCGCCAGACCAGCAGCCGCGCCGGAACGCTCAGCTATGACGGACGCGACCGTCTCGTCGAGATCACCGGAGCGGTGGGCGCCCAGGTGTCGTACGGGGCCTTCGACGAACGGGCCGTACGCGAGATCAAGACAGCGGGCCGTACCCTGCGGACAGTGCTCCTCGACGAACTGGTCGAACTGCACGATGGGCAGTTGCTGTGCATCGTGACGGACGGCCGTAGCCGGATCGGGCAGTTCGTCCCGGGCAGGTCACTCACCCGCTGGCACACCGACCACCGGGGCTCGGTCCGCCTCATGACCACGGGCATGGGCACGGTCGTCCAGCGCATCGCGTACGACCCGTTCGGCCGGATCCTCTCCCTGCAGCCCGGAGACCGGCCGCGAGACACCTACGACGGGTACGAGCTGCTCGAAGAGGTGAGCCTGTACCTGTCCCCGAAGCGGCCCTACGACCCGGTGCTGGGCCGCTATCTCGTTCCCGACACCGTCGCCACGGACCTGTGGCAGCCGGTGGGCCTCAACCGCTACGCCTACGCCGCCAACGACCCCGTCACCCTGCGGGACCCCACGGGCCGCGCCTGGTGGCAGATCGCCCTGGCGATCGTGGCGGTCGTGGCCGTCGTCGTACTGACCGTCGTCACCTTCGGGGCCGGACTGATCACCCTGGGCGCCATGATCGGGGTCTTCGCCGCGATGGCGGTCGGCGGCGCGGTCGGTGGCATCGCCGCGGCACAGGCCGGCGGCGACATCGTGCTCGGCATCCTGCTCGGGGCGGCGCTGGCCGGAGCCGCGGCGCTGGGCGGCGCACTGGCCGGGGCCGGTTTCGCGGCCGCGCTCGGCGCCAAGTCCCTGGCCACGTTCCTGCTCTCCGGGGCGGTCAGCGGGGCGCTGCTCGGTGCCAGCACCGGGTTCGCGGCCGGGTTCGCCGGCGGCACGGGCTCGCTCGGCCAGATCTGGGAGAAAACCTGGCAGTCGGCGCTGGCGGGATTCGTCACCGGCCTGGTGTTCGGGGCAGCGAGCTACGGATTCGCCCAGGGCTGGTTTGGCACCGGGAACATCGATCCCCGGTTCCCCACCGGCGCCGAGACCCGACGCGCGCTCGCCGAAGGCGCCAAGGCGGCAGGACAGGCGGCGAACACCGGCGCCGGCGCTTCCACCGCCATCGGCCAAGGAGCGGCGAGCGCCGCCACCAGCCTCGCGGGCACCGCACTCAACTTCGGCGCACCCACCGGCTTCAACGTGTTGCAGACCTTCGTCTTCAACCCCGTCGCCGGGACCCTGCTCATCGAATCGGTGGCGGTCCTGTTCGCCTTCGACCTGGTCGACGATGTCATCGACCTCCTCAAGGAGAAGAGCGCCAAGATCTCGGTCAGCGGCACGTTCTGAATCCGGGAAGCGCGGTCGAACATCTTCGGCGGGCGGTCCACGCGTTATCTCGTGGACCGCCGACGCCGATCGGCCTCCGGTTCGCGCACCATGAACACGTCCACCGGATCCTCGGTCTCGAGTGTGAACCCGTGCCGCTCGTACTCTGTGAGGCAGACCCCAAGTAGAGCGGCCAGAAGTCGGCTAGAGGCTTATGGGGGTCCTTCATTCCTGTCCGTTGTCCGTTCTAGGTAAAGCCCCACCCACCCGCAGCCCGCGCACACCAGTCCGCACCGATACCCGACTCGACTCGTCCTCTGGCTTCATCTGTCACTCAGCGCAACCACGATTGCCAACGAGACACAGAAACAGCAGTGGCCGTGCCTCGAGTCTCAGGTCATCGGCGCCGAGCACACGGCACGTTTCCCGCACATTCCGGTCATAGTAGCCACCTAGTACTCCAGCCGTAGTTCGCGATCATGGCGAGTCGCTGGTCATAGCCCGTAGACGAGATCCGTACCCCCACTGGCTTCAATCAGCCAGGACAGCGAACCGCTGCCGAAGGGCCAGCCAGTGGTGGCCACCTGCACCCAGCCGCCCGACTCGTCGGTTCCTGCGTGCCACCACCACCAGCTGCGGTCGTCTCCCATTCCTTCCTCGGTCGGGTCGAAGTAGTACAGCCATCCCGAGAGCGTCCGCGGTCCCTGATCGACGGCCGTTCTCTCCTCTGGCGTCATGGCCCGCCAATGACGCAGCCACGCCTCGATGTCGAAAGCCTCGCCGTGCTCCGGTTCCGGAGTCTCGGGTGCGCACCGCTGGATGAACCAGTTCGGCAGCAGCTGCGGCCAAAGCTCATCCGCCGGCCACTCAGCCATCTGCGCGACCACGCACGTGAGTACCGCACGCGCATTGGCTATGACCTGGGCCGGATGCTCGGCAATGAACCGGCAGCGCACGAGAAACGGCCGGGGCTGGTCGTCATCCTCGGATCCCGGTCCGGATCGAAGGCGCCTCAGCTCGCCTGTCATGGTTTCCACGGTGAGGAAGTATGCATCGGCACCGACCTCGCGACATCTCGATATCGCCACCGGTCAGGGGACACGAGCCTCTACGGCTGGGCAGTTGCTTGCCGTCGGTAGTGGCAGGCTCGGGCGCGGGCTTGGTGTCGGCGTCGCCAGTGTGACCAGCGCAGGCGGTGTGCGAGGTCGTGGACCGGGCCGATCAGGGCCGCGAACAGGTGCTGGATCTCGTTGCCGGTCAAGGGGATCAGGCCGTCGAGGGCGGGTTGGTCGCGCCGTTCGGTGGCTGCGGTGCCGGCGAGGAATGCGTGGGCGAGCATCGCAAGGGTTCCCCAGCGGTGCCAGGAGGTCCAGCGGCGAACCTGGTGCTCATCCAGGCCGGTCAAACCCTTGCCGGCCTGGAATGTCTCCTCGATCGTCCAGCGCCGTCCGGCCACCCGCACCAGTTCAGACAGTGCCGCCGGCCCGGGCGGGAAGCAGCGGTAGAAGGCGAGTTCGCCGGTGCAGCCAGGAACGCGGTCACCTGGGCGAAGGCCCCCTGGTCGATGGCACCGCCGCTCAACAGGCCGCCCGCCCCCAACCACCCGGCAGACTGTGGCAGGCGGCCTGCGTATCTCTTCCAAAGCCCAGGAAGAGCCGTCTGGAGCGGGAACAGCGGAACGCCGGAAGAGAAGTCCTGAGGCCAGCTCGTGACGGGACACACTTCGAACGGTCCCCCGCCGCCGGGCCGGTGAGCCGGCCTGCGCGGTGCGCCAGCAGGTGCGAGGACGCCATCGCTACCGGCCGCTTAGGGGCTGATGCTGTCGCGGCACGAGCGGGCCTCGATCTCCGCGTCGCTCGGCTTGTGCTTGCTGATCCAGGCCGTGTCCGCTGCGGTGAGAGCGGGCAGGGACGTCTCCACGTCCCTGGTCCAGGTGCTGGTGCCGACATACTCCTTCAGCCAGTCCTTGAGCTTTCGGCAGTCCTTCCGGTGTCCCTTCGGCAGGCCGATCCCGTAGTCCTGCGGTACCCCGACGGTCACGTCGGGGACGACGCGCAGCCCGTCGTCCTCGTACTGCTGGGCGAAGCCGTAGAGGATCGTCTGATCGGTGGAGACCGCCTGCACCTCGTGGTCGAGGAGTTGCTTGATGCAATCCGAGGCGTCGGTGAGGACGACCGGTTCGGCGTGGACGGTGTTCTTGATGTCGTCCAGCGCTTTCTTCGAGGTGGTGCCTTCCCAGGTGCAGATTCTCGTGCCGCTGAGATCGGAGAGCCGTTGCACGTCGGCGCTGTCAGGACCGACGAGAAACCCCTGCCTGGTCTTGAGATAGGGCCCAACGAAGTCGATCAGCTTCATCCTCTCCGCCGTGATGGAGAACGAGGCGATGACTATGTCGGCCTTTTCTTTGCGGAGTTGGGTGACCCTGCCGCCTGAGGCGACATCCACGGGTTCGGTGAAGGGGACGGGGTCGAGTTCCTCCTTGACGTGCTGGAAGACGAGGAAGTCCAGTCCGGAGCGGTCGTAGTTCTCGGAGTACGACATGCCTGGCAGGTCGTTGTGTGTGGCGACCGTGATGCGCGGCATGCCGAGGAACTCCGGTTCGGGTTCCTCGGAGGAGCATGAGGCGAGGCTCAGCAGCAGGGCCAGGACGGCGGCCGACCCGCCGATCCGGCCGGGCAGCCGGACGGACGAGCGTGGCTTCGGGGGCGTGGCGGGCACGGGATCCTCTCAGTCGTGCAGAACGGCTTCGGCGACGGACACATTCATCTGGCACCCCTTTTCGGTCCACAGGGTGATCTGCACTTCGATCTGATCTTGGAGACCGCCGAGCGGGAAGTCGACCGTCCGGCCGCTGTGCACCTTCTCGACCCGGGTGCTGGCACGGTCACGGATCTGAGCGGCGTAGTGGCTCTCAGGTTTGCAGAACCCCTCGCCCTCTTTGGCGTCGGAGATCGTGAGTGTCAGCCGCAGGTGGGCGCGGTCGGTGGGGCCCGTGACGACGAGACTCAGTTTGGAGCCCTTCGTGACCTCGCCGCGCGGTGTGAGACGGGTGCGGCCGGAGACGTCTATCTCGCCGTGATCGGAGAGATAATCCATGCCGACGGTGCCGGCGACCGCGAGCATCACGGCCGCGGCCGTGATGAGTACGCGCCAGTGCCGGGCCAGCCTGTCGCTCTTGGGGTGGGCCAGCCGTGCGAGTGCCAGAACGAGGGAACCGGCGATCGCGAGGTACACGTAGTCGAACTGGTGCGGCGGACCGTCGGGAGCGCTGATCAGGGCGTAGCTGCCGAGCAGGACGACGAGCAGGAATGGCGGCCAGTTCCAGCCACCCCAGTGTTTCGCCCTGTCGGCGAACTCGACGACGTCACCGACGAAGACGCTGAGGAACAGCTTGCCGACGAAGCCGATCGCCGGTGCGTTGTCCCCGCTGGTCTGAGCGCTGTACTGTTCCGCCGGGTTGCCGCTCACTTTCCGGCGCTGTCCTTGTCCGACGTGGTGTTGAAGTTGAAGGTGCCCACCTCGCCGATCGCCGGCGAGTTGTTCCCGTAGCTTGCGACATGGAACTGGTTGCCTGCGGGGCGTGCCTGGATGATCCGCCTCTCCAGGGAGCGGGCGCTCAGATCGTCGCCGTCGCTCAGCCACCGGCCGATCACCCGTTCCAGGACCTCGCGTTCGTCCGAGGAGAGGGCCTCGATCGCCCGGACGGCGTCGCTGTCCTGCTCGGTGGGCTGCTCGTCGGCTCCTCGGTGCAATGCCCTGTCCAGCAGCTGCCGCCCCCGCTCGACCGCGCCATCCGCGAGTCTGGTCTGTGCGGAATCGACCAGGGCATCGGCCATAGATGCCGCGGCCGCGCTGACGAAGGGCGCGATCACAGCCGCGGTCGCCAACAAATCGGACATGCGTTCCTCCAGTTTCTCCGCCGGAGTCCGGCCGGACACCACCTGACCATGCGTTCACGAACAGCCACTCGGCGTCACACCCGCAAGATGAACCGTGTCCCGGGGTATGCGATCGGTCGGCCGGGGGTGCTGGTCCGCGAGGATGTGTGTCACACGCGCATGAAGTCGCGGGACCCCTAAAGCGGAGCCCGCGACGGCTCGATCCTTTCAGGAAATACCATCATGTGTCCCGCGTTTGGCGGAGTAGGCCGCAGCGGCGAAGGTGACAGGACGCCCGGCGAGCGCGGCGGTCGAGAGCCTGTGCACGTCGGGCCGGGCATCGTCGAGGAACTCCAGCAGCAGGACCGCTGCCGCCGCGCCGACGTCCGGGCCGCCGTCGGCGTGCAGCACCCGTGTCCGCGTGTATGCCTCTGCCGCGCTGCCGAGATGGACCTGGGCCTCACCGGTGTCGAGCACGAGCCACGTGCCCACCGAGGGGTCTGATGCAGGTTCGGGTGACAGGTGCGGTCACCCGAACCTGCATCAGACCCTGACGTCAACTTCTACATCACGGTTGCTCATCGGTCTGAGAACCCACTGCTCTACGAGGCCGACCGCGTCGACGCGGCGCTAGCGGAACTGAGCCGACCTCTTGGGAAGTTCATCGGAGCGGCCATGACCCTTCTCGATTCGCCCAAAGTCCAAGGCCTCAGCGGGAGCACAGTGGCGAAGGCACGCACCGTGTGCGTGTCTAACTGCGTGACAGCGCCGACGAATGCCGGCGCACGACCACGAAGGTCTGCGGACCATCAGCCCAGGTGAGAGGCATATCCGCCCCAGGTCGAGCGGCGACCCAAGTTGCTTCGGGACGAAGCGGTCGTTCCCCAGGCTCATCGCTACGCTTTCGTTGGCAACGGCTTCCTCATGCGGAGGTCGCCAGCGACGTGGCTGAGGCTAGAGGGTGCTGACGCAGACGATGCCTTCCGATACGGTCCCGAGCCATGGCGAATGGCAGCGATGTGCCGGAGAAGGTGGCGTGGATCCTGGTTCGGGACGACCAGGTGTTGGTAACGCGTAGTCACGGCAGAGATCGCTTCTACTTCCCGGGCGGTCATCGTGAGCCGGGCGAGTCCGACGGCGAGACCCTGGTGCGAGAGATCGACGAGGAACTGCAGGCGGTAATCGACCCCGGCTCCATGGTGCACTTCGGCACTTTCGAGATCGGCGAGGGCCATCCTGATCACGGCCCTTTCCGGATGATCTGTTACACCGCCGATCACCGCGGTGAGCTGACCCCGTCGAGGGAGATTGCCGAGAAGGCGTGGTTCCGCTATGCCGATCGGGGCCGAGTCTCGGCCGTCGACGAGCTTGCTTTCGACGCGCTTCACGAGGCTGGGCGGCTTCCCTGATCCTGTGACCGCTGTACGGCAGGGAAGTACAGCAACCACCACGACCGCAGCTGACCGCAAACAACGGTCGATGGCTGACTCGTCAGCTCACCAGACGTCAATGGCCCTCCAGCCGAAAGTTCAGGACGCCGAGGTCGTGCCAGAAGCGTGCCAGGTCGTGCGGGGAACCACAGGGAATGGCGGGGGCCAGGTCATCGATCAGTCCGGTGCCCAAGCTGCTCCAGCACAGGTCAGCCCAGCAATCGTCCGCTGGAGACCCAAGCTCCCCAAGCTGAGGGCCCCGGCACTGTTGTCACAGGTCGGCCTTCGCGGCGTGCCGGCTGAGCGGGCAGCACGTGTGTCGGGCTCCCGAGCATGAACGACCGCGCTAACGTGGAGGTCATGGCTGTCGACGTGCTCACCGAGACCGTGATCGCCCGTCCATATGCGGAGGTCGCCGCCTACGCCGGGGATCCGACTCACGCGCCGCACTGGTACGCCAACATCGTCTCTGTTCGCTGGCAGACCTCACCGCCGCTCGCTGTGGGCTCGAAGCTCGACTTCGTCGCCCGCTTCCTGGGGCGCACCCTGACCTACACGTACGAGGTCATCGAGTATTCCTCCGAACAACTCGTGATGCGCACCACGCAGGGGCCGTTTCCCATGGAAACGACCTACACCTGGCAGCCGGTGGACGCTGACCATACCCGGATGACGCTGCGCAACCGCGGCGAGCCATCCGGTCTGGCCAAAGTTAGCGCTCCGATGATGGCTGCAGCTGTGCGGCGGGCAAACGTCAAGGACCTGGCCGCGTTGAAAGAACTACTGGAAGGCGCGCCTACGCCTAACGACTCCAGCCGACACTCACCGGCCGACTTCTGACATCCACGGCTGACTGTGAGGATGTCCGTGGTGCCGCCCGAGACGGTCTGACCCGCCAACTGTACCGGTATTGCTCCTAAAGCGGGTGTCGGACCTACCTCCGACGCCGAAAGTACCAACCGACCGCCAGCACGATGAGACTGGCGACCACGAAGGCCCACACTGTGGCGGCGGCGTTGTACGAGTTGTAGACCAGAGCAAGCATGCTCAAGCGGATACCCGGCAAGGGTGGCCGTAGCCGGTGGACCTTGCGGCGTACGGGATGGGAGCTGAGGAGGTGTGGTGGGCTGAGGCGGGAAGGGAAGCGGCTGCTGGCCTCGACGGGGATGCTGACCACGGCCTATGGAGCCGAAGCCGCCTCGCATACGGTTGCGGTTTCACGGATCCGAAGGCAATCACTGGCCATTCGTGCACCCCCGCGATCCTGGCAGAGCGTTGAGAAATCACACGGGCCCCTGCGTGCCCAAGCGGACGTCATAGCGTCCACTCGTCGGGCGTCGCGGATGGTGGCAATGTGGGAGATGTGAACGCTGGGCACAGCTCGGCCGGTGTGCGGCAGTTGCGACCGTCAAGGCGCGCGTTGCTGTTCATTCCGATCGGTTTCATCGTAGTGATCGCGACAGTCGACCAGCTCGCCCCAGAGGACATGCATCTCGGTCCGCTGCTGGTGATCGCCCCTGCGCTCACCGCCACGTTCGCGGACGCGTTACGCACAGGCATCATCGGCCTCCTGTCCGAAGCAGCAGAGGCAGACATCGGCTGGCACTTCGGCGCGCTGTCCACACGCAACGTGCTGTTCCAGCTCCTCGCCCTGGCCGTACTTTCAGCTCTGTGCGTGGTCTTCTGCGTGAGGCGCGAGCGACGCCGGCGCCAGCTGGCCAAGGTGCGGTCGGTTGCCGAGGCCGCGCAGCATGGCGTGCTGTGGCCGCTGCCGGAGCGCATGGGACCCCTGGAGATCGCTTGCCTGTACTTAGACCGTGTCCTATGTGGTGAGGCGGAGTAGTCGCTTGTAACAGCAGATGGCGGCGGCGAGGCCGAGAAAGGCTAGGTAGTTACGGGGATCGCGCTCGTATCGGGGGCTGAGCCTGCGGTAGCCGGACAGCCAGGACATCGTCCGCTCGATCACCCAACGACGGCGACCCAACCGTTCGCTGGACTCGATGCCTTTACGGGCGATGCGCACGCCGATGCGCTTGCCGCGTAACCATTTCCGCAGGTGGGGGACGTCATACGCCTTGTCCGCGTGCAGGCGCTGAGGCTTGAAGTGGCGGCCGCGGTGGGGGTCGTGTCTCGTTTGGTGACCCTCGACCATGGGCTTCAGAGCTTCGCTGTCGTGGGTGTTGGCGGCCGAGACACCGACGACCAGGGGCAGTCCGTTCGCGTCCGACAGGACGTGCATCTTGGAACCCGGCTTGCCCCGGTCCACGGGGCTCGGACCTGTGAGTTCGCCCCTTTTTTAGCCCGCACGTGAGCGGAGTCGAGGACCACGCGCGAGACGTCGACGAGGCCGGCGTCATCGAGTCGGTGCAGCACCGCTTCGTGCAGCCGACCCCACACGCCGGCCCGCGACCAGATCAGGAACCGGCGGTGCGCGGTCGACTTCGATATCCCGAAACACGGCGGGAGGGCCCGCCAGGCACAACCGCTGACCAGCACGTAGATGATCGCCGCGAACAGCGTCTCATCAGGCGTGTCCTGCGTTCCCCCACCCTGCGGCCGCACCTTCGACGGTGGGATCAGCGGCTCGGCGATCTCCCACAGGCCGTCCGGAACAATCCAACTCCACGTACCCCGCCCCATACACAGCCCAACGAGCGCTCACCACATAGGACACGGTCTTAGCCGCCGAGGAGGAGGCACAGATCGGCGGTGACCTGTACGCGGCCACCCGCGTCACCGGCGGAGTGCGCATCATGATCGGAGACGTCCGAGGCAAGGGCCTGTCCGCCATCGGCGAAGCCGCCAACCTCCTCGGAGCCTTCCGTGAGGCCGCCCACCGGCACGCCACGCTTCCCGATCTGGCCGCCACGCTGGAGCAGAGCGTGACCCGCTACCTGGCCGACTTCGAGCTGACCGCAGAGGCCGGCGAGCGCTTCGCGACCGCGTTGCTGCTTGAAATCCCCGACGAAGACCACATCATCCGAATGATCAGCTGCGGCCATCCCCCTCCGCTGCTGCTCAGCCCGACCGGCATCCTCACGGTCCCCAGCCTGCATCCCGCGCCACCGCTGGGAATCGCGGGAGAGGGGCCGGATGCCTACGTCGTCGACAGGGCTGCCTTCGAGCCGGGCGACACCCTCCTGCTCTACACAGACGGCGTCATCGAAGCCCGCGACCCCGACGGCCGTTTCTACAACCTGCAAACGCGGGTCGCCCAGTGGAACAGGGCCAGCCCCGCTTCGCTGCTCCACCAGATCCAACGCGATCTGCTCGCCCATACCCACGGACGTCTCAGCGATGACGCCGCTCTTGTCGCCGTTCACCGTCAGCTAGACAACAACCACCGGCGCCGCCGCCATGGTCGCGTCGTCCACTCGAACGGGTTCGGGCACACTTCCTGAACCGGTCGAGAGGAGGGCACCCCGCCACCCCGGCAGCCGCAGTTTGGCGACACGCAGAGGGCACTTTCGCGTTCCCGCTCAAGATCCGGACGCCATCGCAAGTGAAACGCGGAGGCTAACGGGCAGGTCCACAAGCCTGCCCGATCCGCGGGCCAGCGTAAGGGGCCATGATCACTCGCGCCAAAGCAGCTCCGTAAGTTGTTCGGTGGCCCGGGAGGGCCGGATGTGGTGAGGAGCCCCTACCGGCGGCCCACAGGTCCCCGCAGATCTCCGAGGGACCGACCGAGCAGAGAAGGGTCGGTCTTGCTATGCCTGCGGCCCCTCGGCATCCCTCCGGCTGGACACGACGTGCCGCGCGATCGTGGACAAAGCCAGCTCACGATCCTCGTCAACGACAAGCCAACCCTTGCCCAGGAGCGATTGCAGCAGTGGGCGGACCTCTTCGCCCAGTTCCTCCGCCAAGTCGTCATCCGTGAGGGAGAAGCCATCCTGCACACGGCTCGCCACGTGAAATACGACGGCTTCCTCCCCCGCAGTGATGTTGAAGTCCATGACGTGAAGGTATGCGAGTCCCGTAGCCGCAGCACGCCGATGGCACCTGAAGCCGAGGAACCGCAGCACCACAGGCCAGCTGCACCGGCCAGGCCGCCGACCATACCCCGGCCGCGGCCGGATGCGCCTGCGGCTGATCCGAACGGCCTGGTCAGCTCACGCCCGTCCGTCTCAGTTTCCGTCTCATTCAGCGACGGACGCCACCGTTCAGGCGGGTCCAGCCCTCGGCTCGTGATGAGCGCCCGGACGGACATGAACGCAGGTCAACGCCGCGGCACGTCCCCTGGTGGGCCGCCAACAGACTTGGAAAGCGTGTTGGCCCAAGGTGCTGTACCTGCTGGGGAGGGCGTCAGTTACTCGTCTCCGGGCCCCAGCGTTCAGCCCCCACTCCGCGCCAGTCGATCCACGGGGACTCCGCTACCTCCGCCGGGGCGATCTCCAACCCGGCTCGGCGAAGGAACTCGGCGCCGTCGGCCACGTTGTGGGCCAGAACATCCGATGTTGGCGCCGCCATCGCCGTACCCGTCGTTTCGTCCACCGCGAGCGTCCCTGGTCAGGGAAGCCGCGATCGGAGAGTCTGGGGGCATGCTGCTGCCGCTGACCCATGGGAAGACCGAGTTCATCGAGGTCGTCCGCATCACCGACCCCGTCAGGCACCTCAGTTCGGAGGATCTGGCCGGCGACACTGCCGCGATCTGGGAGGGAGATCTAGCCCAGCAGGCCCTGTGCCTGATCGCCGACCTGCCAGGAAGCGAGCCGTACCGCTGCTTCCTCCCGGGATGGGGTATTCGTGCGCACAGCTCCACCGATCAGCTCTTCGAGATTGCCTTCTGCTTCCGCTGTCACGGTGCCCGTATATGGGGGCCGGGTCTTCCTGTCGAACAACAAGGCCAGACCTTCGACGCAGAGAGCCCTGCCGCACTTGAACTGCTCCACCGATTCCGCTCCTGCCTGCCGGACTGAAGTCTCGACAGCTCGTGCACGTCACCGGCCAGACGCCCCACCCTCTCTCCTGAAGTGGTCGTCCAGTTCGCTCACCGAGCCCACACCCGCTGGAACTCGTCGGCCGGGATGGCCTCCAGCGGATCCTGTTCAGGGTCGATCGCTTGGTCTGTCAGGCCGCCGTGCTCGTCCTCCAGGTGCTCCCAGCTGTACCGATGGAGCTGGCCGGCTGAAGTCAGCTCAGCTTGTTTGATGACGATCAACTCGCCGCGGTCGGGTACGGCCTCGATGTACCACAGACCGCCCTCCTCGTCGGCGTAGTGAAAGTGGCGCCGCAGGGTGGCGTTCTCATCGAGTACTCGGAAATACGTCACGGCGTCTGCTTTGATGCGCTCCAGGTCAACCACGGGATCATCGTGCCAGCGAAGGAGCGGGGGGGTACTCCGCACTGCAGCAGGCGGTGGACGGCCGCCGCGATCCGCTCCCCGGCCGCCGGGTCGCCGAGGTAGTGCTGGGCATCGTTCAGCCACACCACCGTGCGCGGCCCTACCCCGTGCAGGTCCTCCAGCGCGGCCTCGGCACGGGTCGGGTCGAAGGGATGCCACACTTCCCGGCCAGGGACTGCACGGCCTCCCAGCACGCCCGCGTCTTCCCCGTCGACGACCTACCCACCAGGACCACCATCGCGCTGCGGTCGGCCGCAGCATCCTCCAGCGCACCGGCCAGCACCCGGTCATGCCCGCGCCCCACGTATCCGGGCAACGCCCGTACCACGGAAGAACCCGACTCGCCGGCGATGCCGTGCCCGGCGGGATGAACCTCCAGATCATGCGGCTCCCGCTCCCCCACCGCACGCCCCGGCCCACCCGAGCCAACCGGGCCCGACTCCTCGTCCTCGGCCGCGGCCCGCCGCAACTCCAGCAGCTCCCTCAGCTCCTGCTCCGGCAGTCTCAGCGCGCGGGCCAGCGCCGCCACCGTCGCTGCGGACGGCACCGGCTTCCTGGGCGAGAGCGCCTTTGACACGGTGGTGCGTCCCAGCCCCGCGCGGACGGCGAGCTGCGTCCGGTTCAGCCCGGCCCTGGCCAGCCCGTCGGCCAGCCTCCTGCGCAGCTCGGTGCATGCCGGACTGTGACCGCTCCGCTCGTCGTGCACGTGCTCCCCCCGGGGCCCTGCCCTGATGTGTTCGCCGGTGTACATCTTCGTCTCAGCGAACCCCGGCGCACACCCTTTCCGCGACCTTCGACCACGTCAACACCCCACCGTGTCCAGGGAGCCTGGCGTGGCCAATCACCGTCATCCTCCAGACCACCGCGCTCGTGACCGTCATCGCGCTGCTTGCCGCGGCCGGCGCGGGCAAGCTCGCCCGCATGGACGACGCCACCTACCCCACCGCCCTCACCCGCGCCGCCACCGCCTTCGCCGCCGTCATCACCCTCGCCGCCACCGTGACCGCAGCCCTCACCGCCATCCTGACCTGACCACCCACGCAACCGCACACCACCAGACCGAACGCACTCACCCACGCGCCAGATGTGCCTGGACGTCACAGACCTGCGCTGACCTGCAGCGAGGGCCCAGCAACACTAGATAACAGGGACCGCCGCCCTGCACCCGCGCTGGCGGCCGAAGGCGCCCACCTTGAAGGCCCCGGCGCCGCGCGACTTCCCCGGCCGGAGCACAGCCGGGCACACCGCCCGCCCGTAGGGTGCGGGCATGACCGCCCCCGCCCCGCCTGGCCGACCGGCTCATCACCGCCCTGCGGCACAGCCAGGCCCTCGACGAAGCGGCCGCCGAACTGGGCGTCGACCTGCGCGCCGTCTGGGTCCGGGCCCGCACCGACACCCGCCTCGCCGTCGCGCTCGCCGGCCGCGACCCCGACACCCACACCGAACGCGGCCACGCCCTGCGCGCCGACTACCTCCGTCTCCTGGCTCTCGGCCTGCCGACCCGGGAGCATGGCGCGGTGACGACCCGGCGTTCGCGGCCGCCGGCGACGCCGCCAGCGCCGCCTCAGCCCCATACGGCTCCCTCAAGCCCATGCGGCTGACCCCAGAGCGCGTCGCCCGGTTCCTCGAGGAGCTGCGCACTCCGGGGACGACCGTCCTCGCGGCCGCGGCCGCTGTCGGCGTCTCCGACACCGCGATCTACCAGCGGCGCGCCCGGGACTGAGAGTTCGCCAAGGCCATGGACGCCGCCCGCGCCGAGGCGAAGCAGGCGATGTGATGAGGTGACGTGACGCGGCCAGAGCTTTTCGTTTTCGCGTCACGTCACCGCCGCTACCACCCGCGCGGCTCGCTGACGGTGACGGCGCCCGGCACCTCCGACGCACGCCGCTACATCCAGTCCGCCCGCGTCGACGGCTCCGCCTACACCCGGACGTACCTGACGACGGACGACCTGCGGAACACCCGCTCGCTCGCGTTCGCCGTCGGCGCCGAGCCCTCCTCGTGGGGCACGGCCGCCGAGGCGGGGCTGCCCCCGCTGAACTGAACCGGCACCCGCCGCGACCCGGGTCCGGCCGCTTCCGAGCGGCGGGATTCCGCCGGTCCGGGCCCCTGCCCCTGCCCCCGGCGCCGGCGTGGTGGGCCGGGGGCAGGGGTCCGGGCCGGCCTCAGCGGATCCCCGGCCGGCGGCGGACGCGGAGTACCATGCTGGGGTTGCTTCCGCGAACCACGCGTTCGTGCATGGACGGCACCCCCACCGCCCCGCCCACCCCCAAGGTCATGTCCCGCCGCACGTTCCCCCGTCCGTCGCCGGCCCGGGCCCGCCTGCGCGGCCGAGTGGAACGGCTGCCGCACGTGCTGTCCCCGCGGGGTGCGCTCTCGCTCCGCCGAGTGGACGGAGCCCTCCTCTTCGCCCTGCGCGCGGCGTTGGCCATGACCCTGCCGGTCCTGCCGCTGGTGCTGTCGGGGCGTCCCGCCCTGGCCGTCTTCCCCATGCTGGGCGCCTTCACCACGACCTTCGGCCGCAACCTCCCCTACCCCCGCCGGGCGCGGGTGCTCGCCGTCGTCGCGCTCGCGATGACGGCCTGCGTCGGCGGCGGCTCCGCCCTCGCCGCGCTGACCGACGCGCAGACGAGTACCGCCGGTGCCATGACCGTGATCGTCGCGATGGCGGTGGTGGCCGGACTCGCGAAGTTCGCCTGCGACGCGACCGGCCTGGGCGGACTGGGCGCGGTGCT
This sequence comes from Streptomyces sp. NPDC047869, assembly GCF_040704065.1. Taxonomy (NCBI): domain Bacteria; kingdom Bacillati; phylum Actinomycetota; class Actinomycetes; order Kitasatosporales; family Streptomycetaceae; genus Streptomyces; species Streptomyces sp. NPDC047869. Next base: position 32,201 of record NZ_JBEYRK010000035.1, read on the forward strand.
GCTGCTCCTGTCCTTCGCCGTCGCGGCCAACGGTTCGGACGTGGACCTCGGCGACGTCCTGCCCCACACGGCGCTGGCCGCGACGGGCGCCGTCGTCGCCTGGGCCCTGGCCCTGGCGGGCTGGGCGGTGCACCCCGACCGTCCGCAGCGCCTGGCGGTGGCCGGGGCCCTGCGCGACCTCGCCGGTCTCCTCGAAACGGGCGGGGGCGCGGACGGCGCCGGTCCGGCGCGGCACCGGGCGACCGCCGGCATCCTCCGCGCCTACCGGTCCCTCGGCCTGGCACCGTCGACGCCGGCGCGGCGCAACGCCGGGACGCCGGGGATCGAGGTGCGGCTGACCGACTGGGCCTGGACCCTGCTGATCACCTCCGTCCACCGGCGGTCGCCCGACGCCGCGACGGCGCGGCAGCTGCGCCGGCTGGCCCGCGCCCTCACGGCCCGGGGACGCCGTCCTCCCTTGCCGCTGCCCGTAGCCGTCCCGTCTTGTCCCGAAGCCGCCGCCACGGCCGCGCCGCCGGGCGGCGCACAGGGCGCTCCCCGTGCGTTCGAGCGTGCGGTGGCCGCGCCGGACAGCGGCCGGTCACCGGCGGAAACCGACGCCACCACCTGCCGTGCCGCCGAGCTGGCGGTGGGCACCCCGTCGGCCGGCCGGCACCGTCTCGCCGTCCACGTCGTGCCCGCCCTGCGCATGACGCTCGGCACGGGCGTGGCCGGCGCGGCGGCCGTCTTCCTCAGCTTCGGACACGGGTACTGGGCCGCTGTCTCCGCGGCCGCCGTGCTGCACTCGGTCAACATCCGCACCAGCGTCCAGCGTGCCGTCCAGCGCACGCTGGGCACCGTGACCGGGCTGCTCGTCTCGGCCGCGATCCTGGCCACGCATCCGGTGCCGACCGCCGCGGTGTTCCTCATCGTGCTCCTCGAGTTCCTCCTGGAATACGTCGTGGCGCGCAACTACGGCCTGGGCGTCGTCTTCATCACCCCGCTGGCGCTCCTGCTCAGCAACCTGACGTCCCCCACGTCCACCGGAACGCTCGTCTACGACCGCATGCTGGGCGGGGCCGTGGGCATCGCCATCGCCCTGGCGTGCGCACTGCTGGTGGTCCACGGCCGGGCGACGGAGCGGGTCCGCCGCGCCCTGGCGGCGTGCGCGCAGGCATCGGAACACGCCGAGCGAGCACTGGCCGGCCCCACCGAACCGCACCCGGAGGTACAGGCGCGGCTGGCCGCCGCGGTGGTGGAGCTGCGGGCGGCCGACGACGCCGCGGCGGGGGAGCTGCGCTCGGTGGGGATCGACCCCGCCGAGCTCGCGGAGGCCGAGCAGCGCGCCTACAGCCTCCTCCACCGCCTGCTGCGGCGCCACCCCCTGTGACACGGCGCCGGCTCCCCGGCCCGTCGTCCTCGCCGGTCGGCTCCGACGGCGTCGGTCCGCATCCTTGCTCCGACACCGCCCGGAGGCAAGGACCCGTAACGGCCCTCGCTTTCGACCCCGGCCACCGCGACCGGGAACTGGACGAGATCGGCGCCGTCCGCGAACGCGCCGGTCGGGCCCTGAGCTTGTCCCACTGACCCGCAGGCCCACGGCGGTGGCGGCGCCGCATCTCAGAACCTCGGGCCGGGCCGGCTCGCCACTCCCGCCGCCGCCCCGCCGGTTGCGTGCGCAGGATCGGGCGGGCGCTCGCCCCCGTCGCCGGCCGGCGGTGTCAGCCCACGTTCAGTGGTTCGGTCGGTCCGGCGTCGAGCTGGTGGTCGGCCCAGACATAGCTCTCGGGCAGCCCTCGACGTGAAGCTCAGCGGCATTATCCGCGATCTTGCATGAGGTCCGTGTCGGGCAAGTCGAGGGCGTCCAGGAGGCCGACGAAGGCGGGAGAGCGGACGGCCACCGTGGCCTCGCAATCGGTGAACACGCCGCACGGGGTCAGCTCGTGCTGTCGGCAGTACTCGGTGAGGCAGCCGACGAGCGCCGCGTGGCGGGTCGGGCCGCCGGTGACATGGCGCAGGTAGCCGAAGACCTGGGGGCAGGCGACGGAGCGGCGTTCGGTGATGAGGTCGTCGTCCATGCCCACAGCGTCGGCCGTCGTGAACGGCCTCGAAATGACCTCATGTTGTACTTCCGTTGCACTTCCCACCCCACGTCGTCACTGGCAGTGCTTCCATACGTGACGGAGGGAGGTCATCCGTGGTCAGCGTGCAGCAATGGACAGGCCGGGAGGCGAGCGCCCTGCGCGCCGCGCCGCGTATGAGCACGCGTGCCTTCGCCGAGCACCTCGGTGTCGCACTGCGCACGGTCGCCAAGTGGGAGAGCCTCGGTACCGCACCCCCCCGCCCGGATACCCAGGCCATCCTCGACACGGCACTGGCCCGCTCGGACTCTGCTGCTCAGGCGAGGTTCGAGGCGCTGATCTTCCCCGACAGGAAGAGCGCGCGGCCGGCGGACTACGAGACCTGGACCGAGGACATCGAGCGGGCTGTGGTCTGTGTCAGCCGCCAGAACTTCCCCTTTGCCACCTCACTGTTGACCCGCTGGCTGACTCGCCACGACCCGCATCACCTGGATGACAAGGGCCTTTACCTCTACGGCCGTTCCCTCATGCTTCTCGGCGATCTCCAACGTGACCAGGGCGCGATCCTCGGTCCCCTCTCCGCCCGGCACTCCTACCTGACCGCCCGCGGCATGTTCACCGAACTCGACATTCCTCGCCGGGTGGCCCAGATCGAGCTCTCCCTCGCCGTCGTCCAGGAGATGTCCGGCCAGTTGGAAGCCTCCGCCCGCCAGTACGAACGCCTTGCCGGGGATGAGCGCTTGAGTTGCCGCGATCGTGCCAGGGTCCGGCTCTGGGTGGGTACGGCGCTGAGCAAGGAGGGCAACAACGAGTACGTCACTGGCGTCATGGCCGACGCCACCCATGCCTTCGAGGACCTGGGCGAGCCGGAGGACTGGTCGGTTGCCCACCAAAAACTGGCCCTGGCTCACCGAGGCGCTGGCGACCTGAAGCAGGCCCTGCACTACATCGACATCGCGCGTACCACCGGCACGGTCGACTCCCCGATGCAGCGGGTGCGGCTGGACACCGCCTACGGGCACATCCTTCTGTCAGACGCGGCGACCCGGAATGATGGGCTGTCCGTCCTCGATCAGGCGGCGCAGGTGGCTCGGCAGTACGGGCTGAGGCACCAGCTGCGCAGCATCGAGGGCATCCGAAGAGGCCAGCAGGAATGAGCCAGGGAGGGCCAGTGCCGCAGCACGAGCAGCGCCAGATCACCGACGAGCAGTTCCACGACGCGACGTTGATCTGGAACTACCACCAGATGGGCCACGAGCAGCAGCCCTGCTCGGCGGCGATCGGCCTCGGCAGCCACGACCTGGGCGTGGCCACCACAGCCGCCGACCTCTACAGTGCCGGTCTCTTCCCGGTCGTGGTCTTCAGCGGCGGCAACAGCCCCACCACCCGCGCCCGCTTCCCGCGCGGCGAGGCCGTCCACTATCGCGAGCATGCCCTGAGCCTGGGCGTTCCGGACGAAGCAATCCTGGTCGAGCCGAAGGCGGCCAACACCGGCCAGAACATCACCTTCTCCCGTGAGCTGCTGGCCGTGGCCGGCATCGCTGTCGAGTCGCTGCTGCTGATCTCCAAGCCGTACATGGAGCGCCGTTCGTACGCGACCTGCCGCAAGCTGTGGCCCGAGGCAGAGGTCGTCTGTGCCTCAGAGGCGCTGGAACTGGACGATTACATCAAGTCCATCGGCGACGAGAAGCTCGTCGTCGACATGCTTGTCGGAGACCTGCAACGGGTGATCGAGTACCCGAAGCTCGGCTTCGCCGTCGAGCAGCACGTACCGGGGGATGTATATGACGCGTACGAGCGCCTCCTGGGCGCCGGCTTCGACAGCCGCCTCATCAGCACCTGAGCTACCCCATGTCAGCTCGTCGGGCGGGGTGTGCGCGATCCACCAGCCGAACCTGTTCCCACGGCTGTCCACGTTGGCGAAGCTCTTCGCCGCCGACCGGTGGATCGTCCTGACCGACGTGCAGTTCGCCCGGCGCGATTTCCAGCATCGCGCCCGATTGGCCGCCTTGGACGATCCTGGTCGGCAGCAGTGGCTCACGCTCCCAACGCACCTTCCACATGGACGCCCGACGCTGATCAGCCAGGCGCGGCTTGTTGATCCCTGCCGTTCGCGCCGGACGCTCGAACTGCTCGTGCGCCAGTATTACGGCCGTAGCCGCCACTGGGGTGCCGTGCGTGAAGTCCTGGAGGCGGTCCTGGACACACTCGGCACCTCAGAACGCCTGGCAGGCGTCGCGAAAACATCGACGATTGCCCTGCTCACGGCTCTTGGCTGGTCAGGGGAAGTGCTGGACAGTAGCGAGATCCCGAGCCGCCAAAACCGGTCCGAGCGCCTTGCCGACCTCGCCGCCGCCACCGGCAGCACCCACTATCTGTGCGGCTCCGGTGGCTTGCGTTACCTCGATGCGGGTCCCTTCGATGCCAACGACATCCCCGTGCTGCCTTTCCACACCCCTGCGGATGCGGATGACCCGCTCTGGCAGCGGAGCCGATGGACCAGCAGCCTCTGGGTCCTGAGCAAGATCGGGCCCGGGGCGCTGGCAAACCGACTGGCTGCCCGACCAGGAGCCGCGTTTCCTTGAGGCCTGGGCGTGACTGAGCCGCGACTGCACGAGGCGTAGAACGGGGCGCTGTTCCTGGACGTCGAGCAGTTCTCGGACGGGCTTGGGCGTCCAGGCCAACTCGTGCGCGAACGCAGCCACTGACAGATCAGCTTCCTTGCAGACACCGGTAGACGAGCGAGTGGATGGAGACACCCCAAACGTGCCTAAGTTCGGCAAGGCGGGCGAGGTTCCTTCGCTTGGGCAGGAGGGGCAGGATACTCTCCCGCGGAGTGAGGAACTCGGCGCCGAAGGCGTCGGCCTCCTTCGCTTGAAGTCTGTCACCGGTGGCGTCCCCGACGCTCCTACAGCTCGGGACAAGGCCGCATCCGCGTCGGCACCGGTCAAAGCCCGCAGCAGATCGAGAACGCCCTCGCGCCCCTCACGCCGGCGGGTTGCTCATAGCAGGCGGCCGTGGACGAGGCACGGCAGCGCTGTAGTTGTCATCTGTCCCATCGCCCGGAACGGGGGACGAAGTCGCCTCCCGCCCGCTGGTCGCCAGCGCCCCGCCGAGGCTCACGGCGAGTCGGTGCGGGCATCGTGGTGATCTGACCTAGGTGACGCCTGCAACACTGGCTGCAGCGCCGAGAAATGGCGTCTTCCTCCAGGGTGGCTCGCTGAGGCCAACGGCAGATTGGTGCGACCGCCCGACCTTGTAAGGAGCAGTGGTGAGCGCAGAGTTTTCGTCGGGTCCGGCCTTCACCGAGGTGCGGCTGGCCGGGCCGGCCGCGGAAGTCGCCCGGCTGGTGGAGAAGCTCAGCGGGAGCGCCGAGGTCATCTTCGACTCTCCCTCCAAGACCGGTGCGAGCGGTGATGTCGAGCGCGTACTGCACCTGGTCACCCATGCCGAGCCGCGGCCTGTCACGGGCGAGGGGGTGTCGGTCACCGTGCAGAGCGTGCTCGAGGCCGAGGGAGGTGCCTTCTCCGAGCTGCCCGGCCCGGCAGCCGTTCAGGACGTGGAACAGGCGGTGAAGGGGGTACTGCAGGAGCTGCCGCAGGTTCGCCAGGTCAGCAGCCGGGTGATCTCCGCGTGGGGTCTGCCCTCCCCGGGGCGGTAATCGGCGGTGGCAGGCGCCGAAGCGTGGTTGGACGCTGCGGGGGTGTCGCTGTGGCTGACCAACTGGAAGACCGACGGGGGCGGGGCGTGGTCCGGGCGCCGGGTCCTGGCCCTGGTCGGTCACGCCTACGCAGGCCGTCTGGACTTTTTTGTTCACCCCGACGGGCAGGCCGTCCAGGTCGACGTGCTGGAGGTGGAGTCCCGCTTTCAGAAGCGGGGTCTGGCCTCGGTGCTCATGGACGCGCTGTACGCGGCCTACCCGACGGCGTGGATCGACCACGGTGGGCGAAGCCCGGAAGGGACACGGTGGTGGGACCGCTACCGCGAGCCCGCGCCGGAACGCAACATCCACAACCGGCCGCCGGTCGAGTGGGCCCACTACTTCGACCCGGTCGGCGTGGCCGGCCAGAAGACCCGCAACGCCTACCAGAACCGGTATCACGGCGTGGACGGCCACCGTTCGGTGGTGTACCGGTACGGCGAGCCGATGGAGGCTGAGGCCCGGCACTACGCCCCCCAGTTCCGTGAGCCCGACGTGCAATCGTTGGACCCAGCCCTTCACGAACTGCACGGCGGGATGCGACTGTTCCTGCCTCCCGGTCTACACCGCCTCGCCCATGACACCGCAGCGGACACTGTCGTGCGGGCCGGCATGCTGCTCGACCACATCGGCTACGGCAACCTGCCGGCCGCCGCGGCGTGGAACACCACCAGACTTGAGGCACTCGAGGACCTCGCACAGGAAGAGGTCTTCGACACCAGACAACACGCGCCAGCGACGCACGTGACCTTCCGCATCCTGCCCCTGGCGAACGAGAAGCTGCCCGAACACGACCCCAAAGCCTCGTGGCTACGGTTCATGAACTCGCCGGGGATCGACGTACAGCTGGCAGGCATGTCCTGGAGGTTGCCGGACCGGCCGTGGGTCACCCACCACGCCGCCTTCGACCCGCCGGTGGCCGCAGCCATAGCGCCCCAGTTCAGACAGGACGCCAGTCCCGCCTACCTGTCCCGCTACAGCAAACTGGGCGATCTGCTGCCCGGGCAGCGGGCCCACCGCAGCGAGGCACCGTCCCCGTATGTGGGGCGCGGGGCGGAGATCACCGCCATGGCGAACCGGCTCCTGGAGGGCGTCGCACGGCGGGCGGCCGCCCGTCCAGATATCCCATCGAGGCAGCCGCAGCACGCGGAGCAGTCGGCTCACCAGCAGCCTTCACAGCGGCACCCGCCACGCTTGCCGTAGCCGCAACGGGCTCAGGAACACTGTTCCGTGCGTCACCTTGACCGGCGAGGGGGGCGTACTCAAGGCCCTTACCCCGCGGGCGGTCGACGCCGCTGTTCTGTTCTGGCGCTGGAGCGACAGTCACCGCCGCCAGGCCGCCCCGCGGTGGCAACGCCCCAGCACCCCGTGCAGGGCACGGGGCGTTGCTGTGCGCGGCCGTGCGGTCAGAGCTGTCGGGGATCACCGGTGCCCGCCTCAGGTGCCGCATGCCGGACGGTGCAAGGCCTGCAGGGCGGCGTCGCCCGGGTGCGTGGCGCTCGCCGACGTGCAAGGCAGCGTCAAAATTCGGGTGACGGGCGCAGGCCGTGCTCGGCAGACTGCGGGCATGTCCACCGAGATCAGCGGAATGATCGAGTGCAGACCCTTGGCTCGGATCTTCGGAGAGGATGACGAGGACGCAATTTGGCATGCCGCCGTTGACCTCTTCCTGCTTAACACTGGCAATGCCTATGACGCCCTTGCCTGTCTCTTTGGCGTCCGCAACTCCTTCGGGTTCAGGCCTCTGTCCGAGGGCCGTGGCCTGCCGGATGACGCCTCGGACAGCGTACGGGGCGTCTTCAGTTCAAGGGTCGAAGCTCAGGGCCCTTACGGGACGACGTGGATCAGCTGGGCCGAGTTGGCGGCAGTCGACTGGGACGAGACGGATCGGTCCGGCAGGCTCAGCCGGAGCATGGTCGCGGGGCCGCAGACCCACTGGGCGCCGGTCTGGACGGTGATGAGGACCCTTGCCGAGTTGCATGGTCCTGAGCACGTGCGACTCGTGGTGTGGTTCGACTGATCACGTACCTGGGCTCTCCCCTACCCCTGTGGTGAGCCGGGAGGCGGGTGTGGGTTCTCGTTCCCGATCGGTGACGCGTCGCGTAGGTGTCCGCGACGTGTCACCACACAGTTTCCTCGACTTTCGGTCCCTTGAGCCCCTGGCGGGAGTCAGAGCGGCGTGGTGATGGGCTCGACCGGGTTGGCTACCTAGGGCGGCGAAGACCATGGAGCGATGTCACCTGCGCTGCCATGCGGGCGCGGCGATCTTCAGTCGAAGGCGTGGACGATATCTTCGATGATGGCGTGCACGCCACGCCAGTCGCCGCTGCTTCGCTGCCCTGAACGAGCTGCCTTTACCTTCCTCTCGAACGCCTTCGGTACCAGGGTCTTGTGCGACTTCGACTTGAATTGGGGGTCGTTTGCCTGAAGGGCGGCTGGTCGGTTCCGGTAAGCACCATCAGCGCGAGATACGCGCAGGCAGCGGGTTGACTAACGCTGGGGGCCGCCCGCTCTGCTCGCGCCCACCCTGCCCGAGCCAAGCGCGGCCGCGGACGCGGAGCGCCGCCTGCTGCTGGATGGCACCCTCATCTTGACCTGGCGCTGCGCCGGCCTGTCCACGCGCTGACCACCGCCAGCGGCGAACTGCTCTTGCTCAGCGCCGCGCGCCTGGGGCAGCCCGCGACATGGCGCCAACTGCATTACCGCCGCGCTTCACGCCCTCCTCGTGATCACGCGAGAGCGACCTCACCCGCAGGAGGGCAGATCGGAAGCGCTCAGTACAAGCGCCGCGGTGAGAATCTGCGGCGGCTTCGTCGACATCAGCTGCTGCTGGTCGAGCAGCGCGAGACGCTTTCGAAGCCGTACATCGAGCTCGACAGCCTTGCGGTGGAGGCTCTCGGAGGACTCCTTGGGCTTCTCGCCCCTCCGTTCCTTCTCCGAGGCCACCGCAGCGTCGAGGAGCAGCCGCTCACGCTCGGAGGTCAGGCGCTTGGTCACCAGTTCCCGGGTCTTGATCAACTCTGCCAGGCGACGCGGCTGGACCTCGGCCAGATACTCGGGAAGCCGGTTGGCGATGATCCAGCTGGTTGCCTTGTCTTCGGCGTCTGCGAGCCAGGAAAGTCCGCATGCGACGTCGGTCTCCGCGCCCTCAGTCGCCGCGGCGCAGTCGAGATAGGGCGCGGGGCCCGCCGGGTGCACGGTACCGTGGCGGTCGACGTAGGCGTAGGCGAATCGTCGGGCCACCGACTCGCCGGAGGCGTCCGCGACCTCTTCGACAACTCCGACGAGGAGGTGTGGTTCTTCGACGGTGGGCGAGACGAGGACGGTGCCCTGGTTGAGGGCGCCCCCGAAGTTCCGGATGGTTTCCTCCATGACGGCGTCGTGCAGTGGGTGGCCGGGGGCGAGCAGGTCGGCGCGGGCGCGGTCGTCAGGCTGGACGTGGCTGAGGTCGAAGGTGACGCGGTCGTACTTGGTGGCAATCGGTCCGTTGCCTGCGGAGCGGACGTGCTGGGGCACGCTGGCTATCTCGTATCGCCCCTGTTCGCGCTTGACGATCCGGCCACCGAGCCGGGTGAAGGCGTCCTTGAAGGTCGATTCGATGTAGTGCGGCTGAAGACGTCGGGCGCGGGCTTCGTCCATCGCCGCGCGCAGGGCGCGAAGATCGGCATCCGAGAGGTGCTCCGAAGCGAGCGCACGCTCATTCAGGAGGCCTTTGAGGCCGTCTCCGACGGTGCTGTCGATGACGTCGTACATCCTGTCCCTGACATCTGGCTGCTCTCCGTACTGGATGGCATCGAGCAGCAGATCTCGCAGCGGGGTCTCGGCGAACGCCTCCCCCAGAACGTCGAAGACCTTCCCGCCGTACGTCTCGCGCATCTGGTCAAGCTTCTCCAGCAGACGCGTGAAGACCTCGCCCTCGCGGGTGTTGGAGGCGACGAGGTTCCAGAGCCGGCAGACCTCCTCCTGGCCGATGCGGTGGATGCGGCCGAAGCGCTGCTCGATGCGGTTGGGATTCCAGGGCAGGTCGTAGTTGACCATCAGGTGTGCGGCCTGCAGGTTGAGTCCTTCGCCGGCGGCGTCGGTGGCCAGCAGGATCTGAACATCGCGGTTCTTGGTGAACTCCTCGGTGATCTGGCGCCGTTCGGCCCGGCGGACGCCGCCGTGAATGGCCTTGACAGCATGAGGGTTGCCCAGGAGCGACCCGATCTTGCCCTGCAGATAGTGGAGGGTGTCGCGATGCTCGGTGAAAATGATCAATTTTCGAGGCCGGCCATCGGCGTCTGTCACCAGTGCGTGATCCCCGAGGAGGGCGGACAGCTCGGTCCACTTGCGGTCCGTACCTGCCTCTCGGACCCGCTGCGCCGTCTTCACCAACGTCCTCAGCTCGGTGAGTTCGGCGTTGAGCTCCTCGACCGTCTGCGCCGCCGTCGCAGCATCGAGCAGTTCCTCCTCGGCCTCCTCGATCTCTTCGGCATTGAAGTCGTCATTGTCGAAGTCGGCGAGGTCGATGGTGGGCATGCTCTCGCGCCAGGAGCCGTTGAGGATCTCCTGCTTCTTGCGCTCCAGGCGCTCGGTACGCCGCACGAGGCTCTTGTAGATCGCCTCAGGGCTGGAGGCCAGGCGGCGCTGCAGAACGGTGAGCGCGAAGCCGACCGTGTTCTTGCGTTTGCCACCGATGCGGTCGGCACGGTTCATCCCCTCGCGGACATAGTGGGTGACGTCCTCGTAAAGGTCGTACTCAAGTGCCGTGAGTGTGTAGGGAACGGTCTCCGCGATGCGCTCGGGGAAGAGCTTCCTGCCCTCGAAGGTGAGCAGGTCTTCCTTGATCATGCGCCGCATGACACCGCTGACGTCGACGCTTCTCTTCTGCCTGCCCTCGAACCGGTCACGGTCCAGCAGGGTGAGGAAGAGCTGGAAGTCCTCCTCCTTTCCCGAGTGCGGGGTCGCTGTCATCAGGAGCAGGTGGCGAGTGAGCTCGCCGAGCATCTCGCCGAGCTGGAACCGTTTGGTCTTCTCCACCTTGCCACCGAAATAGTGGGCACCCATCCGGTGCGCCTCGTCGACGACGATCAGGTCCCACTCCGTCTCCTGGAGCTGCGCCTTCAGGTGCTCGTTACGAGAGAGCTGGTCCATGCGGGCGATCAGAAGCGGGTTCGTCTCGAAGACGTTGAGATTGAGCTGGGAGTCGACGAGCTGGTTCGTGAGCAGATCGAAGCGGAGACCGAACTTGAAGAAGAGCTCGTCCTGCCACTGATCGACCAGGCCTCCCGGAGCCACGATGAGGCACCGCTTGACGTCATCGCGCAGCAGGAGCTCCTTGATGTAGAGCCCAGCCATGATTGTCTTTCCTGCGCCCGGATCGTCGGCGAGCAGGAAGCGCAGCGGTGTACGGGGGATGAGCTCGCCGTACACGGCACGGATCTGGTGCGGGAGCGGCTGAACGTCACTGGTCGCCACGGCGAGCATCGGGTCGAACAGACCGGCTAGTGAGAGCCGCTGAGCCTCGGCGACCAGCTTGAAGTCATCCGCGTTCGCATCGAAGGCACGGCTACCGCTGTGGGCGACGCTCAGCTTGTCCTCGTCCTTTCGGAAGACGACCCGCTGGTCGAGGCCGCCCGCGGCGGTCTTGTAGGTCAACTCGACCGCGTTCGCACCGTGCCACTGCGCGGCGACGAGAGTGACGACCTCCGCCGGCATGAGTCCGGCGATCCGCAGACCCGGCTTGAGCTCCTCGAGCAACACGTACAGAACCTCCTGGTCGGCCACCCGCGAACGCCACTCAGACGTTCCGGCGGCTTCCGGCCCCGTCGACTTTGTCAACCGGGATCGCTAATCTTCGCAGAAGTCACACAAGTCGGCGGGGGCAATGGAGCGAGAAGAACGTCAGCACCTGCGTGGTGTGGTGGAGGAAGTCAGCGGATGGCACAGGCTCGCGGCGGGGATCGTCGAGAAACGTGAGCTCATAGAGGCGGCGGCGGAGGACGCCACCAGGCAGTTCCTCGACCGAGTGCATTCTCTCGGGGCCGGGACCACCGCATGGCGCGTGCTTCAGCTCTCGCCCTCCGATGCCGGCCTGGTGACCGCCCTGGCCGCCCGTCAGGCTCTTCCGGCGCTGACGGCGAATGCCCAGCAGGGCCTCCACCAGTTGACCAACGACGTCGGTCCGGCGCTGACGACCGTCCGGACGCTGTTCGGTGCCCGCCGGATCTTCTCGGGCAAGAGCCGCAAGGACGAAGCAGGGCAGGCTGCGGCCTACCTCCTATCCCTACACCAGCGGGCTGCGAGCACCCGGCTCGTCACCGAGCTGGAAAGCCTGGCAGCCTGGGACAGAAAGAGCGTCCCCGCAATCGGGCTCCCGGCCATCCTCGATGACACGGTCGGCTTCGCCCACCGCCTCGGCGCCCGAGCCGAGCTCGTCGCGCGGCAGGAGCTGAACGCCGCCAAGACCTCGATCAGCGCGATCGATCGGGCCCTGCAGCGCGAGAACGAATTCAGAACAGCAGTCCATGCCGCCGGCAACGACGTCCGACAGGCCGAGGTACGCAAGCTGGTCGCCGAAATGCCCGTCGAGCGGCTGAAGGAAGCAACCAGCGGCCAACTGCGCATCACGGCACTGACCGCTGCTGGAATCAGGAACGTGCAACAGGTCCTCGACCAGAAGTCACGGATCCGATCGCTCCCCGGAGTCGGTCAGACGACGGGCAACCGGATGGTCGGCGCCGCGCAGACCATCTGGAAGACCACGCTGGACGAGATGCCAGTTCGAATCGACATCAAGAACCGATCTCACGCCACCACGAAGCTCCTCACCACAATGCGGGCCTGGGACGCGGCACGCTCGATCCGCAGCGCGACGGCGGACCTCGCCGCCGCCGACGCGGTACGACCACTCCTCCAGAGTCTTGATCCCAAGACCTCCCATGTAGCTCTCGTCCCCCAGGTCCGGACCGTCGCCGACTTGCGAAACGCGCTGGCGGCCGTCGAGCGCCGCGGAGCGGTGCTCAACGGTGGAGACGACGTCGCTGGCGGTGACCCTTGGGAGGATTTCAGCTCCCGACCGGCCGACTACTACGCGATGCTCGCGGAACTCGGATTCCTGGCCGACGACGCCGAGAAGAGCCAAGGCGACCTGCCGGCCGAGATCGTCAAGGCGGTCAGGGAACTCAAGCTCGACACCAGCCATCTGAAGGCGTCCCTGCGCGGGTACCAATCATTCGGTGCCCGCTTCGCGATCGTGCAACGGAAGGTCATCATCGGCGACGAGATGGGCCTGGGAAAGACGGTGGAATCACTCGCCGTGCTCGCCCACTTGCGCGCCAAGGGCTCCTCCCACTTCCTGGTCGTATGCCCAGCCGCCGTCGTGACCAACTGGGTGCGCGAAATCCAGGCCAAGTCCGATCTGCGCGCGTACCGCCTGCACGGGCCCAGTCGCGATGACGGGCTGAAGTCCTGGATCCGCAACGGTGGAGTCGCAGTCACCACCTACGACATCCTCGGCTGGCTGGAAGGGCGGCTTCCCGAACGCGCCGAACCTGCATGCCTGGTGTTCGACGAAGCGCACTACATCAAGAATCCGCACGCTCAGCGAACCCGCCGCTCCACGGCCCTGATCCAACGTTCGGATCGAGCGGTCCTCCTCACCGGCACACCGCTGGAGAATCGGATCGAGGAGTTCCACAATCTCGTCGGCTACCTCCGGCCAGACCTGTCGATCAGTGCCTCGGAGATCGCTCCGCGCCAGTTCCGCAAGCAGGTGGCACCGGCCTACCTGCGGCGCAATCAGGAAGACGTCCTCACCGAGCTCCCGGAGCGGTTCGACATCGACGAGTGGATGCCGATGTCCAGCGCCGACGAGCAGCACTACCGAGCGGCTGTCGTCGAGGGCAACTTCATGGCCATGCGCCAGGCCGCGCTACGCGCCGGTACCAAGTCCGAGAAGATGCAGCGCCTCATCGACATCGTCCAGGAGGCAGAGGACAACGAGCGCAAGGTCCTGGTCTTCTCGTACTTCCGTGACGTCCTCGATGACGTGGCGTCAGTCCTTCCCGGGAAGGTGTTCGGGCCCCTTACCGGCGCCGTTCCCGCCGCGAAGCGACAGAGCATGGTCGACGAGTTCTCCCAAGCCCGCCACGGTGCAGTCCTCATCGCACAGATCGTGGCAGGGGGCGTCGGCCTGAATATTCAGTCGGCATCCGTCGTCGTGATCTGCGAACCCCAGCTCAAGCCGACGACCGAATGGCAAGCCATCGGCCGGGCCCACAGGATGGGGCAACTGGAGTCGGTACAAGTACACCGCCTGCTCTCCGAGGAAGGCGTCGACCAACGCATCATCGAGATCCTGGCACGCAAAAACCAACTCTTCGCGGAGTTCGCCCGCGTCTCCGAAACCGCCGACAGCGCCCCAGAAGCGTTCGATATCACGGACGCTGAGCTGGCACGGGAGATCGTGGCAGCCGAGCGCGAGCGTCTACTCACGGGCGGCTGACGGTCACGAGACACGGAGCGACTGCAGTCGGCGTACCCAGGCGCCCTCATCTCTCTGTCGCCGCCAGCGCCATACTCCTCAAGTCCTCCTCGGAAGGCCGCTTTGACGTCCTCCCCCGCCTAAAGGCGGGGGATTCCAGCGGTCGCCCGCTGGGGTTCCTGCTTCACCGACGACCGCCCCGTCCGGGAGGACTCCCGTTGAGGTCTTACACCGTCTCCACAGGCAGACGCCGCCAGCCCGGCGGCCAGGATGTTGCGTGCCGCGTTCACGTCGCGGTCATGCACGGCGCCACAGGCGCACGTCCACTCGCGGACGTTCAGCGGCAGCTTCCCGCGGACCGTGCCGCAGACCCCGCACAGCTTCGAGCTGGGGTAGAAGCGGTCGATCACGACGAGTTCGCGCCCGTACCAGGCGCACTTGTACTCCAGCATGCCTACGACCGCATGGCCGCCGTCGGCCTCACCCAGAAGAACCTCGATCAGGACCGCTGGAAGAACTCCACCTCCGCCAGAGCCAGATGGCGGCCCGGTGCCAGGCCGGTGGACGAGCGCAGGACCAGGCGTACCGTCTTCACGTCGCTGATTCCGGTGGGGAACGGCTGCGAGCCCGGCTTGTCGCTGAGGGTCAGCTGCTTGTCGTACCGCTCGCCGTCCTGCGTCGTCACCTCAAGGTCGATCTGCAGTGCGCGTCCCTCGCGGGCGTACTCCTCCGGTGCCTTGGATGCGCCGTTTGTGATGAGCAGGTCGACCATCCGGAACGGCTTGTCGAAGGTGTACGTCACCGAGGCGCCCGGCGCGGGCGCGCCCCAGTAGCGGTTGGCCAGCCCGTCCGTGGTGTTCTTCGCCGGGTGCCCGGGGACCTCGGCGCTCGCCCTGGTGCGTGCCGGGGTCACGGGCTTGGGGTCGGACAGCTTGTCCCGGGTGTCCTCGAACAGGGCGCGTCCGGCCGGCAGCAGCAGGACGGCGCCCGCGCACAGAGCCAGCACCACGGCGAGGATCACCAGGAGCCGCACCCCCCGGCCCGAACTCGCCCGCACCCGGCGGCGGAACGGCCACACGGTCCGCCACCACGGCAGCGGGTCGGCCTTCGCGGTGGGCTTCAGCGGGGCCGCACAGCGCCGGCAGAACCGGCGGTCCGGCTGGTTGGGCGTGCCGCAGGAGGGACAGGGCCTCCCCTCCACTTCCTCCGTCACCGCTGCGGGGCGTACTACGGGGCGTGGAGCCTGCGGCTTCGCGGGCTGTACCGCCACGATGGGCTCCGGCGCCGGTGCCTCGGGGGCGGCCGGGGACCGGGGGCCTGTCGCTTCCCGGGTGCTCGGAGGGGGTGCGGTGGGGCGGTGCGGGGGCGTGACCCAGGCCTGCAGGGGTCGTGGTGGTGCAACGGATACGTCGGGAGCGGGCTCATCTCCCGTATCGGGTACGGCGGTTGCGGACCCCTCGGCCGTTCCTGAGCGGGCGGACACGGGTGCCGCCGTGGGCGCGGGTGTCGACGGCACGGTTGGCGTGGTGGGGGGAGCTTCTCGGGCTTCGTCGGTGCGGGGGGTCTCGGCGGTCCCGGGGGTCTCCTCGTCGCCGCTCGCCGGGCGGTGTTCGGGGATGGAGGGCTCGGTGCGGGCGTCGGCGGGTCCGGCCTGGGGCGGAGGGCTCGTCGTGTCGTCCTGGCCGGGCCGGGCATCCGGACCCTCGTCGGCGCCGGAATGTAAGGCAGGAGCCTGCGCCGCGCTCGGCCCGCTGGCCTCGCTACGGGTCCGGCCGGTCAGCCGGCTGCGCAATGACGAGGTGCGGGGAGGTGCGGCGGACGTGGACGCGCCCGCCGTAGACGATGCGGGAGCCGGGGCGGGATCCGGGGCGGCCGGGGGCTGCGAGGGTGTGCTCGGTTGCGGTTCCGACCGCTCCGGTTCCGGCGACGTGACCGTTGGCGTGCTCGCGGCCGACGGATCGTCCGACCAGCCCAGGTACGCGCCGCAGTTGCCGCAGAAGTCGTCCCCGGGGTTGTTGGACGCCCCACAGGCGGGACATGCGCGCATGGCGTCACCTGCCTTCGTCGGAGGGTGGGCCGGGCAGGACCTCCACCCGGCAGACGGTGTGCACCGGGCACATAGCCCGGACGATCTCGCGGACGCGGTGCACGTCCACCTGCGCCTCGCGGTCCGGCCACACCCGGACCAGGGGCTCGCCGGGAGGCTCGGGCGGCAGGTCGGCTCCGGCGGTGTTCGACCACCACGCGCCGCCGTCGTCGGTCACCTCGGCGTGCACGCCGAGCGCGAGGTGCAGGGCTTCGACCAGGCCGCGCCTGGTGCCCCGCCACCGGTGCAGCTCCACCGCGCGGACAACCGCCTCGCGGCGCAGTTCCACGGCCCACTGCGGGTCGTCGTCGGCGCCCACCCAGGACGCCAGCCAGGCCAGGAAGTCCGTCGGGGTGACCCGGGGATCGAGGTAGGCGGGCAGGTTGTCGAGGGTCGCGAACACCGGGGCGAGGACGGTGTCGAGGCCGGCGGTGAAGCGCTGCGCGAAGTCGTCGTCGGCGTACAGGGCAGGCAGTTGCCCACCGATCGGGTGGCGGCTCGGCAGGTCGGGTACGGCGGCCCGGCTCATCCCCCCGCCTCCGGCTCTACGGCCGTGACGACCACCTGGTGCTGGTAGGAGAAGACCAGCGCGCCCGCGGCCACGTCGACGCGGTCCACCGGCGCGCCGCGCCGCCCGGTGATCGGGTCGGCGGGGAACAGCCGGATCTCCTCGATCAGCGCGTTGCCGGTGGCGCGTTGCAGCACGCCGAACACCTCCCCGTACTGCACCGGCCGCCCGAACGGCCATCCGGTGCCGTCCGGTCCGCCGTGCAGCGGGTTGAGGTGGCGGAACAGTGCGGCGAGCGCCGCGTCGCGCACTCTGTCGGTGTCGCCCGGTGCCGCCGCGAGCCGGGCCACGACGGTGACGCCCTGGTAGACCGGCGGCTCGACGACGAGGCGGGTGCCGATCAGGCGTCGCTCGTCGAGGCTCGCGGTGATCGCCTCGAGCACCTGGTCGGCGGGGACCAGCTGCTCGAAACGGAGCCGGTCGTCGCCCTCGTCGGCGACCGCGTCCGGCACCACCAGGACCCGTACCGCACCCGCGCCGCCCTCCGCGGCGGGCAGACAGCGGACCCGGCGCACCGAGGGCGCCGCCTGGCGGCTGATGACCTCGTAGTCCTCGGCGGTCACCGCGCGCTCCTGCATCCGCAGGGCGTCCGGAGCCCGCAGCTTGGCGTTGGCGAGGGTCTCGCCGGCGACGCCGCCGCGCGCCGCCTCCCGGTTGGTGACTTGGGCGATGTACGGAACGGAGCTGAGCAGCACGGAGATCGCGCCGCGCGCGACGTTGCCCGCCGGGCCACCACCGGTGCGGTAGCGGGCCACCCGGATCTGGGCGCCCTTGGGCGGTACGGCGCCGCACTGCCGCAGCGTGCCGTCGGGCTCGCGCAGCACCGGCGGGAAGCCGAACTCGCCGTTGGTGGCGTCCACGCGGACGTGCCGGTCGTCGGGCCCGGAGCGGCCGAAGTGCTCGACGACCTCCCAGCGTTGCCAGCCCTCGGCCGAGGACACCTCCACCACGGGGGGCTCACCGTCGAGGAGGACCGGCGGGCGGCCGAGCCGGAACGTCTGCCCGGCGACCCCCTCCGAGGTGCCGAGCAGCACGTCGGTCACGGTCTCGGCGTGTTCGACGGACATGGTGCCGCCCACGGTGAACACCGCCGCCTCGCGCACCGTCGGGGACTCCGAGTAGAACGGCCGGCCCGGCTCCGCCTCGGTGACGCGGCAGCGCAGCCAGCCGGCCCGGGCGCCGCCGATCACCGACGCCGTGTGCCCGGCCGGTACGTAGACGATGACCTCGCCGGGCCGGTTCAGGCCGCCGGTGGTGTCCTCGCCGGTCTCGCACACCCGCCAGCCGCCGCCGTCCCACGCCTCCCACACCAGCGGGGGCTGGCGCGGGTCCACGCCGACGCCCTCGACGCGGCTGTCCAGGTGGAACGCGACGACGCAGCGCGGCACCGCCGTCGGCAGGCCGAACAGCAGCGCGTCGCCCGGCTCCGGTGCCGCCTGGAAGCAGGGCACGTCGCTGCCCTCGTTGATCTCCCTGGTCCGGTCGGTCTGCTCGCCGGTCCGGGGCGCGGTCACCAGACGCGTCAACTCGCTGGGCACGACGTGCAGTTCGTCCGTGGTCGCGAACACCACGGGTTCGTCGATTTCGCCGCGCACGGTCGTGACCTCGGTGCCCGCGGGCAGCACCACTGTGTCGGGCTGCGGCGCCGACAGCCAGAAGTCGACCTCGGCGCCGGCCGCGGCCGGCGGGAACAGCCGGATGTCCAACAGGTCGAGGAACGCGGTGTAGTTCTTGTCCGGGACCCGGTTCAGCCGGTACAGCAGCTGGTCCACGAGATAGGCGAACGTCTCGATCAGGGTGACGCCCGGGTCGGAGACGTTGTGGTCGGTCCACTCCGGGGCGCGCTGCTGCACGTACCGCTTCGCCTCGTCGACGAGTTGCTGGAACCGGCGGTCGTCCAGGTTGGGGGAGGGCAGGGCCATCAGTCGGCGACCAATTCCTCGGCCCCCTCCTCGGAGGGGATCGTGTAGAAGGGAAAGACCAGGTTGCGCCGGTCGTTGGTGGAACGCAGGGTGTAGTGCACGTCGATGTAGAGGGTGCCGTCCTCGATCGCGTCGAAGGCGACCACCACGTCGTCCACCGCGATGCGCGGCTCCCACCGCTCCAGGGCCTCGCGCACCTGCTGCGCGATACGTCCGGCGGTGGCGCCGTCGCCGGGAGCGAAGACGTAGTCGTGGATGCCGCAGCCGAACTCGGGGCGCATCGGGCGTTCGCCGGGTGCCGTGCCGAGCACGAGGCGGATCGCCTCCTCGATCTCCTGTTCCCGCTCGACCATGCCGATGCCGCCGGTCGGCCCGACCCGCAGCGGGAAGCCCCAGCCCCGTCCGATGAACCGCTCGCTCATCACACGCCCCCGATCAGGACGTTCATGGCGCCGGTCACGATCTGCGCGCCGCACGACGTCTGGTCGCGTGCGCGTGCGGCCGGCAGCCCGCCGATGAGGACCATGCCCGCGGTGACAGCGGCCGGGTTGGGCATGATCACGTTGCCCGGTCCCAGGGCCAGGTGCGGGGGCATGGCGCAGGTGTGCACGCTGCCCACGACCGCGGCGGGGCGGCCTCCGATCAGCACGGTCGCCACCTTCAGGGCCGCGCCGGGCGGCGGGGTGGCGATCACACCGCCGTGGTTGGTGGGGTCACCGGTACGGGCTGCGGCTGGCATGCGGTGCTCCTTGCGGCAGGTAGGGGACTGAGGTCAGTTGATCCGGATGAGCTTGGCCTTGAGGACGCCGAGCAGGCCACCGTCGACGGTGACGCCCGTGCGGCCCTTGATGTTCACGTACTGGCTGCCGTCGATGTCCACGGTGCGGCCGCCGATCTTCACTCCGACCCTGCCGTTGATGTCCACGTTCCGGCCCGACACGCTCACGTCGCCCTGTCGTGCGTCCAGGGTGATGCCGTTCTTGTCGAGCACGACGGAGGAGAGGGGTTTTGTACCGCCCTTCGCGGCGTACACCGTCAGCTCGATCCGGTCGCGCCGGTTGTCGAGGAACACTTCCAGGCGCTCGTCGGCGGATCTGAGCCGGACGCCCGACCTGCCCGGAGCCCTCGCGTCCAGCAACTCGACCCGGTGCCCCGAACGCGACACGACGGAGCGGCGGTTGACCTTTCCGGTGGTCTTGTCGATCAGCGGGATGTCGTGCGGCGACGGCTTGTCCACGCCGTTGTAGAGGCCGCCGATGACGTACGGGCTGTCCAGCAGGCCCTGTTCGAAGCCCACCAGGACCTCGTCGTTGACCTCGGGGCTCACCACTCCCCCGCCGCCCTTGCCGCCCCACTGCACGGTGCGCACCCAGTCGGTGACGTATGTGTCGTCCAGCCAGGGGAACTTCAGCCGCACCCCGCCGTTCTGAGCGCCGCCCTGCTCGCGTACGTCCGTCACCACGCCGATCGCCAGACCCGGCATGCGCGGGCCGCGGCCCGGCGCGTTGGCACCGGTCACCAGGCCCGTCAGGGAGCGGTCCGGGCTGGCGCTGACCCACACCGTCGTCCGGTATCCGCCGTGCGGCTCCAGGACGTGCTGCACCGCCGTCGCCGTGTACTTGCCGGAGAACGCCTGCCCGACGTTGCCGAGCGCCACGGGCTTGCCCGCCCGCAGCCGGGGGTTGCCCTCGGCCAGCACCTCCAACTCGGCGAACCCCGCGCTGACCTGATCGGCCACGGCGTCGGCGACCGCGGTCGTCTCGGCCTGGGTGCGATACGGGGTGTCCGTGACGGTCAGCTTCGACGACGTGCCGAACCGGGCGGCGAGCGCCGGGCTCAGCCCCGGCACCACCGTGTCACTGTTCACCGACGGCTTGCGGGCCACCAGCGGCTTCTTGGTGGTGACGTCCCAGCCGCGCACCTCCACCTGCGAGGCCCCGTCCGCGGCCGACAGGGAGGCCCGCAGCGCCAGCAGGTTCCGCCCGTACTCCAGCACCATCGGGTTCCGCGTGGCCGGGGTCGAGGGCGCGGGCGCGCCGGACGCCTTCTCGGGCTTGGTGAACTGCAGCACGCCCTTGTCGTCGACGCGCACCTGCGCGCCGCTCTCGCCCGCCAGGAACTGCAGGAAGTCCCAGTCGGACACGTTCGCCTGCGAGAGCTGCTTGTAGGTGACCGGCGCGGCCTCCACGGTCCCGCAGGTCAGCCCGGCCCCGGCGGCGACCTTGCGGACGATCGCCGACGCCGTCATGTTCCGGTACGCCACCACCTTCCGGCCCCGCTGCAGGCGGTGCGCCTTGGAGTAGGCGCGCACCACGGTGAACGAGCCGGTGCTGTCCCGGTCGACCTCCATGCCGGTCACCTCGCCGTTGAACAGCCGCTCGCGCGCCTGCCCAGACACGGTGACCACCGACACCTTGAGCGGGGTGCCGATGGTGATGCCGGTCGACTGCAGGAACTCGTGGTCGGGGTCGCGGAAGGTGAGCACCGCCGCGTCGGGCAGGCCCACGTTCTCGTCGACCACGCAGCTCACCAGCTGGGCGGCCCAGATCGGCGAAAGTTCGCCGGGCGTCTCCACGACGGGGTCCGCCGCGAACGACCGGCCACCCCGTGCCTCGGGTGTGGTCACCGCTCCTCCTCAGCGCCCGCGTCGCCGAGCCCCGGCACCACCAGTTCGGTGCCGGGTTCGAGCGCCATGGGGTCGTCGATGTCGTTCGCCTCCGCGATGGCCCGCCAGGCCGTCGCGTCGCCGTACTCCCGCCAGGCCAGCAGGGCCAGGCAGTCGCCCGCCACGACGATGTGCGTGCTGCGGGCGGTGCGCGCGCCGGACGTCGGGTTCTGGCCCGGCGGATCGACACTCGCCTCCTCGATAGACAGCGAGCAGGTGGCCCGCAGCGGCTTTCCGTCCACGTCGAACAGCGTGTACGACACCGACAGGCTGGAGAGCACCCCGTCGAAGGAGGTCGTCCGGGCGGTCCCCCATTCGAACCGCACCCAGGGGCTGGCCGGCTTCTTGCGGCCCAGGCTGGCCTTGGTCGGCACGCACCCCTTCATCAGCTTCTCCACCGCCTTCTCCACGGAGTTGTCGTGGGTGGCGGTGGCGTCCAGGAACACCTCAAGGCTCAGCGTGCGCGGGCCGCTGCCGACGAACTCGGGCAGCGCGGACTCCCCCGCCATCCGGGACGGGGTGCGCCGCCACTCGGTGGTCTTGCTCAACTGCAGCGTGGAGGGGTTGAACTGGAGGTTGAGCTGCGTGATCGTCCCGCCGGGCTTCGCGCCGACGGAGGTCGGTGGCTCCTTCAGGGTCAGCTGGGCCCTGGTCCGACTGGAGCGGAGCGCTGCACACATGTCGGGACCTCCTTTCCGGGGGCGTAGGGGTAAGTCTCAGGGGCGGCGGGTGGGAGCGGTGCGTGACGGCGGGTCAGGACGGGCGCAGCCCCTGGTGGGCGATCTCCAGGGTCTCCACCGCCGCCTCGGAGTTGGCGGGGTCGAAGGAGGGTCCCTGCCAGCGCACCGGAACGATCCCGGACACCTGCCAGCTGACGATCCGGGTCAGGTCCGGTTTCAGCGCCACGATCTCGCCGTCCTTGGGCGTCACCCGCTTCAGCGTCTCGTCGAGCCAGCGGGCGATCTTCGCCGTATCGGCGGTGACCGGCCGGCTCAGCGTGATGTTCGACCAGGTCACGCGGCCGGGCAGTTGCCAGGTGAACCCGTTGTTGCCACCCTCTGCGTAGCTCTCCATCTCGACCTCGGCGCCCATGCCGGAGCAGGTGTGGAAGGCGCCCAGGTCGTTGCCGCCGATGGCGAGCTTGAAGAACACGCTCGTGGCGAAGATGTTGTCGGTCATGCGTCCGTCATCCGTTCCGTGCGCTCACGTTCCACGCCCTCAGCGGCGTCCGTCGTAGGGGCGGCCCGTGCGTTCCCGGCCGCGCCGCAGCTCGGTGCGGAGCAGCCGGGCCATCGGGTCGAGCAGGCGCCGCGCGAGGTCGTCCAGGTCGAGACCGGGGTCCTTCGGTGCCTCGGCGCGCTGCTCCGCGCTCTTGCCGGAGGCGGATGAGGTGGAGGACGAGCGCGAACGGCCATGCGTCGGGACTTCCTTCGCCGCGTCGCCCATGAGCAGGCCGGCGGCGGACGGCGTGGCGGCCGGTCGCGAACGTTCGCGGACCCGGTCCCGCTCCGCCTTCGTCGTTGCCCCCATGAGCAGGCCGGCGCCGCTGGTGTCGGTGATGTCGCGCTGAACGGGGGTCGCCGCCCGGCCGCTCCCCCCGGTCACCGGAAGAACCACGGGGACGGGCTGAGCCGATGCCGGGGCGTTCGCCGGGCGGTCCGCGAGCGGCGGCGCCTGCGGGGCGGTGACCGGCAGGGATCCTGCCGGGACGGCGGGGGCCGAGCCGACCGGCCCCTGACCCGGCGGTGCGGGCCGGACGACCGGGACACGCTGGACTGGGCTGGGGGAACCTACCGGACCCGCCGAGTTGGCGCTTCGTACGCCCGAGTTCTCCCGTCCCGCGGGCGGCGCGGCCACGGCCCGCTGGACCCGCGAGAGCGCCGGGGCGACCGGGGACGGCCCTGGCGTCGGACGCCCGGGGTCAGCCTGCGGGGCAGCCGCTACGCCCGGCCAGCGCGCCGCCACCACGGGACGGCCGCCGGAGCGGGCGGCGACGGGCGGTGCCGCGCCCTCAGTGGCCCGGGTGCTCAGGGTGAGCGGGCGGGCGGGGAGCAGTTGGAGGGTGCGGGGTGCCGCCGGGCCGGAGGGCGCTCCGGGGCGGGTGACGGTGAGCGGGGGCGCACTGTGCGGCTGAGCGCCTCCGGTCGCCACGGCTACGGCTCGGGGGACGACGACCAGGCTCGGCGAACCGGGGGCCCGGGTCCGCTGCCCGCCGGACGGGGCCTGACCGCCGGACCCCGTACCGGGCAGTCGTACGTCTCCTGCCGGGCTTTCCGGGGTTACGGCAGCCGCGGGTGCTGCTGCGGACGGCATCACCAACGGCGTTGCGGACCCGCTCCCGTGGTCCGCGACGCCCGGTGACGCGACGCCCCCGGCAAAGGAGTCGTCCGCGGGACGGCGCTGGACTACGTCGCCCGCCCCCAGCAGCGGCGCGTCCGCTCTGGCGGTGGAGGGTCTCCGGTCACCAACTGCCGTAGAGGACGGTGGAGTTGTCTGGTACTTGCCGTCCTGTTGCGCCGGAGCACGCTGGACTGCGGGAGCGGGAGCGCGGGATGCGGTGGCGCCGGGCACATCAGCGCTGGGCGGCAGCGCGGACAGCGGAGCGCCCAGGCCGCCGCGGACGCCGTTGGGGGCGCGGTGGACCGTTCCCTGGGCGCCGCCGTATTCGTGCGGGCGCGAGGTGCCGGCCGTGTCGTCCGCCTGGCGCTGGACGACGGGCAGCGCCGCGCCGGGCACGGTGCTTGAAGTGGGGGCGGTGGAGCCGGGCAGCTCGGCGCTGGGGGGCAGCGCGGACAGCGGAGCGCCCAGGCCGCCGCGCACGCGGGCGCCGTCCGGGGCATTCTGCGCGCCGCTGTCGTGCAGGCGCGGCGTGTCGGCCACGTCGTCCGCCTGGCGCTGGACGACGGGCAGCGTCGGACCGGGCGAGGTGCCTGAACTGAGGGCGGTGGTGCCGGGCAGCTCGGCACTCGGCGGCAGCGCGGACAGCGGCGCACCCAGACCACCGCGCACCCGGGCGCCGCCGGAGGCAGCCGGCTCCGTCCCCTGCGCACCGACCACATCCGAGCCCTCCGCCTGGTGCCGGACGACAGGCAACGCCGGGCCGGACGCGGTGTGCGGCGCCGGAGCGTCCTCCGCCAACGGCGCGGCCGGAGAGAGCAGTTCGCGCGTCGGGGCGCCGAGGGGCACGCGGCTTGGCTCGCTCGTGGCGGCGCGCTGTACGGCGGCGGTGGTGGCGTTGCCGGCTGCCGGAGTGGCGGGCCGCAGGGCGGTGACGCGGCGTACCGGTCCGGACACGCGCCTGGCGACAGTCAGGGAAGGTGCCACCGGGACGGCCCGGACGGCCGGGCCGGAAGGCGTACGGCCCCCGGAACCGGACGGCGCTTGCGACACGGGCCGGGTCGCTCCACCGCCTGCGGCTGCGTCCGGGAGCACCGACACACGCCGTACCAGAGGAATCGCCGGAGCGGCCGTCGTCCGATGGTCCGGGTCGGAGGGGGTCACGACCGGATCGGCACCCGGCGGCGCGGCACGCTGGACGGGCGGCGAGGATGGGGAGAGCGCGGCGGGGGAATCGGCGGACGTAAAACCACGGGTCTGTGGGGAGTCGCCCGAACTTCCCGTCGTTACCGCGCTGTTGCCCCCAGAGCGCGCCACCGCGGGCTTTTGCCCGGATCTTCCGTCCGCCGGTCCAGTACGGCTACGAAAAGTCTGTGGGGCGACGGATGCCGGACTCCCGGCGTCCAACGCACCGTCCGCCTCGCCACCCGCCCCCTCCGGGCGCAGCGCCCGGAGCAGCAGTGGACCCCCGCCGACCCGGGTGGCCTGCGGGGTGGCAGGACGGGCGACGCCGCGCACCAGACCGGTCGGGGCGGCGGACAGCACCGCGTGGCCGAGACCCGAGTCGAACGACGGGTTCTGCCAGGAGGCGAGGCCCGCACGGAAGACGAGCCCGTCGCTCACCCCGAGCAGGGAGCGGGCCACGGTGAGCTGCGGCGGCGCGGCGCGACGCCAACCGCCGTCCCAGTCGCCGGGCACGGAGGAACCCCGGCCGCCGGACTCGCCGCGGTCAGTACCGTCGCCGGATGTGCCCCGGTCCGGGCCGTCGCCGGCCGGGCCATTCTCCGCGGCGCCGGAGCGGTCCGCACCCGGACGGCGTGCGGTGTCCGGCGCGGCGGCCCGGCGACGCAGCCTGTCCCGCCATGCCATGCGTTCAACCGCCTTCGTTGACACGGGTGTTGATGCGAGCGATCTCGGCGACCCACTGCCGGCGCTCGTCGTGGGTCAGTTCGAGGATCTCCTCGCGCTGCCAGTGGAAGTGGTAGGCGATGTACGCGATCTCCTCCCGGAGCCGGGGAAGGGCGTACGTCACGATTCCCCCAGGCGCCCACCCGAGAGGTCGACCTCGAAGCCGCCCTCGCAGTGCGGGCAGGTCACCGCGGCGCGGGTGTGGCCCTCGCTGTTGACCCGGCGGTAGAAGTCCTGGAGGAACGCGACGTCGGTGGCGTACATCCGCTCCACGACCCCGGCGTGCACATCCGTGATCGAGCCGATCCGGGTGATTACCTGGCTCAGCAGCACCACGCTCAGGTACGCCGGGTTCTCCTTGACCCGCAGGTCGATCTGGGGCCGCAGTTCGTCCCGTGCGGTGGCCAGGCGCATCGAGCCGTGCCGGTGCACCGTGCCGTCGTCGTCCACGTACCCGCGCGGCAGCTCGAACTCGAACTCCGTGCGCAGCCCGTGGTCCTCCCGGCGCGGCGGGGCGGCGGCCGGGGTGGCCGCCGCCTGCTGCTCCGGCGTCTGGGCGGGCGCCGTCGCCTGAAGGATCTCCTCCAGGTTGCCCGCCGTGACCGTACGGCGCCTCATTCGACGACGATCTCCTCGAACGTGATCGTGACGGACTCGGTGGCCGGAGCGGACTCGCCCGCCTTCAGCGACGGGCCCTCCCACTTGGAGGCCCAGCCCTGCATCAGCTGAATGCGGCGGACCGTGTTGCCCTCGGTGTCCTTGATCTCGATGGTGAGGTTCTGCCGCGCGGTGTTGACGGCCCCGTTGTTCAGGGTCTCCTTGATCCACTTGGTGAACTCGCTGCTCTGGTCGAGTCCCCGGGTGATCGTGATCTCACCGGCCTGCCGCGCTCCGGGCTGCTTGCGGATGATCTGCTTGCCCTCGGCGCTGACCTGCTTGACCTCGACGACCTCCTCCTCGACGGTCAGCCCGCTGATCTCCTGGATCGACTCGACCAGGTAGCCACCGAGCTGCACGCCGAAGACGTGGGTGGAAAGAGCATCGCCCGTTGCCATGACTGTCTGTCACCTTTCCTTGCTGACCCGCAGGTCACTCGTCGATGAGGCTGGTGCTGTCGGAGAACTGGGCCAGCCGGAACACCACGAACTCGGCGGGCTTGACCGGCGAGACGCCGATCTCACACACGACGCGGCCCTGGTCGATGGATTCCTGCGGGTTGTTGTCGCGGTCGCACTTCACGTAGAACGCCTCTTCGGCGGTACGGCCGAACAGGCCTCCCCGGCGCCACTCCTCGGTGAGGAACGCGGTGACGTTGCGCCGGATGCTGGACCACAGCCGGTCGTCGTTCGGCTCGAAGACCACCCACTGGGTGCCCAGGAGGATGGATTCCTCCAGGTAGTTGAACAGGCGGCGCACGTTCAGGTAGCGCCAGGCCGGGTCGGAGGAGAGGGTGCGGGCACCCCAGATCCGGATGCCCCGGCCGGGGAAGGCCCGTACGCAGTTCACGCCGATCGGGTTCAGCAGGTCCTGCTCGCCCTTGCTGAGCCGGACCTCCAGGTCCACCGCGCCGCGGATCACCTCGTTGGCGGGCGCCTTGTGCACGCCGCGTTCGGCGTCGCTGCGCGCCCAGACGCCGGCGATGTGACCGCTCGGCGGGACGGTGGTGTTGTGCCCGGCGGCCGGGTCGAAGACCCGCACCCACGGGTAGTAGAGGCTGGCGTAGCGGGAGTCGTAGCCCGCCTCGTCGTTGCGCCAGGTGCGCACCTGCTGCGCGGAGAGCCCGGGCGGGGTGTCCAGGACGGCCACCCGGTCGCCCATCTGCTCGCAGTGCGAGATGACGGCGAGCTGCACGGTGCGTACGCCCTCGGCGTCGATGTCGCCGCGCCGGTGGGCGCTCATCAGGTCCGGCACGGCGACCATGGTGATCTCGTCGATGGTCTCCAGGCCGGCGAACCCGGTGCGGGCCGCGGCGTCGCCGACATACTCGGCGGGGTCGAGGCCGACCACCTCGCCGGAGCCGTTCGCGGCGGCCCCGCCCGGGGCGTCGGGCAGGGCCACGGTCTGGGTGGCGGGCTTGCTCTGGGCGGCGCCCCGCTGCTCGGTGACCTCGATCAGGTTGGAGGCGCGGGCCTGGTTGACCAGGTACCCCCTGACGTTCTTGCGGGTGGAGGCCTCGTAGGTCTCCACCACTTGGTCGCCCTGGCGGACCAGGACCTTGAAGCGGTCCTCCGGCGGGTTCTCGCCGTCCGCGTCGGCGATCTCCACCGACACGCCGGAGACGCCCGGCTTGGCCGCGACCAGGAAGCCGCCGAGCTCCACCGCCTCCACGGCCTTGGTGGCCTGACGCCGCTGGCCGCCGCCCACGGACGGGGCGGTGGCGTCCTCGGCGGAGCCGCCGATGCGCACCACGTACGCGGCGCCGCCGCCGTTGGCGAAGTAGCCGTAGACCGCGTGGGCAAGGTAGGTGCCCTCGGTGAAACCACCGAACGCCTGGGAGTACTGGTCCCAGCTGGTGACCAGCGTCGGCGCGTGGAAGGGGCCGCGCTCGGCGAACCCTACGAACGCGGCGACGGCGGTGCCGACCCCTTCGATCGGTCGGGCACCGGACTGCACCTCCTCCACGTACACACCCGGGGTGAGGTACGTCGGCATGCTGGCTCCTTCGCGTCCTACGGGTCTGTCAGCTGTGTCCAGGCCGAGTCTGCGCGGGGGTCCGCCGGGGCGACAGGGACGTGCGGACCTCGCCGGGGGCAAGGCCGCTGCCTTTCCCGGCTAACTCACGTTCGTCAGGTCCACCAGCCACGACCTGTTGCCCGCCGCCTGGGCGTCGATCGGCACCGACGCTTCGGGGTTGTCGGGGTCGAAGGCCGAGGTCGCTGTGTGCGTGACCTCGGGGCTGGTCCAGGCGGGGAGATTGGTGTTCCAGCGGCCCGTGTTCCGCGCCACCTTCCAGCGGAAGCTCACGCTGTACGACTTCAGCCAGTATCCGGAGCTCATCCGCGCCGACGTACTGAAGCCGGGGTCGTCCGTGAAGGTGATGGCGTCCTGAGCGTCCGTGATGACCGCGTTGGTGTAGTTCGGTCGGTACGGGCCGTCCTGCACCCAGTCCCGTGAGGACGGCACCTCGCGGTGGCCGTCGTCGTTGGCGATGATCTGCACGTTCTGGTCGGTGACCTGCTGCCAGAAGTGGTAGTTGCTGGACACGCGCTGGGGCGCGTTCGCCGGATTGTGCAGCACGGCGGCTTGGTTGAATCCGATCTCCTGGTCCGCGTCGAGCCGTTGGCTCGCCGGGCCCGTGTAGGAGGAGGTGAACGTCAGGGTCGGATGGTCGAGATCGGCCGCCGGCTTCTGGCTCGCCCGTGTGTTGCGGCGCTGCGGCGGCGGGCTGTCGCCCTTCAGCTCGGCGGCGGTCCTGTCCCGCTTGGCGGGCATCCGCTGGACGGCGCCGGCGGACGCGGGAGCCGCACCGCTCTCCTTGTCCTCGGGCCCCTGCGCGAGGGCGAGTGGTTTCGCGAGGGCGCGGGTGGCGTTCGCCTCCGCCTCACGTTCGAACCGGTCCGACGGGTCGGAGATCTTCAGCCCGTTGCCGTGATCGGTCCCGGCGACCGGACCCTTGCGCTGCTGGATGACATGGGTGAGCTCGTGGGCCAGGGTGTGCCGGTCCGCCCCGCCCTCTCCGATGACGACATGGCTGCCGGAGGTGTAGGCGCGGGCACCGACCTCGGCGGCGGATGCGCGGGCCGTCGCACCGGTGTGCAGCCGTACGTCGGAGAAGTCCGCGCCGAGGCGGCTCTCCATCTCGTTCCGCACCGGTCCGGTCAGCGGCCGCCCGGCGGAGCGCAGGACGCCGTGCACCGACGAGCGTTGCACCGCGGGCTGCCCGTCCTGCCGTTCCGGGTGCGCTCCGGAGCAGTCTCCGTGGGCGTGCCGCTCCTCCTCGACCATACGGGCCACGGCCGCGTTGCCCACCGAGCGCTGCAGAGCCAGCATCCCGGCCGGGGCAGGTGCCGCCGGCCGTGCCTTCGTCCGCCCCTGTCCGTCGGCCTCTTTTGGTTGCTCGTGGGCACGCATCCGCAGTCCTTTCGCAGGGTCGAAACCCGTAGTACCAGACCCTCGGGTCCCCCGGTGCGGCCGTCGCGGGACTCTGCCCCTTCAGGCAACGGCGTTGTCCCGGGCGGGCCCTCAGGCGCCGGCGGCCTCCGCCAGATACGGCCCGAACTCGCCCTCCAGCACCAGCCGTCCGAGCTTGCGGTACTCCTGCGCCACCGACGTCACCACCTGCCGCATGGTGAGCGGTTCGCCGGACTCCGCCGCGAGGTAGGCCGCGGTCACCGCGCACGCCCGGATGGAGCCGCCGGCCAGTTCGAAGCGGTCCGCGCAGAAGGTGAGGTCCAGGTCCTCGGCCCGGGGCAGCCGGTCGCCCAGGCACCGTTCCCACAGGGCGAGGCGCTGGCCGGCGTCGGGCACCGGGAAGTCCGCCACCACGTCCAGGCGGCGAGTGAAGGCCTCGTCCAGGTTGGCCCGCAGGTTGGTGGTCAGCACCGCGATCCCGTCGAACGACTCCATGCGCTGCAGCAAGTACGCCGACTCGATGTTGGCGTGCCGGTCGTGCGCGTCCTTCACCTCGGAGCGCTTGCCGAAGATCGCGTCGGCCTCGTCGAAGAGCAGCACCGCGTTGACCGCGGACGCCTCGGTGAAGATCCGCTCCAGGTTCTTCTCGGTCTCTCCCACGTACTTGTCGACGACCGTGGACAGGTCCACCACGTACAGGTCCATGCCCAGGTCCGCCGCGACGACCTCGGCGGACATGGTCTTGCCGGTGCCCGACTCGCCGGCGAACAGCGCGATCACGCCGCGCCCCCGGCCGCCGCCGGGCCGCATCCCCCACTGCCCGAGCACCTGCTCGCGATGGCGGGCGCGCAGCGCGAGTTCGCGCAGCCGCCGGTGAGTGGTCGGGGGCAGCACGAGGTCGTCCCAGCCGACTCCCGGCTCCACGCGGCGGGCGAGCCGGTCGAGCCCGGCGCCGTTCTGGGCTCGTACGGCGGTGCGCAGGTCGTCGGGGAGGACCGGGCGGCCCGCGAGGGTGGCTGTGCGCACCGCCACGTCGGCGGCGCGGCGCAACTGCCCGGAATCCAGGCGGTGCGCGGCGACCGCGCGGGCGAGCTCATCGGCGTCGCCGGTCCCTGAGCCGTTGCCGAAGCCATGGCCAGGGCTGTCACCGGCGGCCCGGTCGAGGGCGTGCCGCCAGCGCGCGGCCTGCCGCTCGGGAGTGGGCGCTGGCACGGTCAGGACCACGGGGGTGTCGGCAGCCCACAGCGGGTCCCAGCCGAGGGTGCCGTGCGTGAGCAGGGGAATCCCGCGCAGCGCCGAGCACAACGCCCCCAGCGTGCACGCCCGTTCGGCTGGTTCCCCGGGCAGTGCGTCCAGGGGGCCGAGGACGACCCCGGCACCCGTCAGGCGGGCTTCGAGCGCGGCCACGTGGGCGAGCGCCGGTACGTCGCCGGGGCGCCGGGCGAGTGCCGCTGCGTCCAGGACGAGCGGGCGCAACCCGGCCGCGTGCAGGGCTGCTACGGCCAGCCCCTCGGCGTCGCCGCCCCGGCTGCGCAGTTGGACGAGGCCGGTGCCGGCCGCGGCCGCGGCCCGGTGGACGTCCGCCGCCTCGGCGGTCGGGTCCTCGCGGACCTCGCCGAGCACCCCGGCGAGCCGGGCGTCGGGCTGCGCGCTCCCCAGGAGGTGTCCGGTGACCCGGTCGGGAACCACCAACACCCGGGACAGCGGCGGCCGTTCGGGCTCGGTGACCTCCACCAGACCACTGGCGACCAGCGCCGCTTCGGGGGCCAGCCGGAAGCGCGCGGACGCCGCCCCTGCGAGCCCGCACAGCTCCAGGGCGAGCCCGACCGTGGGCCGACGACGCGTCAGGTCGTCGTTGAGGTAGCCGTAGAGCCGTTCGAACCGTGCGTCCAGGTCGGGCGCCACCGCAACGAGCAGCAGGTCCAGATCCAGCGAGGACAGGCCGAATCGCGCGGCGAGACCGCCGAGGACGGAGCCGGCCGGGGGATCCGGGGGTTCGTGAGCGGGTACGTCGAGGCCGCTCGGTTCGTCCAGGACGCGGGCGACTGCCTCGGGAGTGAGGTACTGGCCACGGTAGGGGTCGTCGGGATCGGGATCGGCGGCGCGCCGGACGGCCACCGCGTGCCGCACCCGTTCCTCGACCATGCGGAGCCGCACCCACAGGTGCTCCACTTCGGCGACCGCCTCGGCAGTGTGCGTCACGGCTGGCGGCCCCCCCTGCGGTGGCGACGGGCGGGCGCGGGCGGGCGTTCACGCGGGCCGGCGTAGCCGCCGTCCGGACCCGGGTCACTTGTTTCCGTGTAGCGCAGCCTGCGCCCCGGCCCCGCGTCCTCGCTGCGGGAGGTGGCGCGCACGACGAGGCCTTCGGTGACCGGCGGTGCGGCGGCCTTGGTGATGCCGGCGAGCGGCGCCCGCACCTGCAGCGAGAGGGAGGCCTTCAGTTCGCCGCCCATGGCCGACCACACGTCGGAGGCGGCCGGTGCGTCGGACCCGGTTCCGGCGGTGTCCAGGCCCACGGTCAGGCCGAGTTCGGCGAGCGTGCCGGTGAGCAGCCGCGTGGGCAGCGTGTCGGTGCTCACCAGCGTCGCGAGCACCTGCGACAGCAGCCGGTGTTCGTCCTGCGGGCGGGTCGCCCACGCCGTGACCAGGTACGTCAGCTCGAACCAGCGCGGCGGGGAGCGCCGCGCCACGAGGTGGCCGTCCTGGTCGTACACCTCTCCGGAGCCGCTGCCGCGCCGGACGGCGTCCTCCCGGATGTCGTACAGGAAGACGCAGACCGTCGGGGCGCTGCGGCGCGCGGCCCAGTCCCGGGTGGGGGCGTCGAAGACGACGTCGACGCCCGACGCCTCCAGGCCGGACTCGCCGAGCAGCCGGCGCAGCCCCTCGTCGACCTCGTGGATCACCGGCGGGTCACCTCGTCCGGCGGCTGCACGCTGCCGGTGACCACCAGGAAGTCGGTCGTCACCGGGGAGAACCCGGGGCCCTTGGCGGTGATGATCCGGGGCCCGGTCTCGTCCTTGGCGAGGATGAGCAGCTGGCCGATGAAGGTGCCGTTCGGCAGCGGAATGGTGGGTGCCGCCGCCGCGGTGATCCCCGGCTTCCAGGTGAACTGCACCGGCACGCCCGGCGGGAAGTCCTTGCCGCGCACCGAGGTGACGAAGCCCGGCTTGCCGATCGCCGGCACCGCGATGATGCGCGGCTGGAGGATGCGCAGCCGCTCCCGGGCGCTGTTGTCGCCCTTGTCGGCGTCCGTCCCGGTGGTGGTCAGCTTGCCGGTGACGTGGGTGGTCAGCGCCTTCTTGGGGCTGAGGACGACCCGCACGACGGTGCTCGCGCCCTGGTCCAGGTCCGGCAGCGCGCACACCCAGTTCTTGTCGCAGCCCTCCGGCTGCCCGTTGTCCGGGATGCTCTTGGGCAGGCCGATGTGCAGCCGCAGTCCGGTCGCCAGCGCGTTGCAGCCGTTGCGCACGGTGTACGTGACCACGACGCGCCCGCCGACGTATCCGGGGTTCGGCTGGGCGGTGAGGCGGAGACCGGGCCCGGCGTCGGGCTCACCCGGAGTCGGGGGCACGGTGGGCGGAGAGGTGGGTGTCGGCGTGGGTGTCGGCGTGGGTGTCGGGGTCGTCGGGGGCGTGGCCTGGACGACCGGCACCACGGTGCGGCCCGTGTTGTCGCTGGGCTGCGGATCGAGGACGGTGCCGGTGACCGACCAGTCGATCGGCGCGTTGCCGGGGGTGACCCCGGTGACGGTGACGGTCACCGGCACGGTGCTGCCGGGCTGCACGACACCGACGGTGCACTGGAGGGAGGCGGCGTCGCAGGTGCCCCCGGGATAGGTCAGCTTGGTGATCTGCACGCCGGTCGGCGGGGCGATGGTCAGCTTGGTGCCGGGGGAGGCAGCGGGGCCGTTGTTGACGACATCGACACGAATGGTGGTGGTCTTGCCGACGGTGACCGCCGGGACGATGCCGGGCGCGTTCACCGCGAGGTCCACGGACTGCTGGACGCTGGGTTCCTTCTGCCGGCCCCCGAGCTCCGCGGTGAGCGGGGTGAGGTCGCCGGACGCGACGTCCAACAAGCGTAGTTTCTCGGGGCTGTTGGCGGCGACCTCGGCACGGGAGCTGATCACCAGGCCCTTGCCGTCGGCCGTCCAGGCGGCGTCCCGGGGCTGGAACGGACCGGTGGTCGAGGTGTCCGGCAGATCCGTCCGGCAGGCGCCGGGGACGTTGCGCGCGGCGGTGGGCAGCAGAACCTTGCAGTCGTCGCCCGACAGGGCCGTAAGGAGGATGCCGTCGCGTTCGTCGACTGCGCCGCCGCCGCTCTTGCGGTTGAAGGCGATGGTGAGGCCGTCCGGGGAGAACGCCGGACTGTCGTCGATGACCTGGCAGTTGCCCGGGCAGATCGTGGCGCTCAGGTCGCGCTGCTGGTCCAGGTGGTTCACCGGCACGGTCCAGATGTGCTTGTTGCCGCCGCTCCCGCCGATCACCTCGTTGCGGGTGAAGGCCAGGGTGGTGCCGTCGGAGGACCAGGTGGGCTGGGCGTCCTCGCCCTGCTGCTGCCCGGCCGGCGGGGTGATCCGGCCGGTGATCGCGCCGGTCGCCGCGTCGGCGATGAGGATGCGGCTGGGGCCCGCGGCGTCCCCGAGGCCGCCCGGCGACGTCCGGGTGAAGGCGAGGTACCTGCCGTCCGGGGAGAACGCCGGGTCGGTGTCCCAGTCCGTCGCGCCGCGTCCCGCGAGGGGCATAGCCCGCGCGTTGGTGCCGTCGGCGTCCGCGAGCCAGATCCGTTCGATCCGCTGGTTGTCGGCGTTGGTCTCGAAGCGGGTGACGACGATCCGGCGGCCGTCGGGCGTGTAGTTCTGCCGCTCGGTCCACGGGTCGGAGCCGGCGGCGGGCTGGAACAGCGGGTCCTTGGTGGGATCGGTGTTGGTGTCGGCCGCCGGGTCCTCGTTGAGGATCGTCAGGTTCAGGTCGCGTGGGTCGGACCCGTCGATGCGGGCGTCCTGCAGCGTCACCACGTGCGGATCGGCCGCCGAGTCGCGCTCCACCACCACGCCGCCGCCGTTGCCCGGTCCCAGCCAGGTGGGTGAGAGGACCTCCCGGTTCTCGTTGAGCACCAGCCCGGGCTCTGTGTCCGCGTGTGCGGTCGACTTGAACACGTGGTCATAGTCGCCCTCGCACGTGCAGGTGGTCTCGGGGCTGAGGAACACCAACTGGTCCCCGTCGGGCAACCACGATGCCCCGTGGGCACGCCACCCCGCGTAATTGCCCGCGAACAGCGTTTCGTCACTGGTCCCGTTGGTGATCCGCAGCCGGGGCACGGACTGCCCGTTCTCGGTGGTGGTGGAGGTGTACGCGATCCAGTCCCGGTTCACGTCGTCGTTCACCGGGTTCCACGCCGGCTCGGAGCCCGTGCCGTTCGCCGGGGAGGTGATCCGGGTGGCGGTGCCGCCGTTCAGGGGCCGTATATAGATCTGCTCGCCGACCAGCGGATCGCTGTCGCTGCTGTACGCGATGCGCTGCCCGTCGGGGGAGACCGTCGGGCACTCCTCGTTGGCGGAGGTGTCGGTGAGCCGCGTCAGGCCGGTGCCGTCGGTGCGTACCAGCCACAGGTCGCGCTGCGTCCCGCCGCCGATGCCGCCGGGTTCGGCCGAGTCGAACACCACGGACTGCCCGTCCGGCGTCAGCCGGGGGTGCGCCGCGTCCCGGCCGGTGGTCAGACGCCGTACCGAACCGTCCGCGGCCCGCAGGTAGACCTGCGGGTTCTTCTCGTCGCGGCGGCTCGCGAAGACCATCTGGTCACCGAGCGCGGACGGCTGCACATCGTTGTGGACGGGGCCGCCGCCGAACAGCGGTGTACTGGAGGTGGTCGAGGCCACCGTGCCGAGGCTGCGGTGCCGGGTGCCCGCGTACGCGACGCGGGTGTCCGTGGCGTCGGCCGCGCGCGGGGCGGAGGCGGCGCTGCCCTGTCCGGAGGCCGCCGTCACCCCGAGCAGCGGGATCAGCAGCAGCAACGACGTTCCGAGTCTCCCCAGGCGGTACCGGCCGCCGGGGTCAGCCGTTCCCATCACGGCCCCCTTCGCATTCTGGTGCGGCATCCCGATGTGACCATCCGGATCGCCTCCGCCACCCTGTACCGGACGTGCGCGGCGCGGCAGGGCGGCGGGGCCGTACCCGAGGGAAACGCGCGGTGCGCTTTCGGGCAGTGCGGGTTTCCCGTAGGTCTCTCCCGGCTTGTTGCCCCTGCGGCGTCAACGCGGGTGTCACATCAGTCCGTTGCGCAGCGCGTAGCCCACCGCGTGGGCTCGGTTGCGCAGTTGGAGACGCGTGATTATCTCGTGCAGGACGTTCTTGACGGTCCGTTCCGAGTACGAGGTCTTGCGGGCGATCTCCGCGGTGTCCAAGCCCTCCGACACCAGGCGCAGCATGTCCACCTCGCGCGTGGTCAGCGTGGACAGCGACAGGCCCCGCGGGTCGACAGCCGAGCGCTGAAGGCTGCTCACATGGCTGAGCAGCTTGCCGAGCAGGTCGCCGGGGAGCACACCCTCCCCGTTGGCTATCGCCTGGACCAGCTGGAGAAGTTGGTCCTGGTGCGCGTCGGAGCGCCGCAGCACCGCCGCGACGCCGCACTCTATGACGCGTTGCAGCGCCCCGGATCCGAGGGTGCCGACCACGAGGCCGGTGCGGGTGGCGGTGTTGAGCCGCAGCCGGTCCAGCAGGGCCGCCACGTCGTCGTCCACGGTGTCCACGACCACCAGTGACGCCTGGGCCCGCTCCGCGTCGGCGTCGTCGAGCAGGTCGACCTCGGGGCGCTGGCGCAGCTGGTGGACGACGCCGACGCGCAGGACCGGATCTGCGGCGTACACGGCCACCGTCACCCGGCTCCGGTGTCCGGGCAGGCTCTTGTCTTGTGCACAGGACATGAGGGTTTACCTGTTCCATGAATTCGTGGGGGGCTGGACGCTGGGGCGTGGCGAGCACCAGAGGGCGGCGCGCGGGCTGCGACGGCAAACACCAATGCCCCTTGAATACAAGGGAGTTGCCGGTGACTCTCGGGGCATCCCGACTGCCCGCATCTTGCCCTCGCGTTCCTCGCGGCACGCCCGAACGTGTTTCTACGGTGGTAGGCGTGACGCCTTCCGCAGCCTCTTCCGGCCCTGGTGCGCCCGGCCTCGACATCCCGGCCGTGACCGTGACACCGGGTGACACCACCACGACAACTCTGACCGTCCGCAACGACAGCGACATCGTCGAGGCGTACAGCCTGGAGGTCGTCGGGGACTGCGCCTCCTGGACCACCGTCGAACCCGCCCGGGTCTCGCTCTACCCCGGCACCTCCGAAACGGTGACGCTCCGTCTGGAGCCGCCGCGCTCCCCGGAGATCCGGGCCGGCGAGATGCCGCTGGGTGTGCGGGTCCTGCCGGCCGAGCACCCCGATGCGGTGCAGGTCCTCGAAACCACCGTGCACATCGAGGAGTTCCGCGAGCTGCGCACCGAGCTGGCCCCGCGCCGCCGGCGCGGCTGGCTGCGCGGCCGCTACCGGCTGGCGGTCCAGAACCAGGGCAACACCCCGGCGCAGGTGTGCTTCACCGCCGGCCAGGCGGGCGAGGAGCTGGCGTTCGCCTTCAACCCGGCGAAGCCGAAGCTGGAGCCCGGCGAATCGGCGGAGGTCGGACTGCGCGTCCGCACCGGCAAACCGGTGTGGTTCGGCTCCCCGGTGGTGTGGCAGTTCACCGTCGACACCACCGACGACCAGGACCAGGACGAACAACCCGGCTCGTACGACACCGTTGTCCGGACGCCGCTGGACGCCGAGTTCGTCCAGATCCCGATCTTCCCCAAGTGGCTGCTCGCACTGCTTGCCGCGCTGCTCGCACTGCTGATCGCCTGGTTCGCACTGGTCCGTCCGGCGGTGCGCAGCGCAGCCAAGGACGCGGCCGACGAGGCGGTCCGGGCACGGCCCACGCCCGCCGGACAGCAGACTCCCGGCAGCGGCGCCGGTTCGGCCGGTCCCGGCACCCAGGGGTCGGGCGCGTCGGCCGGAGCGGGCGGCGGCAGCTCGGGCGGCGGTGGCGGCGGCACCTCGACCGGCAACGGCAGCGGCCAGCAGAGCTCGCAGACCATCGACGTGCAGACGGCGAGCGGGGAGACCAAGACCGGCACCTACACGGTGCCCACGGACAGCATCTTCGGGGTCACGGACATCGTCGTCGCCAACTTCCAGGGCGACGAAGGGGTGTTGACGATCTCCTTCGGCGACCGCAAGATCACCACTATCGCGATGGAGACCTTCCGCAACCAGGACTATCACTGGGTCACCCCCATCAAGATCCCCGAGGGCGACGCCGTGTCCATCGAGGTGACCTGCAACAAGCCGGGCACCCCGGCCACCGGCCGTCGGGCAGAGGGCTGTCACGAGGTCCTGAACGTGAGCGGCCTGCTCAGCAGCACCAAGCAATGACTCGAACCTCTCCACTTGTAACCCATTGTCGATCGGTAAAGACGCGATCTGCCAAGCGATGGGTCTTCTTTCACTCGCATCAGTCCTGAAATCGACAGCCCAGGTCTGAAAACCAATACCCGACAACCCCAGGTCAACGGCCTGGGGTTGCTCTGTTGCACGGGCCGACTGCCGATCCCGTGCTGCCCTGGCATGGTCGACCGGCCGAGGGGCGATGCAGATCCCCACAACCCCGTCCAGGCCCTGATCAACCAACGCACCCGGGAGAGTGGTGGGTGCCAGCACACGGCGCCCACCGACCGGCTGACCGGTGGCTGCCGCGTGGTCCTGAGCGACGGGGACGTGCTCGCCGCGGCGCTGCGACACGGCCCAGTGAAAGGTTCTTCATCACCGCGTCGCTGTTCACCGTGATGTTGACGGAGTAGGCCCGGGAGCCAGGGGTGCGGCGCTGTACCAGCCACAGCCGCTGCTATTCGCTGGTGGCGGGCATCCGCCTCGGCGGACATGAGCGCGTCGGCGAACGTCTTGATCATCGCGCGCAGCAGAGCGGGACTCCCCGCGGCGAGGACGTGCAGGGGCGCACTGTCAGGTGCGGTCATCGTGCTGATCTCCTTCAGGCTTCGACACCTCGAAGATCAGCCGGTGGCCGTTCATCTTTGCGGGCCTCATCCCGATTCCGGAGCAAACCCCCAGATCAGGTCGAACCCGTACACCATCTCCCTGTACGCGACCTGATCTCTTCCGCCGAGAGCGCCTCATTCAGCAAGACCAAGATCCGGCCCGTTGACGGACCACCGCGGCGGTCACGTCGGTGCCCTGCCTCAAGCGCAACAGCACCCGCCCCCGCCCGCTTTCGGCGTTGGCCGTCCTGCCTTCAGCGTGCGGGACGACGGCGCAGATCACCTCCGTGCACCAGTGCGAGCCGCTAGAAGCAACGAGCGCATGATCGCTGCGCACGGCCGGATCTCGAAGACCTGCCAAGGCTACGCCCGGCTGCGCGCGAGAAGCGAAAGAACGGGGGCTGCCGCGCACGAACCACTGGCCTGTGTGGCCCATGCATGACTGACGCCCCCCGCCTCCCCGGCCAGCAGGGGCTACAGCATGGGGCCGAGGCTGCCTTCCAGGGTGGTGCGGGTGATCAGGGGGCGGTCCCAGCGGGCAAGGATCTCGTTGGCGAGGTCCACGACCGGCAGGGGGTCGACGTCGTTGCGCACCTCGATGCCGGCGGCCAGCAGGCTGCGCGGGACCATGTCGGAGTCCAGGAGCACACGCCAGTCCTGCGGGCAGAGCGCCAGGAACTCCAGGCCGGTGAGCCGGGAGATTTCCAACGGGTCGGCGAGCGTGCCTGGGTAGGCTCTAAGGGTCCGTAGGCGCGGCAGGTCCAGGACGGGCTCCAGGCTGAGCGGTTCGCCCTCCCAGACGCCGATGCTCAGGACTTCCAGTGCGGGGTGCGCGGCGGCCTCGACGCTTTTCAGGCTGCGGATGTTGACCCGGGCCGCGGCAGGCGGTTCCTCCGTCCACGGTGCGCTGCGGCGCTGTGTGGGCAGGCGGAGCATCAGTTCGGTGAGGGAGCCGGCGACCAGGCTCGCGCCGACGCTTTCCTCGTGGCTGAGCATGATGATCTGCCCCGTGTGCCCGGCTGGCCCCGGCGTCAGGTCGACCGCGAGTCGGTCGCCGTCGCTGTTGCCGAAGACGATCCAGCCCGGCGATCCGACCAGCCCCTGCACCGCGGCGCTGGGCGGCGTTCCCACCGTCTGCATCGCCGCGAACCGCCACGGGGAGTGCCGGGAGGGCGCGTTGGCGATGTACAGCTCGTCCAGGGGGACCAGTTCGCAGGTCACCGTCTCCATGAGGTGCCACATCGCCTCGTCGTCGGCCAGGTCGTCCCACCGGGCTCGCGTCACCCGGTAGAGCGCCTTGAGCTCGTCGGGCAGCGGTATCCCGAGGCGCGCCTCGGCCGTGGCGATCTCCTCCTCGGTTGCGCCGATGGCGTCGGGGAGGCGTTCGCGCAGGAAGCTTTCCAGTGCTGCCGGATCCGCCGCCG
The DNA here is from genome assembly GCF_040704065.1 of Streptomyces sp. NPDC047869. Classification (NCBI taxonomy): domain Bacteria; kingdom Bacillati; phylum Actinomycetota; class Actinomycetes; order Kitasatosporales; family Streptomycetaceae; genus Streptomyces; species Streptomyces sp. NPDC047869. Next base: position 72,486 of record NZ_JBEYRK010000035.1, read on the forward strand.
GAGAGGGCTTCGCGTCGGGCACCGGATCGGGCAGCCGGCGCCAGGGCTCGGGTACAGCGCCTTCGACCAGTAGGAGCGCACCCGGGAGCGGCCCGCTGGTCTCGGGCTCCACGGCGGGCCCGAAGTCGAGCAGGTGCAGCACGGCCGGGCCGTCCGGGGACATCCGGGCCACGAAGGAGGCGGCGTCGGCGTCGGCCTGCGCGAGCGCGCCCCGCACCAGCTGCACGGCGTCGAACTCGGGCCGTCTGTCCGCCGCGCCAGACGCCTGTCCGTGCATGGTGAACATCGTCCCCCATGGCATCGGCACGCTGTATGCGTGGGTGCCGATCCGTCCGGCGACGTGCCCGCCCAGAGCGCCCGGCGTCGCGGTGTGAGCGGATCGCAGGATGCGCAGCAGAGGCTCCCAGGTCGTGAACTCATGGAGCGTGGACAACAGGTGCCTCCGATCGGCGCGGTCAACGTGGCGAGGTGATTATCACGGGAGGCACTGACAGCCCCCTCATCAGCGACACTCGGCCTCGCCGACCGTTTGCCTTGAACGGCGAGGAACCTGCGGAAGCGGCCGACCACGGCCCGCTAGACCCAATCCGGATCCCCGGCATTCTGCCGCTGCACTCCTGCTGGAGTCGTCTGAAGCAGCGGTCGAAGTGCTGGCGGTGCGCGACGCTTAGAGGTGCGCGGCGGTCATGGTCGGCGGCTCGGGCGTTTGTCCCAGCGGTGAGTCGTCCATGCCCGTAGGCGATCGGCTGGTCATGGGCGCTGAGCAGACCGCTCAGCAGGGCAGCACCGCCGTGGTTGAGGTCCACGGCCCACAGTACGTCTTCGGAGATCGCCAGCACGTCGCCGATCAGCGTCAGCAGCTCGGTCTCGTCGTTCTCCACCCGGCGGGACAGCAGCCGTTCGCCGTTCGTGTCGATCACCACGCAGTGGTGATGCCCTTTGCCGATGTCCACCCCGGCCCAGATCTCGGGCACGTACCCCTCCGCCAGCTCGTCTCATGCCAATCCCGCAAACGACCTCGCCGGCGTGGTCCTACACAGCGATCGAGTCGCGTCTCTCAATCAGCGGTCGAGTCGTCGCGGGGCTCTGGGCGGCCAAGTCTCCTGAGCCATCCAGCGGGCTTCCCGATGACAGCCATACCCGGAGCCTCCGGGCCCTCCGATCTTACGAATGACCAGATCAGACCCACACCAGAAAGGTAGGACCCGATGACTCTGCAGATCGAGCCCATCGGCACCGTTGTCGGTGGCCGAACGGAAGTCTCGGACGACAACTGGGGCGGCGTCGAGTGCATCATCCGCCTTGACCCGAAGTTCCCCCTCGAAGTCGTCAAGGGACTGGATAAGTTCTCCCACCTGATCGTCACCTGGCACTTCAGCCAGGCGTCCCCGACTGACGTTGCTCTGCACGCACGCAGCCCCCGGAACAACCCTCGCTGGGAACCATCCGGCACGTTCGCGCATCGCAACCACCGACGCCCGAACCAACTCGCCACCAGCTTCCCCAGGCTGCTCAAGGTCGACGGCCTGGACCTCCATGTCACCGATTTGGACGCGGTCGACGGGACTCCGGTCTACGATCTCGGCCCCTACTTCCAGGAGATGGGGCCTCAAGGCAAGGTCCGCGAACCGGCCTGGCCCGGCCAGATGCTCAGCGAGTACTGGGCCGAGTCGTAACGGTTGCGATCACGTCATCCCGGAAGCCGCGCTCGTCGATCCGGTGAGATCCGGGCGCGGCCCGAAGGCACGACGGCAACGGGGGTGGGAGATCGGCCAATCCGCCGCGTCATCGACAGTACGCACCGTGCGGTTAGCCTTGTCGGGGTGTTGATGGGTGGTCCAACCGCAGTCCGCTCCGTCGAAGACCTCCACCGTGGTCACTCCGGCCTGGCGGGTTCGGTTGAGAGTGCCTGCGTTGTAGGCGACGGCTGACTTCGCGAGCGTGGTGGCCTCGGCCCACGCGCGCACCGGAACCCGCGCCCCGTTGCGGTAGACGACGTACGTCAGCTTGTGCTTGGTGGCCAGCCGATCCGCGAGGTTCTTCGCGGCCAGCTTCGCGGTCATGTTGCCTGCCGCCAAACAGCGGCACTTCGCGGCGCGCAGCTTCCCGCGCTACGCGATAAAACTGGCCGGCCATCCGCTCGGCTTCCTCAGAGCGGCGTAGGAAGTCGGCGTAGGAGTCTGCCGCGAGCGACTGGAGAGCGTCCCCGTGGAACGTGGTCCAGGTGAAGGTCATGCCCTGGGCCTCGCCGGCCTTCCGGTCGCCGGCTTCCTACAGGTGGGAGAGCTGCCGCCGTACGAACTGCTGGGTCCACGCGCTGACGGAACTCACCAGCGGCGGCCACTCGTACGGCATGGCGCCCTACCTGGTGCGCCGCGTCGGCATGAGCGACGCGGTGACCAGGCCGGCGCTCGCCTCCCCCGGGGGCAAATCGTCGGGAGCGACGAGGTCCTGGAGGCCGGCGATCTGGCGCTCCAGCCCAGCGAGGTTGTTGCTCTGGTCGATGGTGACGACGCCGTCGACCGTCATGCGCAGCGGCTCGGCGAGGAGCGCGACGCGGCGCTCGGTGAGGACTTCCGCTGCGACGTCGTGGGCTCGGCCCAAGCGCGCATAGCGGGCGGCGATGTCTTTTTCATCGGTGGCGGGGCCGAGCTGTGCTCGCAGCCAGGCGAGGAGTGCCGGGTCCATCAGTGCTCCTGGATGACCGTGGCCCCGCGGATAAAGGCCGGGACGGGTCGGGGCTCACTCGTCGGTCTCGGTGGGCTTCCTGCGTCGCTTGGGGGCCGGCTGCGCCGCCTGGGCCGGGGTGATGACGCCAGCCTCCGCCAGAAGATCTCCCGTCCCGCCGCTCGGCGGGCCCTTGTCGGGGCAGCGTCCACGCCCCGCTTCGAGGGGGCGCTGACCACGCCGAAGGCAATCACCAAGTTCCTCGCACGCGACGGACTGGTCCTCTTTGACAACCCCGACGCCTTCCTGATCTGCGCATTCAAGCGCGACACGGCTCTCTGCGAGCCGGATCTCGGGGCCACGGCCCCGAATCAGTTCGCCTGCCAGCTCGGATGCGGCAACGCAGTCCGCACCGACAGTCACGCGCAGGCGGCACGGGAACACGCCGACCGGCTCGACCTGAAGGCGGCCCACCTGCCCCAGCCCCTGGGCGACCGGCTCCGGCACACGGCCAGCCGGTTCCGCGGACTCGCGGACGCCCACGAGGCCGCCGCCCAGACCGCCGAGGAGGCTCTCGCATGACCCAGCAGCATCAGGACGAGCGCACGCGCATCCGCGGGGCGATCGACCGCCTCCTGGCTGGCCAGCCCACGCGCTCCAACGGCAGCCTCACCGTCGCTGCCCTCGCCATCGAAGCCGACGTTCACCGGATGGCGCTGCTGAAGCGCCACGCGGACCTCAAGGAGGAGTTCTACGCCCGCGTCCGCAGTGAAACGCACCAAACGCCCGAAGCCGAGAAGCGGCTCCGCCAAGAAGTCGCCCGGTTGAAGGGCGCCCTCAAGGACTCCCGAGCGGCGGAGGCCGAGTCGGCACGACGAGCTGAGCAGATCGCGCTGGCAGCCGCCGTCCTCATCCTTCAGAAGCCTGCCGAGCAAGATCAAGGTCCACACGGAAACGTCTACCAACTTCGCCCGGAAGGCCGCTGACCGCTTCATGCTCTGACCCCGTCCTGCTCGGGGCCAGAGCATGTCTGGCCTCTGCCCACTGACAAGCTGGGGACATGGAGTCCTTCGAAAACCAAGACCTGAGCACGGCGATCATGAAGGCAGAGTCTCCGACCTGGTCTCTTCGCGCCGCCGCCGGGCGCCAACTCGCGGCGTCAATCAGGATCGACGAAGTGGCGGATGTCCTCCTCCGCCTCCTTCTGGACCCTCAGGACACCGGAGTGACCCAGGACACCGCTGACGCACTGCTTGCCCGAAAGGACACCATCGGTCTGCGGCACGTGCTCTTGGCCAGGAGCTTCGCCGCCAGCTTCGACACAGCGGATCAGATCAGCGCCGCTCTTGATGCTGACCCCGACTGGCTGACGACCGAGGGCGCGGACCGGCTGATCAAGCAGTTGCGAGAGCTGACGACGGATGACGACCCAGGCGTCCGCGATGAAGCTGAACGGATTCTCACGCGCATTCGTCCGCGCGAGGGTTGGGCAGATGCCCCAGTCCCAGAAGCCTAACGACGTGTCCTACCTGGTCTGACTCCGGCCGAGGAAGCTCCGGATGTCGTCGAGGCCGTCAAGGGCCCGTCCGTCCACGTCCGACGGGTTTGCTTCAGCGCGAGCCGCCAGGGACTCAGCCAGAGCGACAGCCTCGTCGCTGAGATGACCGAAACGCCGAGCGGTATGTCCCAGGCACAGGCCGGCTAGCCCGAGCAGAGGGCTGCCTGCCACAGCCCGCGTTCCGACCTCCACGCACCAGTGCTCGACGAACACCTGGTCGTCGTCATTCAGCGCGGTCCCCACCAACGTGCTCGCCGCCTCGCCCTCCTGCGAGCGGTCACGCAGGGCCCGCTCCAACGTCTCGACCACTACCTGACGAGGCAGCGCAGGTGGGTTCTCGAAGCGCAGGTGCGAATGCATCCCGTGAGACTACACGGACACCCCCTCGACACCCGCCCGCAGACCCGTCGGGGCTGTCGGACTCCTGAACACTTCAACTTGACAGGGAACTTTGCTCCTGCCCACATGAGACGCGTATCTCTGGCGCCCCCCGCAGTCCCGTTCCCGAGCCCGTCCCGGCGTTTCCGGTCTCCGGGGTCGGCGGGCTGCCGTATACGGATTCCGCCTCCAGCGCCGAGGCGAGGATCGCCCTGTTCCGGGTCCTGTTCACGGGATGCGAAGAGGGCGTATACGCGCGGCGGTGGTTGAGCCCCAGGTCAGGCCCAACAGGCTGGAGTCCGGCGGAGGAGTTCGTTCGACAACAACAAGGCTGACGCGGAGGGATACGGACGTCGCGCCAGCAGCAGCCGTAGCGCCCGAGGACGCGGCGGCCCTGTCCGTCGTCCGGGACGCCAAGCTTCATGTCCACCGCTGCTCGCAGCAACTCCAAACGCGCTCCGACTGGGCCCACCACGTGCTCGGTCTGAGCGGATCAACCCGATCCCCTGAGGCTGTCACAGGAGTCCGGATGTGAGTCGTACGGCTTGATGCGCAAGAAGTCCAAGGGGACCTTAAGCGCGTGATAGTCCGGAGGGCTCCAGAGCACCGCGATACGGTCCGCTTCTCCCAGCCAGAGGTACGGCTCGTCCGAATACAGCTCGCCCCCGGTCACCGGTACCTTGTCGGGGGCCGCGACGGGTCGTACGCAGACCCACTCCGGTTCGATGCCGTAGGCGCCGTACGCGCCGATGGGACCCTCCCTGTACGCGGCAGCCGATTCAGCTGAGTCCCCGGCATCCAGGGCAGGCAGATACGCCAGCTGCCAGGCGCCTATGAGCAGGGACCAAGCTGAAAACACAGCAAAAGCGGCGTAGCCCATCCACCGGTCTCGCACCATGAGATGGAGGTGTCTGACCAAGCCCAGCAGCGCCGGGGCGATCAGCCACAGGCTGATCGCGGCGAGTACGTGGAACGCCGAACGCAACTCGTCCAGCATGGACAATTGAACATCCTCGACATCGACGTCGAACGCGCCCAAATAAACGGTAGGCAGGGAAAGTCCGATCGCCGGCAGCAGCCCAGGGATGAAGGGCAGCAGCGCTGGCAAGAGCCACGGCAACGACGTACGCCAGGTGGACTGCCGAAACAGCAGCCACAGGCCGAGAAAGGTCAGCAGCCCGAGCAGCAGCACCCCGAACGCCTTGAGGCCCGCGAAACCATCCGGCGCGACGACGGCGAGGGGCCAGCCGATCAGCACTCCACCAAATCCTGCCAGACCACACAGCGCTGGCCCGGGCACAGCCGCGGCCACCGCAGGAAGTTCAGGCCGATTACAGACAGTCACAGCGGCGGCTATGACGGCCACCACGACCGCGACGCACGCGAGGGACCAGAACTGCGGTCCACTCGGCCCGGTGTGTCCTGCCGGACTGCTCTGCACAAAGGTCATGCCCAGCACGAGCGCGACGAGCAGCGGAAGCCGCAACCCCTCGATCACGGGTCGGCGGGGACGCGCCGGGACCGACCCTCGGATCATCAGCGTGCTCCAGGCCGGGCGTACCGAGGCATCGCTCGGTTGCGCGGGCGCCCCGGGCAGCGCACGCAGCCCGAGGTTGTGGGCTTCGCTGGCGTCATCGGCTCGCACCTTGCGGCCGGTCCCGCGGAGTTCGGCCATCCGATGGTTCAAACGAGCCCGCCTGCTCAGCCCCGGATGGGCCGCGGGATCCCGGGCCCTACGGTAGACCGACCAGAGGTGCGAGACGTCAGGTTCACGCTCAACCCGGTCCACGGCCTTCACGATGAGGTCGATGCGCAGTCGGTCCGCCAGCACCTCGAGCCGATGCCGCGCGCCCGTCACCGCTCGAAATGACGATCCAGGGAAGCGAAGCTCGACCGTGTACCGGATCACCCTCACGCCCTGCGAAGAAACGGACGGCCCCTGCTGATCCAGCACGGGCCACTCGTGCTGGCCCAAGGCGTCCTCGAAAAGCGCCTGGTCCGTTGCACTGCCTCGCAACTCGACTAGCGCCACCGCCCTTTGATCCCACCGCACCATCGCGTCTGCCACTCGCCCCCCTCGTCTCCGGCAGCATTCAAGCCGAAACGGCCCGACGGCGTGCGACGAACGCCCGCAGGATACGGCTCCAACAACCTCGTGCAGTCCTCGGAAGGCCACGCTCGCCTCACCGGCGCGCGCGGTGTGCGGCGTCCAGGTCGTAGCAGCCCGTCAGAGCCAGCCCTTGACCCTCTCGCCGAGGCGGACGAGGTCGGGGGTGACTATCCGGACGTTCAACTGGGTGACACCGGCGGCGCGGAATACCTCGATGCGGTCGCGGATGTAGCCCTCTGGGCCTCACAGCGCCAGGAATTCGGTCAGTTCATGGAACCGCCTTCACACGGTGAGGAGGGCCCTAGCCACCCAGAGCCGTGACAGGCGCCAGTAGCGCTGGATGGCAACGGCACATGTATCGCTGAGCCCCGCCATTTCGCGGCCGACTTCCTCACCCGGCTCCAGGCCGACCACGGGGTACCCGTCTCGGCGATCGTGATGGCGGACGCCCAGGGCTTTGAGGCGCAGCAGGAGCCGGTCGGCAAACGCATCACCGCCCGAATGGCGCTTCTGGACGATCCGGACGGCAGTGTGGCCGGCCGTCGCCCCGCCTGACCCTCCCCGACTTGGTCCTGCTCCGTCCCCCTCACGTCGCCTCCTGCGGGCGAGGGCAGCATGGAGTTCGGCCAGAACCGTCTCAGGTAAGGCTACGCCCTGCGGGTGCTTGCATCGGTCTGTCATGCCGTCATGATCAGGCCGCGTCCAGGTGCCGCGGGCGCGTCCGGCCGGAGCGCCCTCGGCGGACGGCTGGCTCGTACTGTGGGCCAGACCCTCGGGTGAACGATGCGCATCAGATGTCCTGCAATGCGGTGAGGCAGTTCCGCTTGCTGTTCATGACAGTGGCTCATGGGGACCCACCCTAGAGAGGCCGATCGGATCCCGCCCGCTGACCACTCCGACAGACAGTCAGGCCCGGCGTCCCGAAGCCGGGATGCCGGGATGCCGGGCCTTACCGAGGCGCGCGATCAGACGGGGCGGATGTTCTCCGCCTGCGGGCCCTTCTGGCCCTGCGTGACGTCGAACTCGACCTTCTGGCCCTCCTGCAGCTCACGGAAACCCTGGGCGGCGATGTTGGAGTAGTGGGCGAAGACGTCGGGGCCGCCACCCTCCTGCTCGATGAAACCGAATCCCTTCTCGCTGTTGAACCACTTCACAGTGCCCTTGGCCATGACTGTCTCCTTCGAGGGAAACCGGGCGTGCACCCTGCACGCACGGGAGGTGATCGCCCTGGTCCGGAGAGGCGCTGAACAGCAAGAACGCCCGTGATGGCGATCACGGGCGAACGGAACTTCGGAACCACGACTGCTGATCACAACGCTATAACGGCATGGCGGAAGCCGCTAGCGATAACGCGCCAGCAACTGGCTCGGACGAAGGGCTGGATCGCCCGTGAGAAGCGGCGATGGTGATCACGCATTCTTCAGCGCCACCGGCGCGGTGCCCGTGCCAGGGCCGCCGACGGTCACTGGCCGGCCCTGCTGGACCTGTTCACCGCAGGCGCTGCCCCCGAAAGGCTTCTTCTGCACAGGGCGGCGAGGCGTTGCCACCCCGCCGCGGACTGCGCACATGGCGGCCTGTGCCACGTGTCCCCGCCGATTCCGGAGGCGCGGTGCAGGCCCTGGCGGCGGACGATCCTGTGGCGCACCACGCCCGCTATCCGCGCCGAAGAAAATGAACTCGCAGGTAGGCACGCCCCCTGAGCCGCCTGCCTGATCAAGCTGCGGGGTGATGCCGCAGACGGTGACAGATCCGCTTATCCGCGTCTAGGGTTCCCCCATGCTCGACGACGTGACCGTTCAGCGGGCCACAGCCGAACTACTCTCCGCACCCCAGCCCCTCGGTCGCGCGGCCGTCGCCCTGCCCAGGAGCGCAGGGGTGTACGCCTGGTGGGCGCCGCCTGAGGTCCTTGACTTCTTCCCCGGACCGGTCAATAGCGGCGATGCCGAACTGCGGCTGCTCTACCTGGGCAAGGCCCGCCGGCTGCGGTCCCGCGTCGTCTCCAACCACCTGAAGGACTCCGGACGGTCCACCCTGCGTCGAACCCTGGCCGGACTCCTCATGGCCGTTGAGAGCTACTGCACCACCTGGACTGACCGCGTCGTACTGATTCCCAAGGACGAACAGCGCCTTACCCACTGGATGCACCACCACCTCACCGTGACTTGGACCGAGGACCCCGACCCCGTCCCGCTGGAGAAGGAACTGATCTCCCAACTGCGCCCACCGCTGAACGTCGGGGGAGCGGAGCATGGCGGCACCTCCCGGGACCGCGTCAAGCAAGCGCGAGCCTTCTACCACGCCAGTGCTGGCCCCCGGCCGGACAAGTAGCGGACTTTCGCTGAGCGGCCCACTGAGACAAGGACTGGCAAGAGGGACGGCCAGGATCATCCGCTGTGAGCGGAATGCTGCCGGTGGCCAGGCCCCGCAGGAGACGGACGACGTTGGGGTTGCGGAGCCAGATCAGGCGGCTCTTGGGCCGGTCCATCTCCAGCGACTGAAGCGGATTGCCCGCTCTCGCAACTGGCGCAAGCCAGGCTGCCGTCGGCCCCCAGAGTTGTCCCTCGGACTGGGCACGACGGGCTGCACCAGGAGATCCCCTGGCGAACTGTTACCGCGCGGCACAGGCCGAACGGACTCTGCGCACCTGGGCCAACCGCGTCGCTCTGCCCGAGGACGAGACCGACCGTCTCCGCGATCAGCTGAACGAGGTCTTCGACGACGTGCAGGAGACGATCGTCAAGGTCGGTGAGGGCGAGTGGCAGAACATCACCCACGACACGAGCACCGACCCCGTCATCGCGGAACTGGAGCCTGCACTCGACGGCCGGGCCGGCGCTCCACTGAGTCCGCAGGACCACGACAAGGCGATCGCGGAGGGCATGCGCCGCGTCGAGAAGCGGCTGCCTCCGGGCTACATGGACAAGACCAAGGAAGGTGTGGGAGCCGCCGCCGACTATCTCGTGTGGGAGCAGATCCTCCGGGAGGCCGGCCGCCGCCAGTGCGACGTGCTGTTCGTGACGGCGGACGTGCGGGCTGAAACGCTGCGGGAGCACGCGAAGCGCATCGCATCCTACGAGCACGTCGAACCTGCGCAACGGCAGTGGGCCGAACGCTGGCTCGCCCACAGTCAGGCACGATGACGCAAGTGAAGCCCTCCTGAAGCTTTCAGGAGGGATTCACTTTTTTCACCGGCCCGTGCGGAAGCGGTCAGGCGGGCTGCCAGAGTTCGATGCGGTTGCCCTCCGGGTCGGTGACCCAGCCGAAGCGGCCGACGCCGTTCATTTCCTGGGTCTCCTCGGCCACGTCGGCGCCTGCGGCGCGGAGCTGCGTGAGCATCGCGTCCAGGTCGCGGACGCGGAAGTTGAGCATCGTCTGCTGGGTGGGGGACCCGAAGTAGTCGGTGCCGGCCTCGAACGCCGCGAACACCGTCGGCCCCCGCCCCCTGCCGCCACAGACCGTTCTCGTCGGCGTCCAGGCCGAGGCAGTCGCGGTACCACGCGCTCAGGGCCGCCGGGTCCGACGCCCGCAGGAAATACCCACCGATTCCCAGTACTCGTTCCATGGCGCCATCCTGCCAGCGCGGTCTGCCGATATCCGTTCGCCCCGGGCGGCCGCCCAGCCTACGCTCGGCCCCATGAACAGGCCACTCGTCGCCATCCTCAGCGGAGCGGGTATCTCCACCGACATGGGGATTTCGTCAAAGCATCCTGCGCCTTGCACGAGCACCAGGAACTACGGGGCGGCTGGAGCCGATGTTCGTGCCTGGGGGTCGTGGGCGAGTCCAAGTCTTGGAAGAGCCTTCAGCACGCATAGGTGCCGGTGGCCACATCACAACTGACGAACCGGGACGCACTGTGCGGCGGCCCGTACGCGCTGCCTGCGCCCGCGACACGTCTCTCCCCCGTTACACCCGCCTGAGTTGAGCGGTCTGTCACACCGGTCCGCAACCGGAGTGGCGAGGTTTCGGTACGCCCCTCCCCAGCGGCATGATCGATTGACTGTTCGAGGCATCGGGCTGGAGGGGGAACAGGTTGTCATTCGAGGAGGAGTGGGCCCAATTGAAGGCCGACGCTTTGGCGCGTCGGCAGGCGGCATGCAGATCGACCAGCTGCCGGCAGACGGAGGCGCGGGGTCAGGCGCCCCAGCCTCCGGGTCCCTGGTGGCCAAGGCCGAGTCGATCAATGGCAACGCGAATCTGCTGATCGAAATCGCGGGCTTCCTTCACGAGGGACGGCCTGACGCCGAACTGACCACCATGGCCCGTGAACCCCGGACGCCTGAGGACGTGGCCAAACAGGTGGCACGGTTCGCTGGATTCGCCGATGACCAGTACCTGGACGCAGTCCCTCTGTTCACGGCGCTATCCACCCGCCTAAGGACGACCGGCAGCGACTTCGTGAAGATCGACGACGACACAGCTCAGCGCTTCCTCGACGACGTCCTTCGCTACGGCCAGTACGTCGCCCCGGAGGCACGATGAGCAGCGGCATCAGCCACCGCAAGGACGTCGAGTTCCTGGAAAGCTGCAACCCACCCCTCGTCGAGCGGAACGCGGACGAGTTCAAGCGCCTGCACGACATGCTCGTGGCGGTCGACCCCTCCGCCGAGCGGGCCGAGAAGCACACGCAGTGGAAAAGTGAGGGCAGTCAGCACTACGAGGCCAGACTCGCCGAGGGGCGCAAACTCATCGCGCAACTGGCCGAGGGCTACGACAAGGCCGCCAGCGCCCTGCGCAGCTACGCATTCGCGCTGGAGGTCGCCAAGGCCCACTACTCCAACGGCAAGGCGAACGAGCAGGCCCTCGCAACACTGATCCACACCAAGGGCACGGCGATCACCCGCGAAGCCCAGGAAGCGGAGCCGATGCGCCAGTGGGAGGACATGCGGGCCACCACCGGTGTCATGGACTTCTTCGCCGAACTCACCATGGACGTCGACGACATCCGCGACGATGCGAACCGGCTGCACGACGCCGCCGGCGGGGACTTCCACTTGGCGAAGACCACTGAGCACGAGGCGCGGGAGATCTGCGTCCACGAACTCAAGCAGGCCTACGACCTGCTGCCGGACTTTCGCATGGGTTTCATCCAACGCGTCGACATCGTCTCCGCGATCTCGGAGCTGCGGCGGGAAGCGGCCGAGGCGAGCACGAACCCGTTGACGCGGTTGCCCGGCAGCGGCCCCAAGCAGGACTACTACCCCATCGCCGGGAACGAGATCGTCTCTCCGACACTGCGCGACATCCGCCTGCAGGTCGCCAGCCTCCCCGGAGCGAAGGACAGTTACCGGAGCCCGCCCTCCAACGCCGAGGAGCGAGCTGAGTGGATCGCCGCGAACAAAGAGATCATCAAGGCGGCGGCACGGAACTCGGGGCTGCCGCCGGACATGGTCGCCGGCATCGCCTGGCAGGAGATCGGTGGGCAGCCTGGCATCCTCGACGACATCACCGACACCATCCGCGAACAGGCGGACTCCCCGTTGAGCCCGATCGCCCCCGAGAGCCTGCCTTGGCGTCTCGGCGGCGACCCCGACAACACATCCATGGGGCCCATAGCCATCCAAGTGCGACGCGGCGCCGAGGTCCTCGGCTACGACCCCGACAACCTCACCGACCAACAGCGCGGCATAGTGGAGGAGGCCCTCCAAGACCCCGGGCAGAACATCTTCATCGCCTCGGAGTACCTGGCCCAGCTCAAGGCAGAGAGCGAGTTCGCCGACGTACCGCCGGAGGAGATGACAGCGGCCCAGTACCAGGAGCTCGCCGCGCACTACAACGTTGGCCCGTACTGGCAGACCGATGACGCTCAGGCCTACGGGCGTGGCTTCACAACAACCTGGACGAGGCAAGGATCGCACTGCGCTGATGACCCGCCCTTCCCACCCGGACAACGACCGCGGCGGCCTTCGCCTGGTCCTCGCCGTACCACTGACCCTGCTCACCCTCATCGCCGCGTACTTCTGCTGGACCGCCCTGACCATCCGCCCGTCAGGCTCCTGGGACGACGACGCATACGCCGGCATCGTCCTGTCCTGCGTCCTAACCATCGGGGCTGCCGGTGCGGCGACGGGTTTGTGGCTGCTGCCGTCGGTGCGGCGGGTCATGGGGTGGGGGTGGGTGGTTCCTGCCGTGGTGCTCGCGGTTGTGGCGGGCGTGCGATGGGGCTTGGGCGGCTAGGGACCACTACCGCCCCATTCAGCGCGTCACGTGATGGCCATCGCCTCCCACGAACGCTCCGCTGCCGGAACGACGACGTGTTACGTCTGCCAATGCCTTGCGACTCCGGCATTCCCGACTACCGCGGCCCCAACGGGCTGTGGCGGCGGGACCCGGAGGCCGAGAAGCTCGTGACGTACGAGTACTACATGGGCGACCCGGAGATCCGGCGCAGGTCATGGCAGCTGCGGCGGAAGAACCGGACCCTGAAGGCCGAGCCCAACGCCGCGCACCTCGCCGTCGCGGAGCTCGAGAAGTCCGGGATCCCGGTGCGGGTCATCACGCAGAACGTGGACGGGCTGCACCATCTCGCCGGCATACCCGCCCGCAAGGTGCTGGAGCTGCACGGCACCGCGCGCAGTGTCGTGTGCACGCGGTGTCACGCCCGCGGGCCCATGGAGGAGGCGCTCGCCCGGGTCGAGGCCGGCGAGGAGGACCCGGCGTGCCTGGGGTGCGGCGGGATCCTGAAGTCCGCGACCGTGATGTTCGGTGAGCGGCTGGACCCGCAGGTGCTGGGGCAGGCCGTGGCGATCGCCAAGGCCTGCCAGGTGTTCATCGCCGTGGGCAGCAGCCTCCAGGTGCAGCCCGCCGCCGGCCTCGTCGGTGTCGCCGCCGACCACGGGGCCCGGCTCGTCATCGTCAACGCCGACCCGACCCCCTACGACGACCGCGCCGACGAGGTCGTCCGGGAGCCGATCGGGACGGCGCTGCCCGCGCTGCTGCGCACGCTGGACGCGTCGAAGGGCTAGGCCCGGTTCAGAACAGCGCCGTCGCCCGTTCGAAGTCCAGGAGTCGTCGCTTGCGGTCCAGGCCGCCGCCGTAGCCGGTGAGGCTGCCGTCGGAGCCGACGACGCGGTGGCAGGGGACGATGATGCCGATCGGGTTGCGACCGTTCGCCAGGCCGACAGCGCGGGAGGCGTTCGGGTTGCCGATACGGCGTCGGTCTGGTCGGCCGGGACGGCGGGGCGGCGTCCGCCCTTGCTGCCCTTTGTCTCAGCGGCGCGCAGTCCGTCGTAGGTCAGTTCGCGCTGGAGGTCGCCGGCGGCGGCGAGGGTCTGCACCATGAACTTCACGGTGGACAGCAACTCTCCGGTGCGCGGGTGGCGTGCGGTGAGGCCCATCCCGGAGAACGCGCCGTCGTGGATGCGCAGCGCCACCTGGTCGCGGTGGAGGACGTCGAGCACGTGGAGGATGTGGCTGGTACTGCGGACGAGGCGGAACATCTCGGAGATGTGCACGGTGTCGCCCGGCCGTACGCAGGTGAGCAGTTCGCGGAACTTCGGGCGCTGGAGAGGGCGTTAGGCGGCTGGAGGTCCCAGGGTCCTCCTCAAAGACGACCGGGTCCTCGATGCCGGCCTCGTATTGGACGCGTCGGCCGTCTGTCGTCAAAGATCGTTGGCGGCAGGCAGAACGCGGCCGTGGCCGTTGAGCGGCGGACGGCCCACCGCTCTCACCATTCATCTGCGAGAGCGTGTCGGGGCTTGGTGGTCTGCGCGGTAGAGGTCGATGGCGAGGGCTACGGCAGCGCGGGTGGCGGGGTGGGGGTCCTGTCGGCGCCAGATGAGGTGGACAGGGACGGGCTCCGCGTCGCGCAGGGGGCGGTAGGTGATGCCGGAGGGGCGGTACTGGGCTGCGGTGGCCTGGGGAGTGACGCCGACGCAGCGGCCGGAGGCGATGGCGGCGAGCCAGTCGTCGATGTCGTGGACGTACTCGGCGGCGGGCCGTTCGGTCTCGGGCCACAAGTTCAAGGTGGTGGTGCCGGTGCGGCGGTCGAGGGCAAGCGTGCGGGTGGCGACTTCGGCCAGGCGGATGCTGCGGCGGCGGGCCCAGGGATCGTCGGAGGCGAGGGCCAGGTAACGGTCCTCGTGGCCGACAAAGGCATGTGACCAGGGCGTGAGGTCGAGGGCGCTGCGGATGACCGCGAGGTCGCACAGTCCTTCGGCGAGTCCGCCGGTGGAGGAGTTGTGGCGGACGAGCCGGAGCTCTATGTCGGGGTGGTCGTGCTGCCAGCGACGCTGGAACTCGGTGGTGTGACGCCCGAAGGCCGACCAGGCGTGACCGATGTGCAGGCGGCGGTGGCCGGAGGCTGCTTCGGTGACGAGTTCGTCCGCGCCGGCGAGCAGCAGACGGGCTCGGGCGAGGACCTGCACGCCCGCCTTGGTGGGCTCGACCGTGCGGCTGGTGCGGTGTAGCAGCCGCACCCCCAAGGTCTTCTCCAGGGCCAGCAGGGTGCGGGAGACCGCGGCCTGGGAGATGCCCAGTTCCAGGGCCGCGTCCGTGAAGCTGCCGGTGTCGACGATGGCGACCAGGCAGCGCAGGTGCTTCAGTTCCAGCCCTGCGCCGTTTCCTCCGCGTGCATCCATACGTTCAGCGTATCGTTGGTAGATTGGATGCATTTTGCGTATCGCATGATGGGGCGCACGGTGAACAGATGCAGACCTCACAGGACCTCGCCGTCGACGCGGAGGAGCTGGGCCGGGGCGGGCACGGATCACTGACCGGCTCACTCTCGGTACGGCGCGGCTTCGCCTTCCTCGCCTTCGCCGGAATCGCCTGGGGAACCACCGGCGCGGCCGTGGAGGTCATCTACCGGATCAGCGGCCTGGGGCCCATGGCCATCTCGTTCTGGCGCTTCCTGGCCGGGGCTGTACTGCTGCTCCCCGCCTGGGCGCTGCGACCGTCCCGCAAGGCGCCACGCGCGCCGCAGCCTGCCGGGCGGCGGGTGCTGCTGGTCTGCACCGGAGTCGGGCTGGCCGTCTTCCAGACCGCCTACTTCGCCGCCGTGCGGGACACCGGGCTGGCGGTGGGCACCATCGTCACGCTCGGCGCCGCACCCGTGTTCACGGCCGCCGGCGGGCGCCTGTTCCTGGGCGAGCGCATCCGCCGCGCCGGAGCGCTGGCCGGCGCCGGCGCGCTGGCCGGACTGACCGTGCTCGTGCTGGCCAACCAGCCCGGCGTCGTGCACCCCGCGGGCGTGGCGATGGCGCTGCTGTCCGCCGTCGGCTATGCCGTCACCAACCTGCTGGGCCGGTGGACCGGGCGGCACGGCACCGGCGTGGACGCCTTTCCCCTCACCCTGTGGTCCTTCCTCATCGGCGCCGTCGTGATGCTGCCGCTGGCCCTCCATGAGGGTCTTCTCCCGCAGGGCGGGAACCTCACCGAGGCGGCGCTGCTGATGCTGTACATCGCCGCCGTCACCACGGCGCTCGCCTACCCGCTGTACTTCGCCGGCGTTGCCGTACTCAGGGCCGCCACCGCGTCGGTGATGATGCTCCTCGAACCGGTCAGCGCCGCCGTCCTGGCCGTGCTGTTCCTTGACGAACAGCTCACCGCGGCCACCGTCGCGGGCACGGTGATCCTGCTCGGGGCCATCGCCGCCCTCGCCCTCGCCGAGTCCCGACTACAGGCCAAGCACAAAATGCCGTGAGGTGACGCAAGGCCCCTGGGGTGTCAGTCCTCGCCGTCGTCGTCTTCGTCGAGCCCCGGTGCGTCCGGGTCACGCAGCGGCCGCAGGGCGCCGGCGGTCGGGACGCTGGCGGTGAAGCTGTAGCGGCCGAGCAGGTTCAGGTTGCGGTGCTTGAGCGGGGACAGTCGGGTGACGTCCTCGTCGCGGATCTCGTGGCCCTCGGCGCGGAGCTGGGCGACGGCGGCGTCGATGTAGCGGGTGGTCCAGAGCACGATGGCGTTGAGGGCCAAGCCGAGTGCACCGAGCTGGTCCTCCATGCCGTCGCGGTACGCCTGGTGGATGATGCCGCGCTTGCCGTGGCACACGTCTCGGCAGGTGAGACCGGGAGTGTTCACCGTGCTTGTGGTGCCGGCCGGCTGAAGGCGCCGGGGCGGCGTCCGGCCAGGCGGCCGCTCATGAGCATGGTCATCGACCACAGCACCATGGCCTCGTGCATGTCGGGCAGCGTCTCGTAGTCGCGCACCAGGCGGCGCGAGCGCATCAGCCAGCTCAGCGTTCTTTCCACCACCCACCTGCGCGACAGCGCCACGAAGCCCGTGGTGTCGTCGGTGCGTCTGACGTTCTCCAGGGCGAGGTGGAGGTTTTCGGCAGCCCAGTCGACCATCCGCCCGGCATAGCCGCCGTCCGCCCACACCAGGCGGATGGAGAAGTACAGCCCGCGCAGCCGCTGCAGCAGTGGGACGGCGGCGTCGCGGTCCTGCACGCTTGCCGCGGTCACCGCGACGGCCAGCACCAGGCCGAGGCAGTCCACCACCAGGTGCCGCTTACGCCCTCCCACCTTCTTTCGCCGTCCCAGCCGGAGGTCGAGCACGGGATGTTCGCCGCTGCCCGCACCGACTGCGAGTCCACGATCGCGGCCGTCGGGTCCACCGCGCGGCCCTCCTTGGCCCGCACGCGGTCACGCAGCCGGTCGTGGAGCTCGGCGAGCAGACCCGTCACCTGCCAACGGCGGGCGAATGCATGCACACGCCGGTACGGCGGGAAGTCCGCGGGCAGGTTGGCCCACTTGACACCGTTGTCGGCCACATAGCGGACCGCGTCCAACATCACGCGGTGGCAGTAGCCCTCCGGCCGCCCACCCCGCCCCTGAAACCATGCCGGAATGGGCAGCAACGGCCGGATGACCTGCCACTCCGCCTCCGTCATGTCGGAGGCGTAGCACCGCACGCGCTGCTCCGGCCCGTCCGCCGCATTGCCGAACCTGTGCGCGAGGCAGTCACACGACAGGGACGGCGCGTTGGACTCCACGCACGCAAGCGCGAAAGACTGCGGCAACAGGGCCTCCTGGTGATCGGTTTGGTTCGCACCCCCGACCTACCAAGTGGCCCTGCTGTCATGCGCCGGCTCTCGCGCGATCACCCGAACAAGAACCCTGTTCGACCAGGCCAGCCCACGTGATCGATAAGCGAATGATTTCTCAGCGACGAGCGGCTCCTGGTGCTCCTTCTCAACAAGCAGCACACCCGGTTCAACGAGCGGATCAAAAGCCGCAAGGCGGCTGTCAACGAGCAGCTGAAGGCGGCCCGTGCCGCGGAGCAGCAGGCAAGCCGGGCGCAGACCTGGAAGAACGTGGACAGGCTGGACCTCGAGAACGAGGAGTTCGTCCCCAACGTTCCCTCGCCGCATCGCGTTGCCTCCGCCCGCCGTGAACACGCCCGGTCCCGCCGTACCAGCCTCGCTGTCCGGCGCCGCTGCCGTGGCTCCCCCACTTGCCCCAAACGAAGGAGCCGAGCAGGACACTGGACGTAGGGCGCCGGATGCCGCGCGCGACATGAGGAGCGATCATGCAGGATCGTCTGTTCCGTGACCGCAGGGACGCCGGTCAGGTCCTGGCCGGACTCCTTGACCACCACCGAGGCGCCCCGGGGCTGATCGTCCTCGGACTTCCGCGCGGCGGAGTGCCGGTGGCCTACGAGGTCGCCAGGGGGCTCGGCGCGCCGCTCGATGTATTCCTCGTCCGCAAGCTGGGCGTGCCCGGCCAGGAAGAGGTGGCGATGGGGGCGATCGCCGAGGGCGGTGTGCTGGTCCTCAACGATGACGTCCTCCGGGGCCTGGGCATCCTGCCGGAGACCATGCGCGCCGTCGCCGAACGGGAGGGCCGGGAGCTGCTCCGCCGCGAGCAGAACTACCGCGAGGGCCGGCCCGCGCCCGAACTGGCGGGCCGCACGGTGATCCTGGTGGACGACGGCCTGGCGACCGGCGCGAGTACGCGGGCCGCCCTTCATGCGCTGCGCCGCCACCGGCCGGGCCGCGTGGTGGTCGCGGTCCCGGCGGCGCCGGAGGCAACCTGCCAGGAGCTGTCCGACATCGTCGACGAGGTGGTGTGTGCCACCACCCCGGCGCCGTTCTTCGCCGTCGGCGCCTCGTACTGGGACTTCGCCCAGACCACCGACGAGGAGGTGCGGAACCTGCTGCGCGCCGCGTCGCGCGGTGCTGCCGCGACGGGCGGGCGGCCGCGCGGCGACGTGGCGGCGGCCCGCGCCGAGGCGGTGCCGACCGAGGATGGGGCACCACTGGACGAACTGTTGTTTGATCTCGTCGGTGACGCCCGCTATGTGCTGATCGGCGAAGCGTCGCACGGTACCCACGAGTTCTACGAGGCTCGCGCCCGCATGACCCGCCGGCTGATCGAGGAGAAGGCTTTCTGTGCGGTGGCCGCCGAGGCGGACTGGCCCGACGCGTACCGCGTCAACCGGTACGTGCGCGGCGGGAGCGACGACGCGACGGCCGAGGAGGCCCTGCGCGGCTTCCAGCGCTTCCCGGCCTGGATGTGGCGGAACACCGCGGTGCTGGACTTCGTCGGCTGGCTGCGGCAGCACAACGAGCGGTACGAGGGCGACGAGCCGTCCATGGCC
This sequence comes from Streptomyces sp. NPDC047869, assembly GCF_040704065.1. NCBI lineage: Bacteria > Bacillati > Actinomycetota > Actinomycetes > Kitasatosporales > Streptomycetaceae > Streptomyces > Streptomyces sp. NPDC047869. The sequence goes on from NZ_JBEYRK010000035.1 coordinate 91,734, forward strand.
GGCTTCTACGGACTCGACCTCTACAGCCTGTACCGGTCCGTGGAGGAAGTCATCACGTACCTCGAAGGCGTCGATCCGCAGGCAGCCGCCCGTGCCCGGGAGCGCTACTCCTGCTTCGATCACTTTCAGGGCGGTGAGGACGACGCGCAGTCCTGGGGCTTCGAGGCTGCCTTCGGCGCGGGCGAGACGTGCGAGCAGGAGGTGATCGAACAGCTGGTCGACCTGCAGCGGCACGCCAGCGAGTACGCCGGCCCCGCTGGGCCGCTCGCCGAGGACGAACTGTTCCACGCCGAGCGCAACGCGCGGCTGGTGGCGGACGCGTCGGAGTATTACCGCACGATGTTCGGCGGCCAGGTCTCCTCCTGGAACCTGCGCGACCGGCACATGGCCGAGACCCTGGACGCGCTGGTCGAGCACTTGAGCCGGCGGCGCGGCAGCCCGGCGAAGGTCGTGGTGTGGGCGCACAACTCCCACATCGGTGACGCGCTGGCGACCGAGGCCACGTCCCGGGGCGAGTTCAACATCGGACGGCTGGTGCGCGAGGCCCACCCGCACGACTGCCGGCTGTTCGGCTTCACCACCTACGTCGGCACGGTCACGGCCGCGGACGACTGGGGCGGCCCGGCAGATCGCAAGCGGGTACGGCCGGCGCTCGCTGACAGTGTCGAGGAGTTGTTCCACGAGGTCGGGAGCCGGATCAGTCCGTCGCCGACCCTCGGCGAGGCGTCCATGTCGACCTGCTGGTCGGGGAAGGGGAAGGAGCCGGCTGCGATCATC
>NZ_JBEYRK010000036.1:0-85114 GCF_040704065.1 Streptomyces sp. NPDC047869
GGGGGGACCCTGTGGGAGAGTAGGACGCCGCCGAACAATTCTTGGGAAAACCCCCGCATCGAAAGATGCGGGGGTTTTCTGCGTTCCGGGTCCTTCAGGAGGCTTTTCTAGAAGGCCACCTCGGCCGTCTTCACCGTGCCGCCCTGGCGGCCGGGCGCCCTGTGATACGCCCAGTAGAGGTTGGTGTGGGCGATCACCTGCTCCGGGGCGGGAGCGCCGTACTTGGTGAGGTCCTCGGTGGTGTGGGCGTCGGCGACCAGCGTCGCGTCGTAACCACGGACGATCGCGCCGTGCAGGGTGGAGCGGATGCACGCGTCCGTCTGGGCGCCCATGACGAGCAGCCGGCCCACCTTCCGCTCCGCCAGTACTTCCTCCAGACAGGTTTCCTCGAAGGAGTCCGCGTAGGTCTTGGGGACCAGGGGCTCGGTGTCCCGGCGGACCAGCTCGGGGACGTAGGCCCAGCTCTCGCTGCCCTCCTGCAACTGTTCGTCGGAGTGCTGCACCCAGATGACCGGCACGTCCGCCGCGCGGGCCCTGCCGATCAGAGTGTCGATGTTGGCGATGACGCCGTCGCGGTCGTGGGCATCCGCCACCACGCCGTTCTGGACGTCGATGACGAGCAGTGCGGTGTTGGGTCGTTCGGGAAGCGTGGTCATGGAGCCACCGTAGAACCCGGCACCGACAGCGGGCGCCCGTATATCGGGTGAGGGCGGTGACGGGCGAAGCTACCGTGGCCCCATGAGTACCCCGACCAGCGATGTCTACGTCGTCCGTGCCATACGTCCCGAGGAGTGGGCGGCCGTGAAGCAGCTGCGTCTGGACGCGCTGCGGGACCCGGTCGCGCACATCGCCTTCCTCGAGACCTTCGATGACGCCCTGGCCCGGCCGGACTCCTTCTACCAGGAACGGGCGACCCGCTCCGGTGAAGGGTCCGACACGGCACGGCAGTTCGTCGCCGAGGCGCCCGACGGGAGCTGGGCCGGCACCGTCACCGTGCTGATCGAGCAGGCCGGGACGACGGACTGGGCCGGGTATCCGGTCGAGCGGCGGCAGGGCCATGTGGTCGGGGTGTTCGTCCGGCCGGAGCACCGGGGCAACGGGCTGATCAAGACGCTGTTCGACGCCGGTGTCTCCTGGGCCTGGCAGCAGAGTGCCGAGCGGGTACGGCTGTTCGTGCACGCGGACAACGTGCGGGCCCAGGGCGCCTACCGCAAGGCGGGGTTCGGGCCGAGCGGGCTGGTCGTGTCGTTCTCGAAGGACGAGGCCGAGCACGAGCTGGAGTTCGTGCTGGAGCGGTGACCGGCCCGCCGCGGCCTACTTGGATCCCGTTCCGGTGACCGGGCGGTCGTCGCGCAGCTCGGCGAAGAGCCGACGCGACTTCTTCCTGTCCCAGGTCACCACGTTCCCCTTGGAGGTGGGGACGCCGATGCCGGCGACCGGGACGTTCATGTGCTCGACCCGCCCGCCGGACACGTTTCGCATCGCCCGGAACAGCCGGGCCAGTGCGGGCAGGTGCATGCCGTCGTCGACGACGAGGCTGTCCAGCCCCGCCCGGGCCGCCGGATACATGGCGGTGGGGTCCAGCAGCGTGTCGCGGCGCGCCGCCCGGTGGGCGAGCGCCGAGAGGAATCTCTGCTGGTTCTGTGTGCGGTCGAGGTCGCCCCTGGCCTCCTGGTGACGCTCGCGCACGAAGGCCAGTGACTGTCTGCCGGAGAGCGTCTGGCAGCCCTTGTGGAGGTCGGCTCCCGACTTCTCGTCCTTTATGTCGCGGTCCAGGCACATCGGGACGCCTCCGACGGCGTCGACGATGTGCACGAACCCGCCGAAGCCGATCTCCGCGTAGTGGTCGATGCGCAGGCCCGTGTTGCGCTCGATGGTGCTGACGAGCAGCTCGGGGCCGCCGTAGGAGAAGGCGGCGTTCAGCTTGTCGCGTGCCGTGCGCAGGGTCTTTCCGGTCGAGGGGTCCAGCCGGCCGGGCAGCGCGACCCACGAGTCGCGGGGCAGGCTCACCATGGTCGCGCCGTGCGCGCCTGTGTGCAGGATCATCATCGAGTCCGTCCGTCGGCCGCCGCCACCGCCGGCGTGCAGGTTCTCCACCTCCTCGGACGACAGCCCGTCACGGTTGTCGGAGCCCACGACGAGGTAGTTGGTGCCCCTGCCCGGCGGCGGGCGGTGTCCGTAGGCGTTCAGGTCGACGTCACGGTTCAGTTCGGCCTCCGCCCACCCGTAGGTGCCGCCGACCGCGGTGACGACGGTGACGAGCAGGGCCAGCAGACAGCGCCGGAGTTTGCGCCGTTTCCTCTTCGTCTGACGGGCGTGGGCGCGCCGTGGGGCGTAGCGGGAGCTGGGCCGCCCGGAGAACCGGGTGATCGTGTCGGTGCCGTGCCCGCCCTGCCGGGCCGGTGGGGTCGTCATGCTCGGACTCCCGTGTTCCGGCCCGGTGGGCTTCCCGGTGTTCACCGTCATGCCGACGCCACCCCCTCCCGCGAGGGCCGTCCCGCGGCCGGTTCCTGGAGGAGCGGGTCCGCGGTGCCGGAGCGGTGCATGCTGTGCCACTTCAGGCGGGTGCCGAGGAGCGCCGTGATCACGGACTGGACGACCACCAGGTACATCAGCTGCCGGTAGACGAAGAGCTGGAGCGGCAGCACCCACAGGGTGCGCAGCCGCTCCCGGTCCAGTCGCAGCGCGTACGCGGCGGTGACCATCTGGACGGCGAGGAAGCCGAGCCAGATCGCGACGGACTGGACGAGCCCGCGGAAGAGGACCCCGTACAGCGCGTAGAGGTCCATCACCGGTGCGCACAGCGGGGCGCGGATCTGGAACACCATGAGGTAGGAAAGGGCGCGGCGGCTGAAGCGGCCGGCGGGGCCGATCTCCGTGAGCGAGTGGCGGTGCTTCCACATCGACTGCAGCGTGCCGTAGCACCAGCGGTAGCGCTGCCGCCACAACTGGCGCAGGGTGCTGGGCACTTCGGTCCAGGCGACCGCCGACTCCTCGTAGACGACGCGCCAGCCGGCCCGCCAGAGCGCCATCGTGAGGTCGGTGTCCTCGGCCAGGGTCTCGTCGCTGACGCCGCCGATGCCCATGAGCGCGTCCCTGCGGAAGGCGCCGATCGCGCCGGGGACGGTCGCCATGCACTCGAGGACGTCGAAGGTGCGCCGGTCGAGGTTGAAGCCGTTGACGTACTCCAGGTGCTGGAACTTGCCCAGCAGGTGACGTCGGTTGCCGACCTTGGTGTTGCCGCTGACCGCCCCGACGGACGGGTGGGCGAGCGGCTGGACCAGCCGGGACAGCGACTCCGGTTCGAAGATGGTGTCGGCGTCCACCATCACGACGATGTCGTGGCGGGCGTGGGCCAGGCCGGTGTTGAGCGCCTGCGGCTTGCCGCTGTTCGGCTGCCGGATCGCTCGTACCCGGGGGTCGGCGATGGCCTCGGCGATGCGGGCGGTGGAGTCCGTCGAGCCGTCGTCGACCACGATGATCTCCAGCTGGCGATGGGTGGAGGCGAGCAGGGAGTAGACGGTGGAGGCGATGCCCGCCTCCTCGTTGTAGGCGGGCACCAGGACCGTCACCGGGGCGGCGACCGGGCGCAGGCGGGGGGTGCCGGAGCGGAAGGTGTGCACACGGCGCTTGTGGACGCGGGCGAAGACGCTGAGCAGCAGCAGCCTGAGGACACCGAGCGAGCCGGCGACGGCGAGGGTCCATGCCATCACGGTGGTGAGGACGTGCCCGATCCGCACCGACCAGATGAGGCCCTCGCCCTTGACGCGCTGGGCCGCGGGGACCCGGGACACGAAGGAGGGGCGTCCGAGTCCGCCGCTGACGGTGGTGAACCTCGTGACCCTGTGGTCCCGCAGCAGCGCCCGCGCCTCGTGGTAGCCGAGGTCGGTGTGGCTGTACCGGGTGATCACCCCTTGCGACGGCTTGCGGGCCGGGTGGTCGGAGGCGACCACGAGGTAGCCCTGGGTCTCCGCGCGCCGCGCCGCTTGCCACTCGGGGCCGCAGAGGGTGTCCGCGGCGGTCGTCTGCGGCAGCCGCAGCAGGCTGGTGTGGATGCCGGCGGCACCGGCGAGCGCGGTCTGGGTGAGGGCCAGTTCGGCGCGGGCGCGGAACGGCGAGGCGGTTCCGAGGTCGCCGCCGGTGTACGTGTACGAGCCGACCTCGTGGCCCTCACGGACGATCCGCCGCAGGAGGGCGGGGTGGCGGACGACGTCGTTGCCGTGGACGAAGAAGGTCGCCCGTGCGTGGTGTCTGCGCAGCAGGTCGAGCAGGCGTGGCGTCCACACCGGGTCCGGGCCGCCCTCGAAGGTGAGGGCGGCGGTGCCCGGCGGCATGCCGGAGGTCTCGACGCCGGACGGGCCGAAGCGGAGCACCGGTTTCCCGTCGTCGGCCGCGCGCGGTATGGGCCGTGTGCAGGGCTGTTTGGCTCGTGCGGAGTCGACCTGGTGGGTGGTCCAGCCTTCGCAGACGAGGGTGACGGCGACGACCGTCAGGGAGAGCAGGAGCAGCAGCCAGTGTCCGCGTGGTGGCCGTCGTACGTCGGCGTGCGGGCTCACCGGGGGGTGCCTCCGCCCTCCGCCCGGAGCCGGGGCGCGCGTCTCTGCGCGACGTCGTGGTGGCCGGGGTCCGGCGTGTGGGACGGACGGTGCGCGCGGGCGGGGCCGCCGGTGGGTCCGGGGGTGCCGTGGCCGCCGGGTCCGGGTACGTGGGTACGGGGCGGAGCCGAGCCCATCGGTTCCATGAGCCCGCCGACCAGCGTGCCGACGAACAGCAGATAGCCGGAGCAGGCCAGTCCCACGCTCAGGGACACGAGTTGCATCAGCCTGCGGCGCCGCCCGGACTGGTCGATGAACACGGGGCGCCTGCGGGCCTCGGGCGGCTGTGCCTCGGGACGCTGCGCGGGGTGGGTGCCGGATGCGTGGTGGTACTGCCAGCCCGGAGTCGTCCGGACCTTGATCGTCGGCGCCGTCGAATACGGCGGCCGCCTCATGAGCGCGCCTTGCCGTTGCGGACGCGCGGGCGTCCGTCGTCGGCAGGCGCCGGGGGCGCCAGGCGCCCGTCGTTCGATGTGCCGGCTATGTGGGGGGTGCCCTGCACGGGTTGCTCCTGATCTGTCGCCGCGCGGACACGCGGCTGTTGTGGTGGGGGGACGGACCCGGGGGTCCGCTGTGGTGCGCCGCGTGAGGCACCGGTACGCGTACCTGCCGCCAACTCGTGGGGGAGTCAGAGGACTTGAGGGTGCGGCGACCGGCAAATCACACGGCTTCCGACCCTACTCGCCAGAAAACTTTCGGGGCACCCCCCTCTGATCGGGTGGCATATCCCACAGCCGCCGGGAGACGGCGCTCCGAAGCCCGTCCCGGGACGACGGTCAGGCCGGCAGTTCCTCGTGCGGCCAGCGGGCCCTGGCCTGTTCGCGGGAGCGGAGCAGGGCGAGGGTGGGCATGCCCTGGGCGGCTCCGGTGGCGAGCAGATCGGGGAGCTGAGGGAGGGGGGCCACGGCCGCGATGTCGTCGAGGACCAGGGTCAGTGGTGGGTCGAGCCGACCGGAGGATGACCGTTCGGCCATGCGCCGGCCGCGCTCGACCACGCTCGAGACGAGGGCCGTCAGGAGGGGCATCGCACCCGGGTGGGTCCTGGGGTCCTCGATGGATTCACCGACCACATAAAGCGTGCCCCCTTCGTGGACAAAGGAATCCAAGGCGAGGCCATCGGTTCGGTTTGGGGTGCAGGCTTCGCGGATGTTGACGGTGGAGAGGGCGGACAGCGCCCTGCTGATCAACTCCTGTGCCACATCACGGCGTTCGGGATGCGCGGTGAGGGCGGCCTCGAGCTCGCCCGCGGCGCCGGGGGCGGCCTTGGGGTGGGTGCGGAGGGTGCGTACGGCGTCCTGGACCTGGGTGCCCTGGGCCCAGCGGTGGACATGGCGGACGGTGCGGGACTCGAGGGCGGCGGCGTGCAGATAGCTGCGCAGCAGCGTGGTGGCGGTGTCGGCCACGGCCTGGTCGAGTCTGGCGGTCGGCCGGACGGGGGCGAGGAGGCCCTTGGCCCTGTTCAGCGCCGTTTCCTTGTCCTCGCAGCCGCTGGTGGGGGACCAGTGGAGGCGGGCCGGGGTGTCGCAGAGGTGGGCGGGGTCGTAGAGGTGGGCGGGGCCCAGTTTGGTCCTGGCGTCCTTGGTCTCCGCCCAGAGTGCGGGGTTCGAGCTGACCACCAGGGCCGGGCCCGGGGCGTCGGCCACGGCCTGGACGGCGTTGGTGTGCCGGGTCGCCGGCGGGCCGTAGCGCACCCCGCCCGCGGTTCCGGGCGCCTCCGGGCCTGCCGTCGGAGCACCGCCGCCCATGAGGTGTTCCACAGGCTGTGGAGCCGGCTCCGTCTGGGGCACCGGGACCACCTCGTGCCGCTGCTCCGGCACCGCCTCGTGGACGGGAACGACGGCGGGAACGGCGGGAACGGTCGTCGGGGCGGGAGTGGCCGTTGGGGCGGGAACGGTCGTCGGGGCGGGAGCGGGTGCCGTGGCCTCCGCCGGGCCCCGGGCCGCCGTGCCCCGCTCGGAGGCGCGCCGTGCCCTCTCCGCCCGCCATCTCGCCACCGTGCCCATCACGAACAGGGTGAGGACGAGCAGGATCATGAGCTGCCCGATGAACAGGCCCCAGAACAGGCCCCAGCCGGAGAGCTGAGCGGCGGGGGTGTCCGGCCAGGCGCCGGGCAGGTCGTGCGGCTCGCCGATGAGGTGGCGCATGGCCAGGGCCGTGCGGGTGAACGTCACGCCGTCCGGCCAGGCGCCGTGGGCGAACAGGGCCGCCAGACCGGTGGCCGTCCACACCAGCACGGTCATGCCGAGGAGGAAGGCGAGTATGCCGATCAGCAGCCCGTCGGGGATTCCGCCCTGACCCTCGCGGCGGGCGTCACGGCGATCGTCCGGTCTCACTCCTTGCCTCCCCCTACGCCACCGTCGATTCCGAGTCGCCCAGGTGCTGCTCCACGAAGGCCGCCGCACGCTGCTCGGCCTCCAGTTCGGCGGCGCGCAGGGCGTCGTCGGCCGCCCGGTCGCTGGAGGACTCGGTCATCGCGCGGTCGGTGAAGACCAGCGGGCGTTCGGTCTCCGTGACGAGGTGTTTGACCACCTGGACGTTGCCGTTGACGTCCCAGACGGCGATGCCCGGGGTGAGGGAGGGGATGATCTCGACCGCCCAGCGCGGCAGGCCGAGGACCCGGCCCGTCGCTCTCGCCTCGTCGGCCTTCTGGGCGTAGATGGTCCTGGTCGACGCCATCTTCAGGATCGCCGCCGCCTCCTTCGCCGCCGCGCCGTCCACCACGTCGGACAGGTGGTGGACGACCGCCACGAAGGACAGGCCGAGCCGGCGCCCGAACTTCAGCAGCCGCTGGAAGAGCTGCGCGACGAACGGGCTGTTGATGATGTGCCAGGCCTCTTCCACGAGGAAGATGCGCTTCTTGCGGTCGGGGCGGATCCAGGTGTGCTCCAGCCACACGCCGACGATCGCCATCAGGATCGGCATGGCGATGGAGTTGCGGTCGATGTGGGACAGGTCGAACACGATCAGCGGGGCGTCCAGGTCGATGCCGACGGTGGTCGGGCCGTCGAACATGCCGCGCAGGTCACCGTCGACCAGCCGGTCCAGGACCAGGGCGACGTCCAGGCCCCACGCCCGTACATCGTCTATGGCGACGTTCATCGCCTCCGCGGACTCCGGTTCCGGGTGACGCAGTTGCTCAACGATGTCGGTGAGGACCGGCTGGCGGTCGACGATGGACTCGTTGACGTAGGAGTGGGCGACCTTGAGGGCGAAGCCGGAGCGCTCGTCCAGGCCGTGCCCCATCGCGACCTCGATGATGGTGCGCAGCAGCGCGAGCTGGCCCGTCGTGGTGATCGAGGGGTCCAGGGGGTTCAGCCGGATGCCGTGGTTCAGGGCGGCGGTCGGGTCCAGGCGGATGGGAGTTATGCCCAGCTCCTCCGCGATCAGGTTCCATTCGCCGACGCCGTCCTCGCCCTGGGCGTCCAGGACGACGACCTGGCGGTCCTTGAAGCGGAGCTGCCTGAGGACGTACGTCTTCTCCAGGGCCGACTTGCCGTTGCCGGACTCGCCGAGCACCAGCCAGTGGGGGGCCGGCAGCTGCTGGCCGTAGAGCTGGAAGGGGTCGTAGATGTAGCCCTTCCCGGAGTACACCTCGCGGCCGATGATGACGCCCGAATCGCCGAGGCCGGGCGCGGCGGTGGGCAGGTAGACCGCCTGGGCCTGGCCCGTGGAGGTGCGCACCGGCAGCCGGGTCGTCTCGACCTTTCCGAACAGGAAGGACGTGAAGGCATCCGTGAGGACGGACAGCGGGTCCCGCATCAGCGCATCAGCCCCTACCTTCGAATGCCGGTGGCGAAGGGAAGTGTGTTCACGAAGGCCCGGTGGTGCTCGCGGTCGCACCACTCCAGCTTCAGGTACGACTTTCCCGCGGAGGCCCTTATGGTCCGTTTGTCGCGGTTGAGGGCCTCGGGGGACCGGGCGGAGACGGTGATGTAGCCGACCAGGTTGACTCCGGCCGCGCCGCTGGCGAGGTCTTCTCCTCGCTGGTCCAGGCGGTTGTGGGCGGCGATGTCGCGCGGGTCGACGGTGCGGTTCATCTTGGCGGCGCGGGAGGCCTCGGCCTCGTCGTTGGTCTTCTCGGTCAGCATGCGTTCGATGGCCACCTCGGTGGGCTCGAGATCCATCGTCACGGCGACCGTCCGGATGACGTCCGGGGTGTGGACCAGCAGGGGCGCGAGGAAGTTGACGCCGACGGGGGTCATCGGCCACTCCTTCACCCAGGCGGTGGCGTGGCACCAGGGGGCGCGGGTGGCGGACTCGCGGGTCTTGGCCTGGAGGTAGGTGGGCTCCATGGCGTCCAGTTCGGCCGGCCAGGCGTTGCGCTGGGTCATCGCCTGGATGTGGTCGATGGGGTGGTCCGGGTCGTACATGGAGTGGATGAGGGAGGCGAGTCTGCCCTGCCCGAGGGGCTGGCGGACGCGGATGTCGGCCTCCTGCAGCCGGGAGCAGATGTCGGTCAGCTCGCGGGCCATGACCACGGCGAGCCCGGCGTCCCGGTCGACCTTGCCGCCGTGCGCGCGGACGGCCCGGGCCATGGCGTGCGCCTCGGCGGCCAGTTCGCGGCCGTAGTGCATGCAGGCGACGAGGTAGGCGCGGTGCTGCTCGCTGCTGGTGGACACCATGGACTGGAGCTGGTCGTAGGACCGGGACAGCCAGTCGGGTGCCTTGTCGTCGCCGCGCAGCGTGACGTCCTTGGCGTGGGCGTCGGGGTCGGCGGGCAGGGTGCGGGCGAGCATCTGCAGCCGGGTGACGAAGCCGTCGCCGTTGGCGACGTGCTTGAGCAGCGTGCCGAAGCGGTCGACGAGGGCCTCCTGGTCCTCGGAGTCGCGCAGGCCGACGCCGGGGCCCTCGATCTCGATCGCGGCGGTGACGGTCTTGCGGTCGGCGTGCAGCAGCACGGCGATCTCGTCGGGCCCGAACGGCGCGGCGAGCCAGGTGATCCGCCCGATGCCGGGCGGCGGCCCGACCTCGACCTCCCGCCCGTCCAGCCGGATGCCGGCCTCGACCACACCGGAGCGGTAGGTGGTGCCGCGCTTGACGGTGCGCTTGTACGAGCGGTTGATCTCGAACCACTTGTAGAACGTGCGGCGCTTGTACGGCACGTAGACCGCGGCGAGCGCGAGCAGCGGGAAGCCCGTCAGCAGCACGATCCGCAGGGACAGGACGGGAACGAGCAGGCCGCACATCATGCCGAGGAACGCGCCGGCGACGATCAGCGCGATCTCGCCGGACTCGCGGTTCCGGCCGATGATCGCGTTCGGCCGGGCGCGGCCGATCAGATACGTACGGCGGGGCGTGACCGGATGGGACATGTGGGACTCGGTCGTCAACGCCCGTCACCTCCTGAGCGGTTGCTGCTGCTGTTGCGTGTGTTGCCGGCGTGCGGGGTGTTGACCGGGCTGGGCGCGCGCGGTGCGGGCGCGGTGGAGGGGACTGCTCCGCCGCCGCCCTGCGCGGTACGGGTGCTGTGCGCGGCGACGCCGCCGGAGACGGGGTTGGCGGGGCGGGCGCCGCCGGATCCGCCGCCCGAGCCGTTGTTGTCGGCGCGGGCGCTGTGCGTCTTGATGCCCTGGGCGACCATGGTGGCCGGGGAGCTGATCACCGCGGCGGCCTTGCCCTCGGCGCCCTGCATGATGCGGTTGCTGCGGGAGCCGGCGATCTCGTCGCCGAAGCCGGGGACGAAGCGGTAGATCATCGCGCTGGCGAAGATGGCGAGCAGGATGATGGCGAGGCCGGAGACGACGGCGGAGAAGGCGTCGGGGCCGTTGTCGCCGGCCAGCGCGCCGGCCAGGCCGAGCACGATGACGATGACGGGCTTGACCAGGATGACGGCGATCATGATCCCGGCCCAGCGCCGCACGTGGCCCCACAGGTTCTTGTCGACCAGGCCGGCGTAGACGACGGTGCCGAGCAGGGCGCCGACGTAGAGCAGGGCGGCGCGGATGACCAGCTCGAGCCAGAGGATGCCGGCGGCGAGGATGCTGACCAGGGAGACGACGATCAGCATGATCGGTCCGCCGCCGATGTCGTCGCCCTTGTCGAGCGCGCCGGAGAAGGTGCCGAAGAACGTGTCGGTCTGGTCGCCGGTCGCCTTGGCGAGGACGTCCGTGACGCCGTCGGCCGCGGAGACGACGGTGTAAAGGATCAGCGGGGTGAAGGCGGAGGCCAGCACCGTCAGCCACAGGAAGCCGACGGCCTCCGAGATGGCGGTGGTCAGCGGCACGCCGCGCACGGCCCGCTTGGCGACGGCCAGCAGCCACAGCAGCAGCGTGAGGATCGTGGAGGCCGCGAAGACCACGGCGTACTGCTGCAGGAACTTGGTGTTCGTGAAGTCGACGTTCGCGGTCTCCTTCACGGCGTCACTGAGCTTGCCGATGGTCCACGACGCGGCGTCCGCACAGCCCTTGCCGAGAGAGGAGAGGGGGTCGAGGGTGGAGGTGAGGGGGTTGTCGGGGGTGGTGAGGCCCTTTTTGGAGCTGCCGCCGTCCTTCTCGCAGAACTGTTTGGCGGCGCCGTGGATCAAGTCGCAGGCGTCGTCGCTCTTCGTCGGCGAGGGCGACGGTGAGGGCGCGGCGAAGGCATGGGTCGCCATGAGGACCGCTGCCGTCTGCACGGCCGTGACGGCGGCGGCCAAGGTGAGTACGCGGCGGTTAGCGGGCATAGGTGAACCCTCCGTACTCGTCGACGGCCTTCGAGATGTCTTCCGAGCTGGAGGCCTTGTCGTCGCCGGGGACGGGCGCCGGGCCCTCCTGCTGGGAGTGCTTGATGATCTTCCAGTCGTCGGCGGCCCACTCGAGCTTCATCGTGATGGTGAACCAGCTGTTGGTGACCGGGTTGGTGGACTTGTCGCCCGCGAGGCCGAGAAGCCCGCTGCACCAGATCTCGACCGTGGCGGCGTCACCGGTTGCCTCGGTGACCTTCGTGCCGATCGGGCTCGTACGCGAGACGAACGTGTAGCCCTTCGGCGCCGTGCCGTCCGCGTACAGACCGAGACTCTGACTGAAGCCGGGCGTGTAGGCCTTGTCCATCGCGGCCTTCGAACTCGCGACCGTGGAGGGGGTCATGATGGCCTGGAGGATGGAGTCGCGCTCGTTCTTGTTGAACATCTCCGCCGACCCCAACGCCACCGCGTAGTTGGCTGCAGCGCTCTGCGCCCCCTGCTCCGTGTGGGCGAAGCCCGAGGCGATGCCGGCGGACTTGGTGTCGACCGGCTTGGTGCCGCTCGCCGCCGTGGACGCGGCCTTCGGACGGTCTTCCTTGTCGGCGGAGCCGTCCGTCGAGGAACCGTCTCCCCGGTTCGCGAAGGCGATCGCCGCGATGAGGAGGACCACCACGCCGACGACCGTGATCAGGCCCCGGGAGGAGGAGCGGCCCGTTCTGCGGGGCGCGCCGCCGTAGGGGTCGCCGCCGGGCAGGCGGGTACGGGTCTGGCCCGTCTCGGTGTAACCCTGCTCGTCTCCGGGACTCATGCCGGGTAGGCCCCCTCCACGTCGTAGACATACGACGGTAGCCGTGCTGGTTCCCGCGCGGGCGCGGTGTGGTGACTCGACATCAGGGAAACGCAACCTCAGCCGGTGGGCACGACGGGTGGGTGGGGTGGAGGGGACGGCCGGGCCGGCCCGGCGGTGGAGGGGGCGTCAGACCGCCATGCCGTACACGATCGTGAACAGTGTGCCGAGCGAGCCGATGATGAACACCCCGGTGAGGCCCGCGATGATGAGGCCCTTGCCCTGTTCCGCGCTGAAGGTGTCCCGCAGGGCTGTCGCGCCGATCCGCTGTTTGGCCGCTCCCCAGACCGCGATGCCCAGGCAGAGCAGAATGGCCACGGCCATGACCACCTCGATCATCACCTTGGCCTCGTTGCCCAGGCTGCCGAAGGGGCCCCAGTCCGGAGCGATCCCGCCGATGATGGTGTTGATGTCTCCCTTGTCGGCCGCAAAGAGCATGTAAGTCACCGCCCCTGGTGGGTAGTTCCGCAAGCCCCCTGCGGTGTGCAGAGGTCAGGTCCATTCTCGCCGACAACGCCGCGGTCGTATGTCGACTTGACGTCATTGACTGGAGGGTTTCGTACGAATGAGCCGTATGGTCACTCTGTGTATCACGGCAGGTCACGCCGGGCAACGACGCCGGAGCGGAACCTGTCGTGTGGTTCCGTCGTTGACCCCTTCTACGACCCCGCACGGTTCCTGACGGCTGGTCGGGTGAGGCGTCGATACGATGTTCTCACGGGTGGCATACGGCAGTCCGGGTGACTCACGTGAGCTTGACGCCGGGCAGCAGGCTGTCCCGAACCGGCTGGGCTGCCGGCCCCCTGCCGAATCCAGTGTTGATGACCTCCGCACCTTGGTCGGTGGCGTATCGGATCGCCGTCGCCATCGCCCTGGCGAAGACTTCGTCCGCCACGGCCGGATCGATCTTCTCGACGCGCGGGAGGCGAACAGGGAGGACTTTTGCGCCAGGTGCGAGGCCAAATGCTCCGTGTCCTCCAGCGCGGGTTCCGGTGCCTGCGATGAAGCCGGCCATCCTGGTGCCGTGGCCGTCGTAATCGGTGCGCTCGTCACCGCGCTCGGTGGTTGCCATGTCCTTACCGGGCAGGACCCGGCCCACGAGGTCGGGATGGTCGGAGTTGACGCCGGTGTCGATGACCGCGACCGTGACACCCTTGCCGGTACTGGTTCGCCACATCTGCTCAGCCTTCATGGCATCCAAAAACCACTGCTGGTCGCGGACCGATTCGGAGTGCGCGGGCGCGGCTGCGGTGCCCGCCAGAATCAGCCCCATGGCGGCGGAGAGCACGGCTCGGCGGGCGTACAGTCGGCGACGGCTGCTGAACATACGGGTACGATCCGCTTTCTGCGAGGAGTCAGTCGACGGTAGGCGGCACGATACGGCGTCGGTCCGGAAGCCACGTCTCCTCGTCCTCGGTGAGGTATCCCGGACGTACGGCGTCGCGTTCCTCATTGCGGCGCCGCGGCGAGGACGACGTCGGAACGCCTCCGGTGTTCGTGCGAGCCTTGCCGCTGCGCTCGGCCGAGGCGGAGCCACCCGCGATCCCGTCAGGGGATAGTGCGGCACCGCCCGGAACAGCCCGTTCCCCGGTTGCCGTTCGGGCCGCACGCCGCGCGGGCAGAGCGCCCATGACACCTCGACTCTGAGCGGGCGTGCCCTGCCCCGACGGGGCCCGCCCACGCCCCGTCACAGTCTGCCCCGGGCCCGACTCGGAAGTAGAGCCAGATCGGCCACCAGTCTGCGTCCCGCGCAGAGTCCGTTCACCAGGCCGGCTCCCGGGCGTGATCCGGCTGCCAGGTGTGGTCCCGCCCGCCGCCTCACCGCCTACGACCGTGCCGCGATACGGGGTCGCCCTGCCCACCTGCGTCTGCGAGGGACGGCCGCCATGGATCCCATTGGAACCATCAGAGGTGTGCCCGTACGGCGTCGATGCCGAAGTACGTCCGGCAACGGGTGACGTTCGGCCCTCACTATGCCCGGGCGTACCCGTACCCGTAGCCGGGCGCCCGGTTCCCGGCCCGAGCGGCCGTGTCGTGCCCGCAGCATGGCCCTGGCCCGCATGGGCCGAAGGCGCGGCGGGCAGCCGCGTCCCCGATCCGGTGCCTGTACGCCGCGTGGCTCCACTGGTCAGGGGCGGCACAGCAACGGTCGGGGTGCTGGGACCGCTGGACACCGGCCCGGGGGCGGGCGACGTGATGTCTGTCGAGGGGGCATGCGTACGCGTGTCCGGTGCCGTCGCGGCAGAGTCGATGCCCGTGTGCGGAGCATCGGCCGGGTCCACATACGGCGCACGGCCTGCCGATACCTCGCCACCGTGGCCCGGCGCCGTGCTCTGCGCCGTGTGGATCGCCGCGCCAGTGGACCCAGTCCCAGTGTGGCCCGAAGCAACTGCACTGGACGCTACACCGGAAGATCTCGAGCCGGTGGTGGGAACCGGGAAGGCCTTGTCTCTCTCGGAGCCGACGTTCTTGGAGCCTTTCGGCACGATCGCGTCCGGCGGCGGCGGGACCTTCGGCGGCTTCATCCCAGTCAGCCGCTCGGCCGACTGCTGGTACGCCTGCCCCAGCTTCGTCATCTCGTCGGCCGCCTGCTGGCGCACCGCTTCCTTCCGCGCGGTGGCCTTGGCCAGGATCCCGGCCGCATCAGGGTCGTTCGGTGTCGCCTTCGCCGCGTCGATGTCGGCCTGAGCGCCACCGTCGTTCCGTGGAATCGACGACTTGGTGCGGGCGATCGCATCCGCAGCATGGGTGGTCGGCGATCCGCAACGCGGCATTGGCCAGGTCCCCTCCCCAGGCGCGGAAGGAGTCGGCGCCCCGGCCCCTCCATTCCACGTACTGGGGCCTGGTCTTGAGCTCGGTGGCGATCTTCTCGATCACATCGGCCGCTGCGAGTAGCTTCTCTGCGCCTGCCTGCACGATGGCGGGGTTGACCTTGTCGAGCCAGTCCAGCATCTCCTCATGGGACATGTCGGCGAACGGGTCGTTCCCCATCAGATGTCTCCTGCGATCTCGCCGCCCGATTCCTCCGCCGTCGGTGTGCTGCTCAGATCGCCGTGCGTGCCGCCCGCCTTCTCGTTGGGCAGGTAGGTCACATATTGACCGCCGAAGCTCTTCTTCGTCTCAGCGGTGATGGCATGCAGCCGGTCCCGCACGTCGGCGTCCACGTTCTCGTAACCCTTGTTCGAAGCGAGCACCGCAATCCCCATGCCCTCGATCGAGTCGGACAACAGCTTGGACAGTTTCTCCAGCTCGCCAATCACCTTTTCGTGGGCGGTGTCCAGCGCGTCGGCCGAACGCCAGGCGCCTGCACCACCACCGAAATGACACCGGGCGGGCTGGTCCGTGCCGACGTGATGGGAACTGGCCGGCGACGACTTCAAGTCACGGACCAGTTCGTCTATCCGCTCCTGGAACTTGGTGAACGACGTCAGCTCCGCCATCACGTCCGCGGCGGCATCCTTGGCAGCCTCGAAAACGCCCGACGCCCACGAACCCGCGTTCCCCGCAGTCACCACGTCCTCCCTGACCCATCAGGCCCAGCTCACCGCTCGCCGCTGTTCGATGTCACCGCCGGCACTGCCGGACAACTCCGTAAACCGTAATAAGGGCTGACTCTCAAATGCTTGAGTACGCATACTCAAGCCGCGCACAAGCAGGAAGAATGGCGCGAAGCCACTGCCCGGGTCAGCCGACCTCGATGTGCTGGTCCATCCCGAGTTGCTTGTGGCCGTCGACCGGGCAGTACAGGTCGTACGTGCCCTTCTTGAGGTGCACCGTCAGCGTGCCCTCCTGGCCGCTGCGGAGGTTCCCGGTCCTGGCGTCCTCCACGCCGGGGCCGTCGATCGACAGGGCGTGCGTGATCCTGCCGTGGTTGTCGGAGACGAAGGTGTAGGTGCCCGGTGCGAACGACGACCGGGACAGCTTCAGCGCGTACTCGGTCTCGGTGACCGTCACCCGGGTTCCCGGGGTGGCTCCGGTCGCTGAGTGGCTCGCCGTCGGGCCGCTCGCCCGGCCGCCGGCCCCGCCGGAGCAGGCGGCGAGGAGGAGCGCGGCCGCGCACGCCGCCGCCGTGGCGCCGAGTGGCGTGAGGGTCCTGTGTGCCGTGGGTGTCATCCGGCTCATCCCCTTCCGGGTGAAAGGCCGTCCATCCGTCCATGGCTGTATACGGGCGAGTGCGCGTCAGGGTTTGCCGCGGCCGGCGTTCCCCCGCGGGTGCGGGAATGGTCACCTGGTGTGACGGCTCGGGAGGCGGGAGTGGCGGCGGGACAGTACGGTGGATGCGATCGTGTGGCCTGTCCGGGAGGTTCCGCGGGAAGAGTTTCGGTGTGGTCGGGACGGCTTTCACAGCTCGTGGCGGAGAGTGGGGGCCTGATGAAGCGCAGCTCTCGCACCGCCCGTGCCCGGTTCACCTCGCGGCCCGCGCTCCTCGGTGCCGTGGTGCTGCTCGCGCTGACCTCCGCCTCCGTCGCGGCCGCCGACGACGGGCCCGGGCCGCTCGGTGTCACGGCCGAGGCCGCCGGGACGGCGCGGACGGCTCGGGTGGGCGCGCTCTTCGGGGCCGACCGGACCGGCGCACCGGCGGGCGGGCACTTCTGCACCGCCTCGGTCGTGCACAGCCCGCAGCGCGATCTGATCGTCACGGCGGCCCACTGCGTGGACGGCGCCGACGGCGACTTGGTGTTCGTGCCGGGGTACCGGGACGGGAAGGCGCCGTACGGGGTGTGGAGGGTGGGGAAGCGGTTCGTCCCGGACGGGTGGGCGAAGGGGCAGGACGAGGACAGCGACGTGGCCCTGGCGCGCCTGGACGCGCTCGACGGCAGGAAGGTCGAGGACGTGGTCGGGGCCGGCCGGTTCCGGGCCGGGGTGGCCACCGGTGCCACCGCCGTGACGCTGACCGGCTATCCCGACTCCCGTGAGGCGCCCGTCAGCTGCACCAACAGGCCGGGCCGGCAGAGCCGCACCCAGCAGCGCATCGACTGCCCCGACTTCCCGGGCGGCACCAGCGGCAGCCCGTGGACCGACGGCGACGGTCAGGTCGTCGGGGTGCTCGGCGGGTACGAGAAGGGCGGGAGCACGGCCGACGTCTCGTACAGCGTGGTGCTGCGCGGGCAGGCCACGGAGCTGTACCGCGAGGCGACGACGGCATCTTGAGGGCTTGTCAGCCTCCGTTCCCACCCGGCGTTCTCGCCGTTCCCCTGTGAAATGGCGCCACTTCGGGCCGATGATGACTGGAACCGGTCCGACATGGGGGAGAGTTGCACCGTGCGTAAGGTATGGGTGCTCGGTGGTGCGGCGGTCGGGCTCGGCATGGGCTTCGTCATGCTGCTCGTCGTCGGGGTGTACGTGGTCGCCGGAAACCTCGTCAACAACGTCGCCACGGGCAGCCGCGGACTCGCCAAGGGCGCCGTACCGGCCGCCTACAAGCAACTCGTGCAGCAGTGGGGCAACCTGTGCCCCGCGCTGAGCCCCGCGCTGCTGGCCGCCCAGCTCTACCAGGAGAGCGGCTGGAATCCGACCGTCGTCAGCCCGGCGGACGCGCGCGGCATCGCCCAGTTCATCCCGAGCACCTGGGCGACCCACGGCATCGACGGCAACGGCGACGGCAAGCGCGACATCTGGGACCCGAATGACGCGATTCCGTCGGCCGCGTCGTACGACTGCGAACTCGCCAAGTACGTCAAGGACGTTCCCGGGAACGTCTCCGACAACATGCTCGCCGCCTACAACGCGGGCGCCTACCGCGTCATAAGGTCGGGCGGGGTACCGGCCATCAGCGAGACGCAGAACTACGTCAAGCGGATCCGCAGCCTGGAGGAGAGCTTCGCCGCGCCGGTCGCCCGGCTCGACCCGAGCCGGCAGGCCGCGGGTGCCATCGCCTTCGCCCAGAGCAAGCTCGGCACGCCCTATCTCTGGGGTGGCAACGGCACCGCCGACCAGGGAGGACGCTTCGACTGCTCGGGTCTGACCAAGGCCGCGTACGAGAAGGTCGGCATCACCCTGCCCCGGGTCGCCAACGACCAGTACAACGCCGGTCCGCACCCCTCGCGGGACGAGCTGATGCCGGGCGATCTGGTCTTCTTCTCCGACGACCTCACCGACTCGCGGGCCATCCGGCACGTGGGTGTCTACGTCGGCGGCGGGTACATGATCGACGCGCCGAGGACGGGGGCCGTGATCCGGTTCGACCCGATCGACACCCCCGACTACTTCGGTGCCACCCGGGTGACCGAAGATGGCGCAAAAGCACTCCCCACGAACATCTGAACCGAGCGTGAACCTGCCCCCTGAGCTGCGGAGATGAGTCTCTCTTCGATAACGTCTGCGTGATCATTCGGTGGAGAGTGGAACGTTCTGATGGGGGCCGTGCGTTCCTGTTGACGTAGCCGAGCGGACGTCAGTACGGCAGTGCGGCGGATGCGGATCTACGAACCACGGGGAGCCGGAGCGACGCACACGAGGTGCGTCCGGGACTACGACGAAGGGGCCACAGCACCATGGCTGTACTCGCCGAATCCGGATCGAACCCCGACGTCGAGCTGCTGTACGACATCAATGGCCTGGCCAAGGACGCGCCGCACTGGTTCGACCGGGCCATGGAGTTCGTGGGTGAGTACGGGCTGCTGGTGGCCATGGTGCTGCTCGTGCTGTGGTGCTGGTGGTCCGTGCGGCGACGGGGCGGCGAGGAGGCGGCCTCCTCCGTCTCGGCGCTGGTGTGGGCCCCGTTGGCGGCCGGCATCGCGGTGCTGGTGAACGTGCCGATACGGGGGTTCGTCGAGCGGCCGCGGCCCTTCGTGGACCATCGGGGGCTGGACGTCCTCGTCTCCGGGAAGACGGACTTCTCCTTCGTCAGCGACCACGCGACGATCACCATGGCGCTCGGGGTCGGACTGTTCGTGGCCAACCGCCGCTTCGGCCTGGCCGGCATCGGGCTGGCGCTACTGGAGGGGTTCTGCCGGGTCTACATGGGCGTGCACTACCCGACGGACGTCGTCGGCGGATTCGCGCTGGGCACGGCGGTCGCGCTGCTGCTGTCACCCCTGGCCATGGCGCTGCTGACGCCGCTGATGAAGGCGGTCGAGCGGTCACCGCGGGCGGGTTGGATCGTACGGAGCCGGTCCGCGGGGGAGCAGCGCAATGCCCTGCTTCCCGGTTCCCGCGACTCGCTGAAGTCCCAGGAACGGGATCTCGCGGCGTGACGGGTACCGCGCGCCGCCGGTCGCCCGCCGGCGCTCCGGGCATAGTCCCTGGCACTCCCTGCTAAGGCGTTCCGTGGTGCGCCCGGCGACGATGGGTTGCCGGACCAGCACCACCGGACGAACCTGGGGGAACCAGATGAGCAAACGGCACGCCCTGCCCGTAGCGGCTGCCCTCGCGGCGGCGGTCCTGACGCTGACGTCGACCAGTCAGGCTGCACGTGGGAGCCGGAGCGGGGAAGCGCGATCTGCAGGCACTCCGGATCGGACGCGCGGATCAGGTGTGGTGTCCGCAGGGTGCAGAACGACGAGTACGACATGGCCGAGACCTGCGCCCGGCCCAGCGGCATCGTCTTGAACCAGCCGTCGAAGGTGTCGATGTCCAACAGCCGGAAGGCCGTGGGCATCACCGCGCGACGAGTGACCTCGGCCCACGCGGCAAGGCCATCCCGCGCGGGAAGGTCCTCGCTGTCGAAGACCTTCTCCACGATCCCCTTCAGGCCGCCGGTCCCGAGCCGGCCGTCCCGCACAGTCTTCCCGTCCGGATGCTCCCACGCGGCCGGCGACGGTACGCGGTCCCCTACAGCCCCTGCGCGTAGGTGAAGAAGCGGTCCGGGTCGTACTGCTTCTTCACCATGCTCAGCCGTGTCGCCGCGTCCCCGTAGTAGGCCTTGCGCCAGTTCTTCAAGGTGGGGTCCGTGTAGTTCTGGTAGGCCGCGCCGGAGGCGTGGGGCGCCATGGCCTGGTGAGCCGACGTCAGCCACGACTGCGCCGTACCGCCGGAGGCGCCCGCGCCCCAGGAGGCGATGTACTGCGCCAGCATCCGGGAGCGGCGGTGGACGAAGGCCGTCGCCGTGGGGGAGACCCGGTTGACCGCGCCGCCGAGCGCGGTGAACGCGATGCTGCCCGCGCCGCCGCGGACGGAGCCGATCTGCCTGAGCAGGGTCTGGATGCCCGCGGCGGACAGCGAGCGGTCGAAGAAGTCGGAGCGGGCCGCGTAGGTCTCGCGGCCCAGCCTGCCCCGGGAGGAGCGGCCCGGGGTGGAGCCGGGCAGGTGGCACTGGGCGTCGGAGGAGAAGGAGGAGCAGCCGGCGTAGATCTCCATGGCCTCCTCGTAGCCCCGGCGGCGCAGCGAGACGGAGGAGGCGTTCGCGCCGGCCTTGTGGGCCAGGCGGTCCACTGCGTTCTGCAGCTCGCCGTAGGTGCCGAGGGAGAAGCAGGCCACCGAGACGGTGGGGGTGCGGCCCGGTGAGCAGGCCAGGTGCAGGGAGGACCAGATCTCGTCCGGCTGGGTGGGGCCCCACTCCTGCCAGGCCTTGACGACCGCGGCCGCCTTGGACCAGGGCCACGTCATGTACGCCGTCACCGCCTGCGGCGCCGGATGGGTCCTGAAGTGCAGTTCGGTGACGACGCCGAAGTTGCCGTTGCCCGCGCCGCGCAGCGCCCAGAACAGGTCGGAGTGGTTGTGCGCGTCGGCCGTGACCTGGGTGCCGTCGGCGGTGACGAGCGTCGCCCGGGTGAGGCTGTCGCAGGTCAGGCCGTAGGCACGGGAGGCGACTCCGTGGCCGCCGCCGAGGACCAGGCCGGTGACGCCGACGGTGGGGCAGGAACCGGCGGGTATGGTCACGCCCTTCGCCGCCAGCCCGCGGTAGACGTCGATCAGTTTGGAGCCGGCGCCGACCACCGCCTGCCCGCCGCTCACCCGGATCCGGTTCAGCCGGGAGACGTCGAGGACGAGCCGGTTGTCGCCGGAGGAGTAGCCCGCGTAGGAGTGGCCGCCGTTGCGTATCGACACGCGTATGCCGTGCGCCCTGGCGTACGCCAGCGTCGTACGGATGTCGGTGGTGTGGGCGACGTAGGCCACGGCGGCGGGTTTCAGGCCGTCGAAGCGGGTGTTGTAGAGCTGGTGGGCCGTCGTCCAGCTCGCGTCCCCGGGGCGCACCAGGGTGCCGTCCAGGTCGCGGGCGAGGGCCGCCCAGTTCGCGGCGGCGGCCTGGCTGGTGGTCTTCAGTGCCGTACCGGACGATGAGTAGGACCGCGCCGAGGACCGCGCGGAGGGGTCCGTACCGGAGCTGCAGCCGGCCAGCGCGGTGGTGGCCAGCGCGGCCGTGCCGCCCGTGATGAACGTACGCCGTTCCATTTCCGTCGCCCTTCCTCGGCTCTCCTGGAACGAGACGACGCCATGCGCACACGGGTTCCCGTCGCACGAGGGAGAACATCGAGAGTGTGTCCGCGGGAGAGGGATGCCGGTACCTCCACGTGTTCTCCCCGTGAGCATTCCGTGACCTCACCGGGCCGACGGCAGGGGTTCACCCCTCGTTCACTTCCGGCCATCGGCGGCTTCACCTGTTCTGCCTAATTTCGGCCTTACGCGGTGCTCCGGGCGGCCATGAACGCGCTCACGCACCTTCGATGTCTTCGCACGCCGCCGACTGCGGCGGCTCCTGGAAGGAACTCCCGAAAGTGAAGCTTCAGCGCAAGAACCGGCTCCGCGCCCTCTCGCTCGGTGCTGTCGCCGTCTCCGGCGCCCTGGCCCTGACGGCGTGCGGCTCCGACGACACGGGCAAGAAGACGACGGACGGCTCTTCGTCGTCGACCAGCGCCAGCTCCATCAAGTGCGACGGCGCCAAGGGCCAGCTCCTCGCCGACGGCTCCTCCGCGCAGAAGAACGCGATCGACGCCTGGGTGAAGAACTTCTCGCAGGCCTGCGGCGTGCAGATCAACTACAAGGGCGGCGGTTCGGGCGCCGGTGTCACCGCGTTCACGCAGGGCCAGGTCGCCTTCGCGGGCTCCGACTCCGCGCTGAAGCCGGAAGAGGTCACCGCCTCCAAGAAGGTCTGCTCCGGCGGCCAGGGCATCGACCTCCCGATGGTCGGCGGCCCGATCGCCGTCGGCTTCAACGTCCCGGGTGTGGACAACCTGGTCCTGGACGCGCCGACCCTCGCCAAGATCTTCGACAGCAAGATCACCAACTGGAACGACGCGGCGATCAAGAAGCTGAACCCGTCGGCGAAGCTTCCCGACCTCAAGATCCAGCCGTTCCACCGCTCGGACGAGTCCGGCACCACGGACAACTTCACCAAGTACCTGATCGCCACCACCCCGGGTAACTGGAAGTACTCCGGCGGCAAGGCCTGGCAGGCCAAGGGCGGCCAGTCCGCTCCGCAGTCCGCGGGCGTGGCCCAGCAGGTGAAGCAGACCTCCGGCGCCATCGGCTACTTCGAGCTGTCCTACGTCTCGGACGGCATCAAGCCCGTCTCCATCGACACGGGCGCCAGCAAGCCGGTCGCCCCCAGCACCGAGAGCGCCACCGCCGACATCGCGGCCGCCAAGGTCGTCGGCACCGGCAAGGACCTGTCGCTGCAGCTCGACTACAAGACCAAGGCCGAGGGCGCGTACCCGATCACCCTGGTCACCTACGAGATCGTCTGCGACAAGGGCAACAAGGCGGACAGCCTGCCCGCCACCAAGGCCTTCCTGCGCTACATCGCCAGCGAGGACGGCCAGAAGATCCTCTCGGGCATCGACTACGCGCCCGTCCCCGACGAGATCATCGCCAAGGTCCGCACCACCATCGAGGGCCTGAACTGACCTGAGTGCGGTCCGGCCCCCGCGGGGCCGGACCGCACCGTCCGGTGCACCGCCGCCCGGAGCCGCACCGCCCCCCCGACGGGCGTACGGCTCCACCGAGCCGCCCGTCGGGCGGCTCCGCAGACCGGAGAACCCGATGGACATATCGACGCACACAACCGACGCACTTCCCCCAAGTCCCGAGCCGACCCTGACCGAGCAGGCGCGCAGCGCCCGTGGCGCGACCCGCCCCGGTGACCGCGTCTTCCTCGGCCTGTCCCGTGGCTCGGGCATCCTGCTGCTGGTGATCATGGCCGCGATCGCGGTCTTCCTCACCTACCGCGCCTCGCTCGCGATCAGCAAGGACCACGGCAACTTCCTGACCACCTTCGAGTGGAACACCAACCTCACCCCGCCGGTCTTCGGCATCGCGGTGCTGGCCTTCGGCACGGTCGTCTCCTCGATCGTCGCCATGGTCATCGCGGTCCCGGTCTCGGTCGCCATCGCGCTGTTCATCACGCACTACGCGCCGCGCAGGCTGGCCGGCCCGGTCGCGTACGTGATCGACCTGCTCGCCGCAGTGCCGTCCATCGTGTACGGCCTGTGGGGCGCGCTGGTCCTCGTACCGCACATGACCGGCCTCTACGGCTGGCTGGACAAGTACCTGGGCTGGACCGGCGTCTTCGACTGGCAGGGCGGCGCCCCGCGCTCGATGCTCACCGTCGGCATCCTGCTGGCGATCATGATCCTGCCGATCATCACCAACGTGAGCCGTGAGGTCTTCCGGCAGGTCCCGCAGATGCACGAGGAGGCCGCGCTGGCCCTCGGCGCCACGCGCTGGGAGGTCATCCGCATGGCGGTGATCCCCTTCGGCCGCTCCGGCGTGATCTCCGCCTCGATGCTCGGCCTCGGCCGCGCCCTCGGCGAGACCATGGCCGTCGCCACCGTGCTCTCCCCGACCTTCGACATCCAGGCCAGCCTGCTCGACCCGGGCGGCGGCACCTTCGCCCAGAACATCGCCAGCAAGTTCAGCGAGGCGACGCAGGACGGCCGTGACGCGCTGATCGCCTCCGGTCTGATCCTGTTCGTCATCACCCTGCTGGTCAACGGTGCGGCCCGCGCGATCATCGCCCGCCGCAAGGAGTACTCGGGGGCCAACGCATGAGCACCGCCAGCCTCGCCGACAAGCGCGCCAGTTCGCTGCGCGGCGCGAGCCTGCCGAAGTGGTCCCCCTGGGCCATCGCCGCCGGGTCCCTCGTGGTCGCGGTGGGCATCGGCCTCGCCGCCGGCCTGGACAGCAAGGTCCAGTGGGGCCTGATCGCCGCGATCCTGTTCATCCTCGGCACGTTCGGCATCGCCGCCCGCGTCGAGGGCCGCCGCCAGGCGAAGGACCGCGTCGCGACCTCGCTCGTCTGGGTCGCCTTCCTGCTCGCCGTCGTCCCGCTGGTCTCCCTGATCTGGGTGACCGTGGCGCGCGGTGTGAAGGTCCTCGACCTCTACTTCCTGACCCACTCCATGGGGGTCGTCGCCGACTCCGAGCCGGGCGGCGGCATCTACGCCGCCATCATCGGCAGCCTGGAGCAGGTCGGCCTCGCCACCGTGATCGGCGCGCCGATCGGCATCCTCACCGCGATCTACCTGGTGGAGTACGGGCGCGGCAGGCTCGCCAAGTCCGTCACCTTCTTCGTCGACGTGATGACCGGCATCCCCTCGATCGTCGCGGGCCTGTTCATCCTCAGCCTGATGCTGATCTTCAAGATGCAGCCCTTCGGCTTCGCCGGCTCTCTCGCGCTGGCCATCCTGATGATGCCCGTCGTGGTCCGCTCCACCGAGGAGATGCTCAAGCTCGTACCGAACGAGCTGCGCGAGGCGTCGCTGGCGCTGGGCGTGCCGAAGTGGCGCACCATCCTCAAGGTGGTCCTGCCGACCTCGATCGGCGGCATCACCACCGGCGTCATGCTCGCCGTCGCCCGTATCGCGGGCGAGACCGCGCCGGTGCTGCTGCTGGTGTTCGGCAACCCGTTCATCAACAACAACCCCTTCGAGGGCGCGCAGTCGTCGCTGCCGCTGTACATCTACCAGCAGTACGCGCAGAGCGCCGGCGCCAATGCGGCGTACGACCGCGCGTGGGCGGCCTCGCTCACGCTGATCGCCTTCGTGATGATCCTCAACATGGTGGCCCGGGGCATCGCCCGCTGGAAGGCCCCGAAGACCGGTCGCTAAGGCATCGATTTGCGGCTACCGCCGCGTGGCGACCCCCTCAGCGACTGACTGGAAGTGAAGTAGTTATGGCCAAGCGAATCGACGTGAGCGGACTCACCGCTTACTACGGCTCCCACAAGGCGATCGAGGACATCTCGATGACGGTCGAGCCGCGCTCGGTGACGGCGTTCATCGGGCCGTCCGGCTGCGGCAAGTCGACGTTCCTGCGCACGCTGAACCGGATGCACGAGGTGACGTCCGGCGGCCGTGTCGAGGGCAAGGTGCTGCTGGACGACGAGGACCTGTACGGCGCCGGGATCGACCCGGTGTCGGTACGGCGCGAGGTCGGCATGGTGTTCCAGCGGCCGAACCCCTTCCCGACGATGTCGATCTTCGACAACGTGGCGGCGGGGCTGCGGCTCAACGGCAGCTACAAGAAGTCCGAGCTCGGCGACATCGTGGAGAAGTCGCTGAAGGGCGCGAACCTCTGGAACGAGGTCAAGGACCGGCTGAACAAGCCCGGCTCCGGCCTGTCCGGCGGCCAGCAGCAGCGCCTCTGCATCGCGCGGGCGATCGCCGTGGAGCCGAAGGTGCTGCTGATGGACGAGCCGTGCTCGGCCCTGGACCCGATCTCCACGCTCGCCATCGAGGACCTGATCGGTGAGCTGAAGGAGCGCTTCACGATCGTCATCGTGACGCACAACATGCAGCAGGCGGCCCGGGTGTCGGACCGTACGGCGTTCTTCAACCTGGCGGCGGTCGGCCAGCCCGGACGGCTGATCGAGATCGACGACACCGAGCGGATCTTCTCCAACCCGTCGGTACAGGCCACGGAGGACTACATCTCCGGGCGCTTCGGGTAATCCAGATCCCCTCGCGGTGCTGCATGGCGGTGCCACCGCGGGGACGCAAAAGGGCCCGCCCCCGGAATCCCGGGGGCGGGCCCAGTCGCGTCCGCCGTGCTGTCCGGCCCGCTAGAGGACGGTCAGGTTCACGATCCCGAAGGCCGCCGCGGCGACCAGGGCCGCCGCCGGCATGGTGATGAACCAGCCCAGGACGATGTTCTTGGCAACGCCCCAGCGCACCGCGTTCACCCGCTTCGTCGCGCCCACGCCCATGATCGCCGAGGTGATGACATGGGTGGTGGAGATCGGCGCCTTGAAGAGGAACGCCGTGGTGAACATGATCGACGCGCCCGTCGCCTCGGCCGCGAACCCCTGCGGCGGGTCAAGCTCGATGATCTTGCGGCCCAGCGTGCGCATGATCCGCCAGCCACCGGCGTACGTGCCCAGGGACAGCATCACGGCGCAGACGATCTTGACCCAGACCGGGATCGGGTCGCCGAAGGTCTCGTGGCCCGAGATGACCAGGGCCAGCACCACGACACCCATGGTCTTCTGGGCGTCCTGCAGACCGTGCCCGAGTGCCATCGCGGCCGCCGACACCGTCTGCGCGATACGGAAGCCCCGCTTGGCCTTGTGCGGGTTGGACCGGCGGAACAGCCACAGGATGGCCGTCATCACCAGGTAGCCGACGATCAGGCCGACGACCGGCGAGAGGAACATCGGGATGACGACCTTGTCCAGGACGCCGTTCCAGAGCACCTCGGTGCCGCCCGCGAGGGCCGCGCCGACCATGCCGCCGAAGAGGGCGTGCGAGGACGACGAGGGCAGGCCGAAGTACCAGGTCAGCAGGTTCCAGACGATGGCGCCGACCAGGGCGGCGAAGAGGATGGCCATCCCCTTCGAGCCCTGCGGTGTCTCGATCAGGCCCTCGCTGACGGTCTTGGCGACCCCGGAGCCCAGGAAGGCACCGGCGAGGTTCATCACCGCGGCCATGGCGAGCGCCGCCCGCGGGGTCAGCGCCCGCGTCGAGACCGAGGTCGCGATCGCGTTCGCGGAGTCGTGGAAGCCGTTCGTGTACGTGAAGAAGAGCGCGACCGCGACGGTCACGATCAGGGCGAAGGTGTCCATCGACGCCTCAGGACTCCTTGACGGCGATGGTCTCCACCGTGTTCGCCACGTGCTCGAACGCGTCCGCCGCCTCCTCGAGCACATCCACGATCTGCTTCAGCTTCAGCACCTCGATGGCGTCGTACTTGCCGTTGAAGAGGTGGGCCAGCAGCTTGCGGTGGATCTGGTCGGCCTGGTTCTCGAGCCGGTTGACCTCGATCCAGTACTCGGTGAGGTTGTCCATCGTGCGCAGGTTGGGCATCGCCTCGGCGGTCAGCTCGGCCGCCCTGGCCAGCACCTCGATCTGCTGCTCGACGCCCTTCGGCAGCTCCTCGACGTTGTAGAGGACGACCAGGTCGACGGCCTCCTCCATGAAGTCCATGATGTCGTCCAGGGAACCGGCGAGGGCGTAGATGTCCTCACGGTCGAAGGGCGTGATGAAGGAGGAGTTCAGCTGGTGGAAGATCGCGTGCGTGGCGTCGTCACCTGCGTGTTCCGCGGCCCGCATACGCTCTGCGATCTCGGCTCGGGCGGAAGCGTCCGCCCCGAGCAGTTCCATCAGGAGCTTCGAGCCCGTGACGATGTTGTCCGCGGAGGCGGCGAACATGTCGTAGAAGCTCGTCTCCCTGGGGGTCAGACGAAAGCGCACTTGGGGTCCTCTAGGTGCTTCGGTTTCGGTCAGGCTGATGCTAGGCGCAACATCCGGCCACGGCTATCGGGCCGTCTCCCAGTGTCGCCCATCGCTCGGATCGATCGGCACGGGGGCGTACCAAGGGCCCTCTACCCCGCGAAATTCGTTACCATATACCCAGTAGGGGTATGTATCCGCCGCTCGTCCCGACATGGAGGCCCGTGATGACGACGACCGAGGCCGGCGCCACGCACGGCTACCACAAGCAGAAGGACGAGCACCTCAAGCGGCTGCGCCGCATCGAGGGCCAGATCCGCGGCCTGCAGCGCATGGTCGACGAGGACACGTACTGCATCGACATACTCACCCAGGTGTCCGCCTCCACCAAGGCCCTGCAGTCCTTCGCCCTGCAACTGCTGGAGGAGCACCTGCGGCACTGTGTGGCGGACGCGGCCGTCAAGGGCGGCGACGAGATCGAGGCCAAGGTGGACGAGGCGACGAAGGCGATCGGCCGGCTGCTGCGTACCTGAGCCGGGCCCGCCGCGGGTCTCAGAGCCGGTCCCGGCTCCGGGGGCGATCGGCGGATTTCCGCTCCTCGGCCACCCGCAGCACCGCGTCGATGCTCTCCAGGCTCAGCCGGTCCTCGGCGGCCGAGGCGGCGATGATCAGCTCTCCGCACAGTTCGATCTCGTCGAGGGCCACGTGGTCCTGAACTGCCGTACCGCCGAGCGGAGCCACGTGCGTCACCTCGTCTCTGCCGTCACCGACTTCCTAGAGTAGGCAGCGCTCCACACACCGCGCATGGCACGGACGGGCTAGTTCGGCAGGTGCGTCACTGACTAGTGCCCTGACTGGATCTCGCCCCCGGCGCCGGCGCCCCCGCCGGCCCCGCTCTCGGCGATACGGCCCGCGTAGATGTCCGCCGGGCTGGGCAGCCGTACGTCGACGGGGGTGCCGAACCCGAACAGCCGCGTGGTCGAGGCGACCGCCACCGGTGTCTTCTCGAGGCCGTTGACGAAGCTGAAGCGCTGGCGCAGCTTGCGGATGCGGCCCTGGTCGTCCAGATAGACGTCGAACGGCACCTCCGCCGTGGCGAACCCCTTCGCGGCCGCGGCCAGGGACGCCCGGTTGTCCACCGAGGCGTTCGCCGACGCGCGGGACAGGTCCGCCGTGCCCCGGTAGTGCCGCACCGGGGTCCCGCCCACCTCGGCCTTCCCCATGTACGTCGCCGTGCGCGTCCCGCGCAGCACCTCCGCCGCCGCGTACGGGTCGGTGGCGCCGCCGGTGACGAGGTTGCCGTCGGACAGGCCCGCGGTCTCCACCCGTACCCACTTGTCGGCGGGCACGCCCGCGCCCCGGTTCTTCATGAACAGGGCACCGGGTGCGAGGAGCTCGGTGATGGGCCGGTGCTCGGAGGTGCCCGCCGGGTCCTCCGGGAGCACCACGGTCAGCTCTCCGAGCCGGCGCCGGAAGTCGTAGCCGCCCCGGCCGCGGATGGTGACCCGGGTGCCGCCGGTCGCCATCTCCATGGACGTGGTGGCCTTGGAGCTGCCCGTCTCGCGCAGGGTGTCGGCGGCCCGCCGCAGCACGGCCACCGGGTCACCGCCGGCGCCGTGCGCACCCTCGGCGGCGGCCCGGTCACCGGTGCACCCGGTGGCGGCCGCCCCTAGCCCGAGCATGACTCCCACCGCGAGGGCGGTCCTTCCCACTCGCCTGTACTGCCGCCGATCCATCGCGTGAAACCCCCAGCCGGTAGGTCCGTCACGGGCCCCCTGTCTTCCCGGTTAACGACCGGTAGGGAGCACCGTCACGCGCTGCCGTACCGTTGTCACCGTGGTGCAGCAGGACGGGCCGGGGCGAGCCCGGCAGGGGCAGGAACACCTCACGACGACGACCGAGCAGGGCCGCTTCTGCGTGGCCCGCTGCAGCTGCGGCTGGCGCGGCCCGGCCCGCCGGGCCCGCAGCCTCGCCAGAGCGGACGCCCAGGCACACGCGGAGGTGGAGTGAAGCGGCCGTCCCGGCCTTCTCGGCCGTCCCCTCCCGGCCTCGCCGGGCGCCCCGTCAGCGGTGCTCGAAGCGCCGGGTGAGGGCGTCGACGAGGTCGCGGTCGCGTGGCTGGGTCAGCCGGTGGCGGGCCTCCGCGGGGGAGAGCCACAGGATCCGGTCCACCTCGTCGTTCGGCGCGAAGGCTCCCGCGGTGGCCTCGGCCGCCCAGTAACGCACCCGCTTGGGACGGCCGTTGGCCAGATAGCTCAGGGTCGGCAGCTCGGATCCGGGCTCGGCCGTGTACCCGGTCTCCTCCGCGACCTCGCGCAGGGCGCCGGTGAGCGCGTCCTCGCCCCGCTTCAGCTTGCCCTTCGGGTGGGACCAGTCGTCGTACTTGGGCCGGTGGACCAGGCAGAGTTCCAGACCGCCGGCCGCCGGCGAGCGGCGCCACAGGACGCAGCCGGCCGCCTGGACCGTGGTGTCGTTCACATCGCCTCCTCGCGGGGGTTCAGGACGCGCCGACCGGCTGCCTCTGCCAGGCCTGCTGGAAGGCGAACCTGGCCGCTTCCACCTCGTGCCGCTGGTCGGCGTGGAGCACGCCGAGGGCGTACGCCGTCGCCGGGGTGATGCGGGGGGTGCGAGCGGCCTGGGCCGCCGCGGCCGCAGCCTCCGAGGCGTCCCGGTGCCGGTTCAGCGACTGGCCGGCCGTCAGCAGCCTCACGTCGGCGGGGGAGTTGCCGCCGTGCAGCACCTCACGGGCGTAGCGGTGCAGGCGCAGCAGCAGGCGGACCTGGTGCCAGGGGCCGTCCTGGGGGTGCGGGGACGGGTCCGGGGACAGGCCGTGGACCAGGGCCTCCGCGTTGTAGGGGTGGCCGGCGGTGAGCAGCGGGAGCGCGGTGACGGCCTGGGTGAGGCGTTCCTCGGCCGCGGCGGCGAGGGGGTGCAGCGCGGTGCCGGGCGCGTCGGGGGTGAGCGGGACCTCGCTCGCCAGTAAGGCCACTTTGTCGGCGACCGCGTGGAAGCGGGAGGAGCCGAGGGCCTGCAGGGCCGTGGAGTGGGCCCGGGTCCGGGCGAGGGTGAGCTGGCGTTCCAGCAGGGCCCCCGCCTTGGCCGCGCCGACCGTCAGGTTGCCGCGTTCCGGGGCGGGTGCCGGCCGGGCGGGGCCGCCGGTGTGGGGCGGCGCGTTCAGTGGGACGGGTGCCGTCCCCGTGCCGCGACCGCCCGCGGCCGCGCCGGCCCCGTCGGCCAGGGCGCCGGCGGCCACCGCGGCCACGGGCTGGGCCGGCAGCGCCGCGGTGCCCGAGAGCCGGTTCAGGGCCTGCAGCAGCCGTTCCAGCCGGGCCTCGTAGGCGTGCTCCAGTTTCAGGGTGCCCGACAGCCAGGCCAGTTCCGGGCGCAGCTCCTCGGACCAGTCCGGGTCGAGCAGCGGGCGGAAGGTG
Organism: Streptomyces sp. NPDC047869; assembly: GCF_040704065.1. Taxonomy (NCBI): domain Bacteria; kingdom Bacillati; phylum Actinomycetota; class Actinomycetes; order Kitasatosporales; family Streptomycetaceae; genus Streptomyces; species Streptomyces sp. NPDC047869. The sequence goes on from NZ_JBEYRK010000036.1 coordinate 31,077, forward strand.
TGCAGGCTGGCGCTGATGCGGCGGGCCGAGCGGCGCAGCAGCAGCGCCGCGTCGACGGACTCCTCCGCGCCGCCCGCGGTGACGCCGCCGGTCTCCCGGTGCGTGCGCAGCGCGCGGAGGAACTCCGTGGCCCGGGCGCGGAGGTAGCCCGCGAGGGCCTCCCCGGTCACCGCCTGGGCCGTGGGGTCCGTCGGGTCAAGGTGTCGCTGTGCCACGCCGGCGCCTCCGGGCGTCTATGAGCATCTCCTGGACGTTGCGCAGTGGCTGTCCGTCCGCGTCGGTCGCGTGCCGGGTCCACTCGCCGTCGGGGCCGAGGTGCCAGGAGGCGGTGGTGTCGGACATGCCGGTGTCGAGCAGCCTGTTCATGGCCGCCCGGTGGCCGGGGTCGGTGACCCGGACGAGGGCCTCGATCCGGCGGTCGAGGTTGCGGTGCATCATGTCGGCGCTGCCGATCCACACCTCGGGTTCGCCGCCGTTGCCGAAGGCGAACACCCGGGAGTGCTCGAGGAAGCGGCCGAGGATGGAGCGGACCCGGATGTTCTCCGACAGGCCCGCGACGCCGGGGCGGACGGCGCAGATGCCGCGCACCCACACGTCCACCGGCACGCCGGCCTGGGAGGCGCGGTAGAGCGCGTCGATGACCGCCTCGTCGACCATCGAGTTGACCTTGACGCGTACGAAGGCGGGGCGGCCGGCCCGGTGGTGCTGGACCTCCTTGTCGATGCGCGCTATCAGGCCGTCGCGCAGCGACTTGGGGGCGACGAGGAGGCGGCGGTAGGTCTCCCGGCGGGAGTAGCCGGACAGCCGGTTGAAGAGGTCGGAGAGGTCCGCGCCGACCTGCGGGTCGGCGGTGAGCAGGCCGAGGTCCTCATACAGCCGGGCCGTCTTCGGGTGGTAGTTGCCGGTGCCGACGTGGCTGTAGCGGCGGAGGGTGTCCCCCTCCTGACGGACCACCAGGGACAGCTTGCAGTGCGTCTTCAGGCCGACCAGGCCGTACACCACGTGGCAGCCGGCCTCCTCCAGCTTGCGCGCCCACTTGATGTTGGCGTGCTCGTCGAAGCGGGCCTTGATCTCGACCAGCACGAGGACCTGCTTGCCGGACTCGGCGGCGTCGATGAGCGCGTCGACTATCGGGGAGTCGCCGGAGGTGCGGTACAGGGTCTGCTTGATCGCCAGCACGTCCGGGTCGCCGGCCGCCTGCTCCAGGAAGGCCTGCACGGAGGTGGAGAAGGAGTCGTACGGGTGGTGCAGCAGCACGTCCCGGGCGCGCAGGGCGGCGAAGATGTCCGGTGCGGACGCCGACTCCACCTCGGCCAGGTCGCGGTGGGTGCCCGCGACGAACTTCGGGTACTTCAGCTCCGGCCGGTCGAGGCTGTGGATGCGGAAGAGGCCGGTGAGGTCCAGTGGGCCCGGCAGCGGGTACACCTCGGCCTCGGAGATCTTCAGCTCGCGGACCAGCAGGTCCAGCACCTCGCGGTCGATGGACTCCTCGACCTCGAGGCGCACCGGCGGTCCGAAGCGGCGCCGCATGAGCTCCTTCTCCAGCGCCTGGAGCAGGTTCTCGGCGTCGTCCTCCTCGACCTCGAGGTCCTCGTTGCGGGTGAGCCGGAAGGCGTGGTGCTCCAGCACCTCCATGCCCGGGAACAGCTCCTCCAGGTGCGCGGCGATGACGTCCTCGAGCGGGACGTAGCGGCCCGGCGCGGCCTCCAGGAAGCGGGACAGCAGCGGCGGCACCTTCACGCGCGCGAAGTGCTTGTGGCCGCTGACCGGGTTGCGTACGACGACGGCCAGGTTCAGGGACAGGCCGGAGATGTACGGGAACGGGTGCGCCGGGTCGACGGCCAGCGGGGTCAGCACGGGGAAGATCTGGTGCCGGAAGAGCGTGAAGAGGCGTGCCTGCTCCTTCTCGGCCAGTTCGTTCCAGCGGACCAGGTGGATGCCCTCGTCGGCGAGCGCGGGGGCGACGTCCTCGTGGTAGCAGGCGGCGTGCCGGGCCATCAGCTCGCGTGAGCGGGCCCAGATCATCTCCAGCACCTCGCGCGGCTGGAGGCCGGACGCGGAGCGGGTGGCGACACCGGTGGCGATGCGGCGCTTCAGGCCGGCCACCCGGACCATGAAGAACTCGTCCAGGTTGCTGGCGAAGATCGCCAGGAAGTTTGCGCGCTCCAGCAGGGGGGTGTTCGGGTCCTCGGCCAGTTCCAGGACGCGCTCGTTGAAGGCGAGCCAGCTGCGCTCCCGGTCGAGGAAACGACCCTGGGGCAGCGGTGCCCCGTCGCTCTGCGCCTCTTCGTAGGCGTCGAGGTCGGCGTCGAGGTCGGGTTCCAGGTCGGAAACGGTCGCGGCGACGGTATGGGGCCGGTGCGCGGCGATGGAGCCCACGGAGGGCTGCGTGTGCTGGACCTCTGCCTGGGTGTCTTGCTGACTCATGACACCATTCTTCCGCGCCACGCGCGAGACAGGCGCGTCGGAACGTGCGGGCGGGAGCGTCACGGCCCCGTTCCCCGCGAGCCCCTCGGGGGGCGGCGAAGGCTCTGGCACGGCGGGCTTCATTGGCCGAGCGTCGCAAGCCAGTCTGAATCGATGGTTACGGAGACATGACGTCCCGGATATCGAGGGGCGGCCCCCGGGTGTGCGTCCCTCCCCCCGTGGAAGGGACGCGCACCCGGGGGGCCGGCTCAGGCGGCCCGGCGGCGCAGCACCAGGAAGGCGGCCGTCGTCACCAGCGCGGTCAGGGCCAGCACGACGCCCGTCTCCACCAGGTGCAGGGGCCAGAAGTGGGACGCGGGGTGGTAGACGGCGAAATAGCCGTCGGCGTTCCGTCCGGTGTTCCCCTGCCAGGCGCTCTCGGGCAGCACGAACGGCTTCGGCGAGGTACGGGTCACCGCCGGCCACAGGTAGGGGCGGCAGCCGTCCACCACGAAGTGGACCAGCCACATCACGGCGCACGTGGTGCCGAGCGCGGCCAGGGTGCGCCGCAGCAGCAGCGCGGTGAGGGTGCCGACCGCCAGGGCGCACAGGCCGTACGCGACGGTGAGCGGGCCCAGGGCCGCGAAGACGTCGACGGAGGTCCAGTCGTCGGTGGCCAGCAGGTCCGCGTTGGCCGCCCGGCCCCAGCGGTACACCCCCACCAGGACCAGGCCGCCGGCCGTGACGGCCAGGGCCGGGAGGACGAGCTTCGCGGTCAGCCAGCGGACCGGGGTGACGCCCTGTGTCCAGGCCAGGTTCGCGGTGCCGGTCTCCAGTTCGCGGCCGATCAGGGCACCGCCCGCGAACGCGGCGACAGCGAGGAAGCTGTAGCAGACGAGGGTGGAGATCCAGCCGGCCGGCACGCTGTAGTCGAGGCGGCTGAAGAAGTCCGTGCAGGTGTGGGTGCGCCGGCAGACCGCCTCGTCCTGCCGCGCGCGGCCGGCGGTGACCTCGTTCAGCCACACCAGCCAGCCGGTCAGGGCGGTGACGGCGGCGGCCCACACCAGCAGGGCGGTGCGGTGCAGCCGCAGCACGGTGCGGGGCAGGCCCTGGAGGGCGGCGCTCACGCGGCGGCCCCCCGTCCGGCCCTCGGTGACCCGGACAGGCGCCTGAGCACGCCGAACGCGGCCAGGGTGGCCAGGGCGGCCAGGGCCAGCACGAAGGCGCTGGTGGTGAGCTGGAGCGGCCAGTAGTGGGAGGCGGGGTGGTAGGTGTGGAACCAGCCGACGGCGCCGTGCTCACGGAACTCCCGCGCGCATCCTTCCGTGGTGGCCGCGTAGCACTCGGGCTCGGGGATGTGCGCGCCGCCGCGGGTGACCAGGCCCTTGGCGACCTCCACGCCGGAGTAGGGGGCGGCGTAGCCGTCTTCGAGGCCGGTCACGCGGGTGACGGCCGGCCACAGGCGCGGCATGAGCCACTGCGCCAGACCCCAGATTCCGGCGGTGAGGACGACGGAGACGGCGAGTGCGGGCAGGGCACGGCCCAGGGCCAGGCCGGTGAGGGCGCCGGCGGCGAGGGCGGCCAGGGCGAGGGCGACGGTGGTGGGGCCGTTGGTGTGGAAGGTCCAGAAGTCGGACCAGTTCTTGGCGGTGTCGACGCGGCCGTCGGCGGCCGACCAGGCCCGGTGGTGCAGGAACACCAGCAGGGTCGTGCCCGCGGCGACCGCGGCGGCGGGCAGGGCCAGCCTGGTGGTCAGCCAGCGGACGGGGGTGATGCCCTGGGTCCAGGCGAGGCGGGCGGTGCCGGACTCCAGTTCGCGGCCGGTGAGGGCGGCGCCGGCCCAGCCGGCCACGAGGAACGGCAGCGCGGCGAGGGACAGCGTGAGGTAGTTGTAGACATCCTTGTAGCGCAGGATCGCGTCCTGGGCGTAGGGGCACTTCTCGGACCACTCGCAGGCGTTGTACTGCCGCCAGCCCTCCGCGGCCGCGTCGGTGAGCGGTCCGGCGAGCCACAGCAGCAGGGCGGCGCCGAGGACCACCAGAGCGGTCCAGACGACGAGCGCGGGGCGGTGCAGGCGCAGCAGCCAGCGGGCCGTCCGGGGCCGCGCCGCGGGGGCCCGGACGGTGGCCGGGGCGGTCGCGGCGGTCATGCGGCGCTCTCCTCGGTCGCGGCCGGTGCGGTGGTCAGGGCGGGGGCCTGCGGGTTGCGCAGGTGGGCGAGGACCAGTTCCTCCAGGGTGGGCGCCGAGGCGTGCCAGTCGCCGCCGAGCGGGCCGGCCGGGCGGATCAGCGCGGTCCGCTGGCGGCCGGTGACCCGGTCCTCGACCACGGTGTGCGTGTCCAGGCCCGCCTTCCCGGCGGGCCCGCTGACCCGCAGGTGGGCGGCGAGCAGGTCGTCGATCTCGCCGGCCAGCCGGACCCGGCCGTCGCCGACCAGCAGCAGGTGGTCGCAGGAGTCCTCCAGCTCGGCCACCACGTGCGAGGACATCACGATCGTGGTGCCGTACTGGGCGGCCTCGGCCATCAGGGTGCCCATCAGCTCGTGCCGGGCGAGCGGGTCGAGGTCGGCCATCGGCTCGTCCAGGAGCAGCAGTTCGGGGCGCTTGCCGAGGGCGAGGGCGAGCGCGACCCGGGTGCGCTGGCCGCCGGACAGCGACCGTATGCGGGCCTTGGGGTCGAGCGGACCGGCGGCCACGATCCGGCCGGCGGTCTCCGCGTCCCAGTGCTCGGGGTTGAGGTCGGCGCCCATGAGCAGCGTCTCGGCGACCGTGAGCTGCGGGTACAGCGGCTTGTCCTGGGCGACGTAGCCCACCCGGGCGCGGGCCGCGGCGGGTGTGGTGCCGAGCACCGTCAGCCGGCCCTCGGTGGGCGGGAGCAGTCCCGCGGCGAGGGCGAGAAGCGTCGACTTGCCGGCGCCGTTGGGCCCGACGACGGCGCACACCCGCCCGGTGGGCAGCCGGAAGCCGCAGTCGCGCAGCGCCCGGCCTCCCCTGCGCCCGAAGCGCTTGCCGAGGCCGGTGGCCTCCAGAGCCGTGTCGCTCATGAACGTTCTCCCTGGAAGTGCTTGTCGAGTACGGCGGTGAAGAGGGCCGCCACGTCGTCCCGGTCCAGGCCCGCCTCGGCGGCCCTCGCCGTCCACTGCTCCAGCTCCGCCCGCAGGGGGGAGTCGGCCGGGGCGGCGCCCAGTGAGCGCCGTACGAAGGTGCCGAGTCCGCGCCGCGCCTCGACCAGGCCCTCCCGCTCCAGCTCGCGGTAGGCCTTGAGGACGGTGTTGGGGTTGATGGCGGTGGCCTCGACGACCTCGCGGGCCGTCGGCAGCCGGTCCCCCGGGCGCAGCAGGCCCAGCCGGAGGGCCTGTTTGGTCTGCTGGACGATCTGGACGTAGGTGGCGACCCCGCTGTGCCGGTCGATGCGGTATTCGACCACGCGTTGAACACCCTTTCACTAATTGAGTAGTGAAAGGGTGGTGCAAGAGAGGGGTGGCCGTCAAGCCGGCCACCCCCGGGGACCGCGCGGGCGCTTCCGTGCGCCCCGGTATGTCAGGTTTCCGTGCGGTACATCAGGTCGGTCTCGTACGTCGTGAAGCCCAGCCGCTCGTACACCGCGACCGCCGCCTTGTTGTCGGCGTCGACGTACAGCATGGCCGTCGGCAGCCCCTGCGCCGCCAGGTGCCGCAGGCCGGTCAGGGTCAGGGCCTTGCCGAGCCCGCCGCCCTGCTCGCCCGGCCGGACCCCCAGCACGTACACCTCGCCGAGCCCCTCCTCGGCGTGCACCTTGGTCCAGTGGAAGCCCACCAGCTCCCCGCGCCGCTCCGCCAGGAAGAAACCGGCCGGGTCGAACCACGGCAGGGCCTTGCGGTCGTCCAGGTCGCGCTGGGTCAGCGAGCCCTGCTCGGGGTGGTGCGCGAACGCGGCCGCGTTGACCGCGAGCCAGGCCGCGTCGTCCTTGCCGGGCACGAAGGCCCGCACGCTCACGCCCTCCGGCAGCACCGGCTCCGACAGCTCCGGGTCGGTCAACGGCCGCCGCATCTGGCGCAGTTCGCGGAACAGAGTCAGGCCGAGCACCTGGGCGAGGTGACGGGCGGCGGAGTGGCCGCCGTGCGCCCACACCCGCAGCCGCTTGCCCGAGGCGGCGAGCATCGCCGAGCCCAGCGCCCGGCCGTGCCCGTGCCCGCGGTGCGCCGGGTGGACGACCAGTTCGGCGGCCGGCGCCTCCACCGGGTCGGTGTCCTCCAGCTGGCCGTACCCCACCAGTTCGCCCCCGGCGGTCAGCAGCAGGTGCGAGACGCCCTCGCGCGGGCCCCCGCGGAGCTGCAGCCGGCCCTGCTCGGACACCGGCTGCTGCCCGTCGACGCGGGCGGCCTCGGCGAGCAGTCCGAGCACGGCCTCGGCCTGGTCCGGGTCGAGCGCGGAGCGGGTCTCGAGGGAACGGGAGGGGACCGGCCGTACGGAGTCGTCGCTGCTCATGCGTACGAGGGTACGGGGCCGCCGGAGCGAAGTCCCGGTACCGCGGAGCGGAGGAGTCCCGGTACCGCGGAGGGGTGGGGTCCCGCTTCCGCGGAGAACGGAAGTCCCGGTGGAGCGAGGGGAGAAGGACGGCAAAGGGAAACCAGGACGTAACCACGAACCCCCTGTCGCGCTACGCGCGTTGACCTTAGGCTGCGCGGCGAACGGGGGCCACGCGCCCCAGCCGACCCACAGGGGGGTTTCATGTCAGCCGCACCCCGGCGCACCAGACGCAGGACCTACGGCCTCCTCGCCACCACCGCCGCGCTCGCCACGGCCGCCGGCCTCGCCGCCGCCCTGCCCGCGCAGGCGCACACCGGCAAGGACGGCCACGAGCACGGCCGTTCCAGCCGCTACCAGGACGTCCAGCTCCTGTCCTTCAACGACCTGCACGGCAACCTGGAGCCCCCGTCCGGCTCCTCCGGCCGGGTCACCGAACTCCAGCCCGACGGCACGACGAAGACGATCGACGCGGGCGGCGCCGAGTACCTCGCCACCCATCTGCGTCAGGCCCGCCAGGGCCACCCGTACTCCATCACCGCGGCCGGCGGCGACATGGTCGGCGCCTCCCCGCTGCTGTCCGGGCTCTTCCACGACGAGCCGACCATCGAGGCGCTCAACAAGCTCAAGCTGGACGTCACCTCGGTCGGCAACCACGAGTTCGACGAGGGCGCGAGGGAACTGGCCCGCCTGCAGAACGGCGGCTGCCACCCCACGGACGGCTGCTACGGCGACAAGGAGTTCGAGGGCGCCGACTTCCCGTACCTCACCGCCAACGTCCTGGACGACAGGACGGACCGTCCGCTCCTCAAGCCCTACTGGGTCTGGAAGAAGAGGGACGTCAAGATCGGCTTCATCGGCGTCACGCTGGAGGGGACCCCGGACATCGTCTCCGCCGACGGCGTCAAGGGCCTGAAGTTCAAGGACGAGACCGAGACGATCAACAAGTACGCCAAGGTGCTCCAGCGCCAGGGCGTCCAGTCGATCGTGGCCCTGATCCACGAGGGCGGCTTCCCGGCCTCCGGCTCCTACAACTACGACTGCGACTCCGCGGGCGCGGGCTCGGGCATCTCCGGCCCGATCGTGGACATCGCCAAGAACGTCACGCCGGCCGTCGACGCGCTCGTCACCGGCCACACCCACAACGCCTACGTCTGCACGATCCCCGACCCGTCGGGCCGGCCCCGCATGGTCACCTCGGCGTCCTCCTTCGGCCGTCTGTACACGGACACCACGCTCACCTACGACCACCGCACCGGCGACATCGTGCGCACGGCCGTGAAGTCGGCGAACCACGTGGTCTCCCGGGACGTCCCCAAGGCGGCGGACATGACCGGTCTGATCTCGAAGTGGAACACCCTGGCCGCCCCGATCGGCAACCGGCCCATCGGCTACATCTCCGGTGACATCAACAACACCGGCACCGAGTCCCCCATGGGTGACCTCATCGCCGACGCGCAACTCGCCCACGGCAAGCAGCTGGACCCGAAGACCAGCCTCGCCCTGATGAACCCGGGCGGCGTGCGCGCGGGCCTGACCTACGCGGCCAAGGGCGCCGAGGGCGACGGGGTCGTCACCTACGCCGAGGGCTTCACCGTCCAGCCCTTCGCCAACACCGTGAACCTCCAGGACTTCACCGGTGCCCAGCTGATCCAGGTACTGAAGGAGCAGGTGAGCGGCCCCAACGCGGCGGCCCCGAAGATCCTGCAGCCGTCGGCCGGACTCACCTACACGCTCGACATGACCAAGTCCGGGGCGGACCGCGTGGTCACCGACTCCATCCGGCTGAACGGCGCCGCCATCGACCCGGCGGCCACCTACCGCGTCGCCACCAACAGCTTCCTGGCGGGCGGCGGCGACGGCTTCCCCACCCTCGGGCAGGGCACGAACGACCTGGTCGGCAGCGACGACCTGGCCGCGCTGGCGCAGTACCTGACGGCCACCTCCTCGGCCACGAGCCCGATCGCGCCGCCGAAGGCGGACCGCATCTCGATCACGCAGTAGCCGCTGTGCGCCGGGACGCCTGTCGTCCCGTAATTTCTGTGTGAATGCTCCATCGGTTCCGGAATGACCCTGAGAATTTATCTCAGGGTCATTTCATTGAGGTCTCAGCGAAATTGACATTTCCGCGCTTTCGGCTGCCGTAATGTTTTCCATGTCGAAAGCGAACGGCGCTCGAGACACCGAACCGACAAGAAAGGTGAAGCACATGAGCTTCCACAAGATCGCCCCGGTGAAGAAGACCCGCAAGCCCGCTCCGCAGCCGGTGCACCAGAAGAAGGGCCCGAAGAAGCCCGCTCCGAAGCGCCCTGTCGGCCACAAGTAAGGGCCTTGTGAATGCCGGTGTGATCCGGCGGTAAAAGCAAGCTGAGTCCAGCCGGTGAAAAAGCTGGGTTCAGTACACAGGAACCCGTTGAGGCGGGGCCACCGAAAACCGCGTGGTCGGACGGTGGCCCCGCCTCGGCCGTGCCCGGACGCGGTTCTGGAAGAGGGAGTCGACGATGTCGAGGGAAGCCCGCGAGGCCTTCCACCGGTTCTGGCCGCTGACCCGCGGCGACCGCGGGTGGCTGGCGCTGATCGTGGTCTGCGTGGTCGTCGCCGCGCTCGCCGAGACAGCCGCGATCCTGCTGTTCTCCCGGCTGACGGACCACGCCCTGAAGGCCGGCTCGCTCGCCGCCTTCTGGGGGCCGGCCGGCGCCTGGCTGGGCGTGGCCGTGCTCGCCGCGCTCGCCGGCTACCTCGGCAACTCGCTGGCCACCTGGACCGCCGAGAGATTCGTACTGCGGCTGCGCGCGGCCGTCTTCCGGCATGTGCAGGACCTGCCCCCGCACTTCTTCCAGCGGCACCGGCGGGGCGACCTCGTCGAACGGCTCACCGGAGACGTGGAGTCCATCGAGCAGCTCGTGGTCTCCGGGATCGTGGGCGCCGTCTCGGCCGGTTTCTCCGCCGTCTTCTACGCCTGTGCCGCCCTGTGGCTGCGCTGGGACCTGGCGCTGGCCACCTTCGTCCTCGCGCCCCTGTTCCTGCTCGCCGCCCGCCGCTTCTCCGGCCGGATCCAGCAGGCGTCCCGGGACGAGCGGACCGCCGACGGCGCCATCACCGCCGTGGTGGCGGAGTCCCTGGGCAACATCGTGCTCACCCAGGCGTACAACCGGCAGCCGGACGAGGCACGGCGGCTCGACCACGAGGCCCGCGCCTGGCTGCGGGCCAGTGTGCGCGGGGCCCGGCTGAGCGAGCTGTACGAGCAGTTCGTCGAGGTCGTCGAGACGCTGTGCGTGCTGGCGGTGATCGGGCTCGGGGCGTGGGAGATCTCGGCGGGCCGGATGAGCCTCGGTCAGCTCCTGGCCTTCGCCGCCTTCCTCGGCCATCTGTATCCGCCGGTCCGCAGCCTGGGCGGGCTCGGTCTGACGGTGACCGCGGCCACCGCGGGCGCGCGGCGCATCGGGGAGATCCTGGACGCCGAGCCCGCCGTCACCGACCCCGACCGCCCGGTGGCCGCCTGGCCGGTGCGCGGCCGGATCGGCTTCGACGGCGTCTCCTTCCGCCACCCGGACGCCTCCCGCCCCGCCCTGCGGGACATCAGCTGCACCGCCGGACCGGGCGAACTGGTCCTCGTCACCGGCCCGAGCGGCGCCGGGAAGTCCACCCTCGCGGGGCTGCTCACCCGCTTCCACGACCCCTCGGCCGGTGTGGTCCGCCTGGACGGCGTCCCGCTCACCGACGTGCCCCTGAACTTCCTGCGCGAGCAGATCGCCCTGCTGCCGCAGCAGACGCTGATCCTCGGCGGCACCGTCCGCGAGAACATCGGCTGCGGCCGGCCCGGCGCGAGTGACACCGAGATCGAGCGGGCGGCCCGGGACGCGGCGGCGCACGACTTCATCACCGCGCTGCCGGACGGCTACGACACCCGCCTCGCCCCCGGCACCTCCGCCCTGTCCGGCGGCCAGCTCCAGCGCATCGCCATCGCCCGCGCGATGCTCCGTGCCGCCCCGGTGCTCGTCCTGGACGAGCCCACGGCGGGCCTGGACGCGGTGGCCGCCCGCCAGGTGGTGCGGCCGCTGCGCCGGCTGATGGCGGGGCGCACCACCCTCATGATCACCCACGACCTGAGCCTCGCCCCCGACGCGGACCGCGTCCTGGTCCTCGACCACGGCCGCCTGGTCGAGGCGGGGACGCACACGGAACTGCTGGCGTACGGCGGCGTCTACGCCCGGCTCGCCGGCCCCCTGCCGGCGACCGCGGCCGGACCGGACACGGCGGCGGGCACAGCCGACGACACGCTGATCCTCAGGCGGTAGCCGCCCGCCTCGGGCCGCTACCGCTCCTGCTCGCGGAGCCGGCGCGGCACCTGGGCCTCCCAGCGCCAGTGCAGCAGGGCGGCGAAGACACCCAGCGGGGTCCACGGCACCAGGCCGAGCGCGGACGCGTGTTCGACGGCGGACATCAGCACCGCCCACACCAGGAAGCCGCCCACCTGGGCGAACAAGCCCCCGGCGGCCGCCCGTTCCCAGGCCTTGCGGTGCCCCGCCCGGCGCAGGATCAGCGCCTCCACCGCGGGCCGCCGCTCCCATCCTCCAGGTAGTTGTTGTAGAGGTGCGCGTGGGCCACGTTGTCGGCTGACGGGTTGACGCTGCGCGGTCTCGCGGATCCAGTTGTGGTGGATGGTGAGGTCGGCGGTGACGTTGTCGGTCCAGCCGATGGCGAAGGCCTTGTTGTCCTGGCCGCGCTTGTTCCAGGAGACCGTCAGGATGGTCTTGTCCGACCGGACCTTGATCTCCTTGCCGACGGGGTCCACGGTGATCGCCGCGGCGACCACGATGATGTAGGGCTTGTCGGCGGTCGCGTACCTCTCCAGGTCGGCGAGCGTCTCCACGGTGACGATCTCGCCGCCCCGGCCACCGTAGGTCCCGTTCTGCCCGAGGGCGTTGACCGAGGCGAAGCCGTCGGCGGCGGCGGTGGCCCAGGCGGGCGGGGCGGCGGCCGCGGCGGACGCCCTCGGCTGGCCGCCGGGCCCGAGCAGCCCGTAGGTGGGGACGCCGGCCGCGGTCAGCACCAGCGGCAGTCCGGCGGCGACGGCCCTGCGGCGCCGGCGGTGACGGGGGGTGTGGGGGGTCATGGACGACTCCGGTCCCGTAGGAGGTGTGAGCGTCCTCAAGTCGCCGCGCGGCCGGGAAAGGTTGCCCCCTCGCCCGGCATGCCCGGGTACCGAAGGCCTACACCGTCTCCGGGGGAGCCGTGGCCGCGCCCGGCAGGCGGATCGTGGCGGTCGTGCCGCCGCCCTCCGCCCGGGTCAGGGAGACCTCGCCGCCCGCCTGCCGGACCGTGCGGGCCACGATGGACAGGCCGAGGCCGGAGCCCGGCAGGGCACGGGCGCTGGGCGAGCGCCAGAAGCGGTCGAAGACGTGCGGGAGTTCGTCGGCGGGGATGCCGGGGCCGTGGTCACGGACCGTCAGGACTCCCCCGGCCAGCCGCACCTCGACGGTGCCGCCCTCCGGGCTGAACTTCACCGCGTTGTCGAGGACGTTGACCACCGCCCGCTCCAGCGCCGAGGGCTCCACGCGGACGTACCAGGGCTCCAGGTCCGCCGTGATGGTCAGTTCGGGGCCGCGCAGGCGGGCCCGGCGCAGCGCCGCCTCGACCCTGTCCTGGAAGGACACCACCTGGACGCGCTCACCCCGCTGGCCCTCCGAACGGGACAGCTCCTGCAGGTCGCCGATCAGCGCGGCCAGTTCCGTCATCTGCGCCTTCACGGAGGCGAGTAGCGCCTTGCGGTCCTCCGGGGGCAGCGGGCGGCCCGTCTCCTCGCTGCGGGTGAGCAGCTCGATGTTCGTGCGCAGCGAGGTGAGCGGGGTGCGCAGCTCGTGGCCGGCGTCCGCGATGAGCTGCTGCTGGAGGTCGCGGGAGCCGGCCAGCGCGGTGGTCATCGAGTTGAAGGAGCGCGACAGCCGCGCCACCTCGTCGTCGCTGTCGTCGTCGACGGGGATGCGGATGCCCAGGTCCTCGGTCCGGGCCACGTGCTCGACGGCCTGCGTGAGCTTGTCGACCGGGCGCAGCCCCGCCCGGGCCACCGCGAGTCCCGCGGCGCCGGCCCCGATGACCCCGATGCCGGAGACGAGGAGCAGGATCAGGGCGAGGTCCTTCAGCGTGTCCTGGGTGTTCTTCAGCGGTATGGCGACCATCAGGGCCGTGTTGGGGTACATCTGGGGCTGTGTCCCGGGGCCCGGGCTGAACGTGAGCGGCTGGGTCAGCACCCGCACCGCGTTGCCCTCGGAGTCGGTGCCGTCGCGCAGGGTGCCGTCGTGCAGCAGCCCGTCGTGGGCGTCCGCCTTGGCGATGACGTCGGTGTCGGCGGAGGTGGTCTTCACCCGGCCCGCGGAGTTGGAGGACACACAGGCGGTGCCGTTCTGCTTCACGAGCTGGATGTAGTAGTAGTTGCCGTGGGCGTGGAAGTCGCCGAGTCCGGCGTCTCCGGGCGTCTGCGGGCACGACTCCAGCGTGGAGACGATGTTCACCAGCCGCTGCGGCTCCGCGACCTTCTGCAGATCGGCGTCGACCTGGTCGTACAGCTTGCGCTCCACGATGAACCAGCAGGTCACCGAGACCGCCGCCACCGCGAACGCCACCGCCGCCGCGACCAGCATCGCCAGCCGGGCCCGGATCGGCAGCGCCCGGTAGCGGCGCGCCAGCCGGCTCACTCCGCGCCGCCCTGCCGCAGTACGTACCCCACGCCCCGGACGGTGTGCACCAGCCGCGGCTCGCCGCCCGCCTCGGTCTTGCGGCGCAGGTACATGACGTAGACGTCCAGCGAGTTGGAGGAGGGCTCGAAGTCGAAGCCCCAGACGGCCTTCAGGATCTGCTCGCGGGTGAGGACCTGGCGCGGGTGGGCCATGAACATCTCCAGGAGCGTGAACTCCGTGCGGGTCAGTTCCACCTGCCGGCCGCCCCGGGTGACCTCCCGGGTGGCGAGGTCCATGCGCAGGTCGCCGAAGGTCAGCGCCTCGTCCGCCTGGACCTCGCCCGACACGTCGGCCGCGTACGAGCTGCGCCGCAGCAGCGCGCGGATACGGGCGAACAGCTCGTCCAGCTCGAAGGGCTTGACCAGGTAGTCGTCGGCCCCGGCGTCCAGCCCCGTCACCCGGTCGCCCACCGTGTCGCGGGCCGTGAGCATGAGGATCGGGGTGGTGTCCCCGGCGCCGCGGATCCGGCGGGCCGCGGTCAGGCCGTCCATGCGGGGCATCTGGATGTCCAGCACCACCAGGTCCGGCCGGTACGCGGCGGCCTTCTCCAGGGCGTCCGCGCCGTCGACCGCGACCTCGGTGCCGTAGCCCTCGAAGGCGAGGCTGCGCTGCAGTGCCTCGCGCACGGCGGGCTCGTCGTCGACGATCAGGATGCGCTGGGGGTCACGGTCGCCTTCGGCGGGGCTCATCGCTCGCGGTTCCTCAGGGTGCGGTGGGTCGGGTGGACGGGGTGCCTCTCAGCCTCGCACGCCCGGGAGCCGTGGGGCACGCACGCCGGGCTCAGGAGCCCAGCACGCTCAGGCCGCGTGCCGAGCTCAGCTGGTGCACCGCGTTCAGCCGGCGCAGCGGCACCTTGCGGCGGTGCGGACGGTCGGCGGAGGTGCGCAGGCCCATCAGCTCCGGGGCCGGCACGGCGACCTCCGGGACACGGGGGCGGACGGCGGGCGCGTGCAACTCGTGCGCCACCGCCAGGGGGAGGGTGAGGACGGCCGGGCCGGTGGCGGTGACGTCACTGTGCGAGACCTGAGTGATCATGACGTGCTCCCTACTGTGCCGGGTGGGTCGTTCAGCTGGTCGAGCCGGCCCGCAGCTTGGCGAGGTCGGACTTGACGGTGTTGACGGGGATCGCGAAGCCGAGCCCGACGCTGCCCGCGTCCGAGGACGAGGAGGCCTGCGAACTCGACGAGTACATCGCGGAGTTGATGCCGATGACATGGCCGCTCGCGTCGATCAGCGCGCCGCCGGAGTTGCCGGGGTTCAGCGAGGCGTCGGTCTGGAGCGCCTTGTAGGTCGTCGTGGACGAGCCGGTGTCGCCGTTGAACTGGCGGCCGCCGAACTGGAACGGCCACTGGCCGTCGTCACCCTGGCCCTGGTTCTGGCCCTGGCTCTCGTCGGTGGAGACGGTCACGTCCCGGTCGAGCGCGGAGACGATGCCGCTGGTGACGGTGCCGGTCAGGCCCTCGGGGGAGCCGATCGCGACGACCGAGTCGCCGACCTGGACGTCGGAGGAGTCGCCCAGCGCGGCGGCCGTCAGCCCGGAGGCCCCCCGCAGCTTGATCAGCGCGAGGTCCTTGGAGCTGTCGGTGCCGACGACGTCGGCGGTGTAGCTCTTGCCGTCGCTGGTGCGCACCTTGATCGAGGAGGCGCCGGAGACGACGTGGTTGTTGGTGACGATCTCGCCGCCGGACGTGATGACCACACCGGAGCCGGTGGACGAGCCGCTGCTGAGGGTCGCCTGGATCTCGACGACGCTCGGGCTCACGGCCGAGGCGATCGCGGCGACGTCGCCCTTCTTGCTCGAGGGGACCACGGTGGTCGTGGTACCGGCTGAGGCGACCGTGCCCTTGCCGGTCAGTTCCTGGAAGGCGTAGGCGGTGCCGCCGCCGACCGCGGCCGCGACGATGGCCACGGCGGCGAGCAGCGCCATCGGTCCCCGGGTGCGCCGCTCGGCCGGTCCGGCGCCCGGCTCGGTGCCCGGCGCCGTGACCGTGGCCGCCGCGGGCTCGTACGGCGGCGGGGGCGGCCACTCGGGGTTCACGGGAGCGGAGTGGACGTGCTGCTGGGCGTACGCGCCCTCGTGGCCCTGGTACTCGTACTCGCCGCTGCGGCGGATGCTCTCGGTCATGACAATGAGCATGTCCCGCGACCATGAGAGCCGCCTGAGTGCTCCCTGAGAAGCCCGGCAGAACCTCGTTTGCCCGGTATAAAGACGCTTCTCGTCGCCTGGAGCGGGCTCTCACCCGCCTCTCAGGGACGCGCCGGAGCCCTCAGTGCGAGCAGCCGCAGGACGTGCGCACCACCAGCCGCGACGGGAACGTCTTCAGCCGCTCGCGCCGGGACCCGGCCACCCGCAGTCCGTCGTCCAGCACGAGGTCCACCGCCGACCGGGCCATCGCCGAGCGGTCCGAGGCGACCGTGGTCAGCGGCGGGTCGGCGAGCGCCGCCTCCTTGATGTCGTCGAACCCGGCCACCGCCAGCTCGCCCGGCACGTCGATGCGCAGCTCGCGCGCGGCCCGCAGCAGGCCGATCGCCTGGTCGTCGGTGGAGCAGAAGAAGGCGGGCGGACGGTCCGGGCCGGAGAGCACGTCGAGGGCCACCCGGTAGGCGTCGTAGCGGTTGTACGGAGCCTCGTAGAGACGGCCCTCGGTGGGGATGCCCGCCTCGGCCATCGCCCGCTTCCAGCCCTCGACGTGGTCCGAGACCGGGTCGCCGACGGCCGGCGTCTGTGCCGTACCGCCCATACAGGCCACGTACTCGTAGCCGTGCTCCAGCAGGTGGCGCACGGCGAGCTGGGCGCCGCCCAGGTCGTCGGTGACGACGGCGACGTCGTCGATCGCCTCCGGGCGCTCGTGCAGCAGCACCACCCGGGCGTCCCAGGCGTCGATCTCGGCGGCGGCCAGGTCGTTCAGGGCGTGCGAGACCAGGATGAGGCCGGAAACCCGCATGCCGAGGAACGCCCGCAGATAGTGGACCTCGCGCTCGGCGATGTAGTCGGTGTTGCCGACCAGGACCATCTTCCCGCGCTCGGAGGCGGCCTGTTCGACCGCGTGCGCCATCTCCCCGAAGAAGGGCTGGCGGGCGTCCGGGATGATCAGGCCTATCAGGTCCGTCCGGCGCGAGGCCATCGCCTGGGCGACCCGGTCGGGCCGGTACCCCAGTTCCTTGATCGCCGCGAGGACACGCTCGCGCGTGGCCGGGGCGACCGGCCGGGGTCCGTTGTTGATGACGTAACTGACGACGGCGGTGGAGGTCCCAGCCAGCCGTGCCACATCATCGCGAGTCACCTTCGCCACGCGCGGAGTCTACGCGGATTGACCCGCTCTGGGCAGGGCGTATCACATCCCGGCCGCGGGCCGGTCGCGCGCCGCCCGGCCCGGCCGCGCCCGCGCTACACGTCCGCGTGGATCTCGGCGGCGTCGAGCGCGGCCGAGGTGTCCGCATCGTCCGCCTTCGCCCGGCCCGTCTTGGCCTTGTTCTCGTCGGCCGAGCGGTCGCCCTTCTCAGGGGTGACGAAGCGGTAGCCGACGTTGCGGACGGTCCCGATCAGCGACTCGTGCTCCGGGCCGAGCTTGGCGCGCAGCCGCCGTACGTGCACGTCGACCGTGCGGGTGCCGCCGAAGTAGTCGTAGCCCCACACCTCCTGCAGCAGCTGGGCGCGGGTGAAGACCCGGCCGGGGTGCTGCGCGAGGTACTTGAGCAGCTCGAACTCCTTGAAGGTCAGGTCCAGGACCCGGCCCTTGAGCTTGGCGGAGTAGGTCGCCTCGTCCACGGAGAGGTCGCCGTTGCGGATCTCCATGGGGGAGTCGTCGTTGACGATCTGCTGCCGGCCCATGGCGAGCCGGAGACGGGCCTCGACCTCGGCCGGGCCGGCGGTGTCGAGCAGTACGTCGTCGACGCCCCAGTCGGCGGTGACGGCCGCGAGGCCGCCCTCGGTGACGACGAGGAGCAGGGGACAGCCGGGGCCGGTGGAGCGCAGGAGCTGGCACAGGCTGCGCACCTGCGGCAGGTCGCGGCGCCCGTCGATGAGGATGACGTCGGCGCCCGGGGTGTCGACGAGGGCGGGGCCCTCGGCAGGGGCCACCCGCACGTTGTGCAGCAGCAGGCCCAGCGCGGGGAGCACCTCCGTCGACGGCTGGAGGGCGTTGGTCAGGAGCAGCAGAGAACTCATACGTCTGGTTCCTCCTCGGTCCCTGCGAGCGGTACGGAACTGCTCTGCGATCCCGAAAGGCCCCGTACACCCGCGGTCTCCCGCTTCGTATACAACGCTTCCGAAAGCACAAAAGGACCCGGGGGCTGCGCTGCCCGAGTCCTCTGCCAAGCAGAATAGCCCACATGAGCAACCGTCCGTCAGGTCATGTGGCGCGTTCCACCGTTCGTCCGAATCACGAGACGGTCGGACGGCCCCCTATCCGGACGTTCCTGCGCACATCGGACGGAATCGCGGTCGATTCCGTATACGATCCGGGCCCAGTCGTATACGAAGCGTCCCCGTACACCGCCGCGCCGCCCTCCGGCGGCCCGGTGTTCGTGATCGCCCACGGCTTCACCGGGGACGTGGACCGCCCGCACGTGCGCAGGGCGGCGGGCGTGCTCGCCGGGTACGGCGCGGTCGTCACCTTCTCCTTCCGCGGCCACGGCGCCTCGGGCGGCCGGTCCACGGTCGGCGACAAGGAGGTGCTGGACCTCGCCGCGGCGGTGGAGTGGGCGCGCGGCTTCGGGCACACGCGCGTGGTGACCGTCGGCTTCTCCATGGGCGGCTCGGTGGTCCTGCGGCACGCGGCCCTGCGGCCCGGCACGGTCGACGCGGTGGTCGCGGTCAGCGCGCCCGCCCGCTGGTACTACCGGGGCACGGCCCCCATGCGCCGCCTGCACTGGCTGGTCACCCGCCCCGCGGGCCGCCTGGTCGGCCGCTACGGACTGCGCACCCGCATCCACCACCGGCAGTGGGACCCGGTGCCGCTCTCCCCGGTGCGGGCGGTGCCCCGGATCGCGCCGACCCCGCTGCTGATCGTGCACGGCGACCGCGACGGCTACTTCCCGCTCGACCATCCCCGGATGCTGGCCGAGGCGGCCGGTGAGCACGGCGAGCTCTGGGTGGAGCCGGGCATGGGCCACGCCGAGAACGCGGCCGGTGACGCCCTGCTGGGCCGGATCGGCGAATGGGCCCTCGGCCGGGCGGGCTAGCCTGACACCAGACTTCCCTGTTTTCCGCCGTCGATAGAGGAACCAGATGCCCAAGGTCACGGTCCGCTACTGGGCCGCCGCCAAGGCCGCGGCCGGGGTCGGCGAGGAGCCGTACGACGCGGCCACCCTCGCCGAGGCGCTCGCCACCGTGCGGGAGCGACACCCCGGTGAACTCACGCGCGTCCTGCGGCGTTGCTCCTTCATCGTCGACGGTCACCCCGTCGGGACCCGCGCGCATGAGACGGTACGGCTGGCCGAGGGCGGCACGGTCGAGGTGCTCCCGCCGTTCGCAGGAGGATGAGGCGATGAGCGACCAGCCGTATCAGGGCGGGCCGTACGAGGGGTACGACCCGTACCGGCAGCAGCCGTACCAGCAGCACCAGCACCAGAACCAGCCGCAGGAGCACCAGCAGGCCCATCAGGGGCAGCAGGCGTGGTCCGGCTACGACGAGTACGCACAACCCGGCCACGACCCCCAGCTCACGCAGCAGTGGCAGGGGCAGACGTGGGAGACGCAGACCCACGCACCGGTCCAGCCGGCCGAGGCCGCCCACCCGCTGCCGCCGGAGCAGCAGGCGTACCAGCAGCCGCGGCACGCGGCCCAGCACCACCCGCGGACCGCCGAGCCGTACGCACCGCAGGTTCAGCCGCAACCGCAGCCGCAGCATCAGGTACCGCAGCCGCAGCCGGAGACGCACGCGTCGGCACCGGCTGCGGGGGACGCCACCGGTGCCGGAACGGACCCCGGCTACGGCCCCGCCACGCTCGCCGGCAACAGCCGCGTCACCGACGCCCAGCGGGCCCGGCTCGAGGGGCGCTCCCCGATCATCGAGCCCGGCATGCAGCCGGCGCTGCTCACCGCCCTGCTGGGCCTGCTGCTGGCGGTGACGGCGCCCGTCGCCTCGTACGCCCTCGTCGTACCGCTGGTGCTGCTCCAGGCCGTGACGGCCGCGGGCTGGTTCCGGCTGAACGGCATGTGGCCCGCCCGGCAGGGCATCGCGCTGGCCTTCGCGGGAGCGCTCACCGCGGACGTCGCGGTGCTGGTCGCGGGCCGCGACCACGCGCCCGCCGCGATCCTCGGCCCGCTCGGCGTCTGGGTCCTGCTGTCCCTCGTCCTCCAGCTCCGCTCGCACGCCTCGCCCGACGAGCGGATGTACGGCCTGATGGCGACGGTGGCCTCGACGGCCCTGTCGGTCCTGGCCACCGGCTACCTGGGCGCCGACCCGCACGCGGTGTCGGTGGGCGCGGCGGCGGTCGCGGTGGCCGTCGTGGCCCGTGCCCTGCCGTTGCCGACCCCGGCCTCGGTGGTGGTCGCCGTGCTGGCGGCGGCCGGCGCGGGCATCACGGTGGGCGGCATGACCGGCTTCGGCACGAAGGGCGCCGCCCTGGGCGCGGCGGCCGGCGTCTGCGCGCTGATCGGGCACCGGGTCGCCGCTTACGACTACCCGTCCCGCTTCGTGCACTTCACGGCCGGAGTGGCGCTGCCCCTGTCGGCGGCGGCGCCGGTGGTGTGGGTGCTGGGGCGGGCGCTCGGCTAGCCGGCCGCTCCCTCCCGCGCCCCCCGGGGCACGCGGACATGCCGAAGGGCCGCATCCCCTGGCGTCCAACCCAGGGATGCGGCCCTTCGCCGTCACCGAGCCCGTCCGGCCCGCTCAGCCCGCTCAGCCCGCTCAGCCCGCTCAGCCCGCTCAGACCGCGATGGCGACCTCGGCCAGCCCGCCCTGCTGGGCGACGACCGTGCGGTCCGCCGTGCCACCGGGCACCAGCGCGCGGAGGGTCCAGGTGCCCTCCGCCGCGTAGAAGCGGAACTGGCCCGTGGCGGAGGTGGGCACCTCCGCGGTGAACTCGCCGGTCGAGTCCAGCAGCCGGACGTAACCCGTCACCGGCTCGCCGTCGCGGGTCACCTGACCCTGGATCGTGGTCTCACCGGGCTTGATCGTCGAGGCGTCCGGGCCGCCGGCCTTCGCTCCACACATGTGTCTCTCCGTAAGGGGTCTGACCAGAAGGTCGGTCGGGAAGGGTTGGTTGGGTGGGTTACTTGCCGGAGCCGAGCTCGATCGGCACGCCGACCAGGGAGCCGTACTCGGTCCAGGAGCCGTCGTAGTTCTTGACGTTCTGCACACCGAGCAGCTCGTGCAGCACGAACCAGGTCAGGGCCGAGCGCTCACCGATGCGGCAGTAGGCGATGGTGTCCTTGGCGAGGTCCACGTCCTCCTGGGCGTAGAGCTCGCGCAGCTCGTCGTCCGACTTGAAGGTGCCGTCGTCGTTGGCGTTCTTCGACCACGGGATGTTCGCGGCGGTCGGGACGTGGCCCGGGCGCTGGGACTGCTCCTGCGGCAGGTGGGCCGGGGCGAGCAGCTTGCCGGAGAACTCGTCGGGGGAGCGGACGTCGACCAGGTTCTGCGCGCCGATCGCGGCCACGACTTCGTCGCGGAAGGCGCGGATCGAGGCGTCCTGCGGCTTGGCCTTGTACTCGGTGGCGGTGCGCTCGGGCACGTCGTCGCCGGCCACCAGCTCGCGGGCGTCCAGCTCCCACTTCTTGCGGCCGCCGTCGAGGAGCTTGACGTTCTCGTGGCCGTACAGCTTGAAGTACCAGTAGGCGTAGGACGCGAACCAGTTGTTGTTGCCGCCGTAGAGGATCACCAGCGTGTCGTTGGCGATGCCCTTCTTCGACAGGAGCTTCTCGAAGCCCTCCTGGTCGACGAAGTCACGACGGACCGGGTCCTGCAGGTCCTTGGTCCAGTCGATGCGGATCGCGTTCTTGATGTGGTTCTTCTCGTAGGCGGACGTGTCCTCGTCCACCTCGACGATGGCGACGTTCGGGTCGTCCAGGTGCTCCTGGACCCAGTCCGCGTCTACGAGGACGTCGCTGCGGCTCATGCTCTTTCTCCTCCGGGGCAGTTACGGCGGGGCGTACGAGTGCGTGGGTGCGGGCGCTCGGCTGCGGGCGGCGCACGGGTGCCCTTCGAAACAGGGCGGTGGGGAACGCGGAGGGCCGGGGGCGGCCGCTACCGCTTCAGAAAGGGCGACAGAGCATGGCGGCAACGCGGCACAGGTCCACTGCCCGCCGCTTCGTGAGATCCGCCTGTCGCCTCATGGGTTCGATCGTAGGGATGTCTGGGCGGACGTGTCACCGGCATGTCGCATTCTGAGACGCGATCGTCCGCATGATGGGAACGAAAGAGCGCCCGGGCCGTCGTCGTACGGTCCCCGGGCGCTCGTCCACGCTCTTCCATCTGCGGTACGGACGCGGGTGTCTCGACTGCCGGACACCCGCTGTCTCCGCCGGCTGTCGTACTACCCCGCCAGCTTGACGTCCGAACCCTTCACGGTGATCTCCACGCCGTCCTCCGCGGCCCGCACCTCGTCCAGCTCGATGCCGCCGGGCAGCCGGTCGACGGCCTGCTGGAAGTCGGTGACCGAGCGGATCAGGCCCTCCGCGAGATCGAGGCCGCCGAACCTGGGCACGCCGTCGGCCTTGACCCGCACCTTGTTGTCCCGGACGGTGACCGAGCTCAGCAGGTGGATCGTGCCCAGCCCGGAGACCTTCACGGCCATCTTGATCTTGCCGTTCCCGCCGTCCGACAGGCCGACCACCTGGGCCGTGAGTCCCAGGCCGAGCGGGGTGGGCTCCGACTTCGCGGCCTTCAGCAGCTCGTCGTAGGCGATGGTCGCCGTGCCGGTGGCGTCGGCGGCGGTGGCGGAGCTGTAGTCGCCGGAGAAGGTCACGTCCCGCATGTCGGCCCTGAGGTCGTCGATGCGGATCGTCTGCGAGCCCTTGCCGGTGGCCGCCTCGTAGTCCTTGACGCCGACCTCCACGTCGTCCAGCTCGCCGCTCGCCATCTGCGTGAGGAACGGGAAGCCCTTGATGGACACGTCGGGGGTGCTCGCCAGGTTCTCGGTGGTCTTCAGCCGGTCGGCCACCTCGCCCTCCGCGAAGTGCACCGCCACCCGGTCCACGACCACGAACAGCAGACCGAGGATCACGAGGAGGATCAGCAGTATTCGCAAGGCGCGCATGTGGTGTTCCCCCGGGTCGGCGATGGTCTGGATACGCCACGGTAACCGTGCGGGGCGCGGCATGCGGAAGTTTGTCGATCAGTTGTGACAGCGGCGGGGCCGGGCCCCGCGGCCTACGCTTGAACCATGCTCGCCCGTCGACGGCACGTCTACTTCGCCATGATGGGGACCTGCATCGGTCTTTTCGTCCTGGCGTGGGGAGTGGTGCGCCTGTGGTCGGTCCCCGCGGCCGTGGGCATGTGTGTGGTGGCCATGGTCATCCCGCCGGTCGCCGCGATGATCGCGAACCGGCGGGGACCGGACGACCGTTGGTGGGACGACCCGTCCGGAGACCCGAAGTCCGACGAGTGGTGGGACGAGCTGGACGGCAA
The DNA here is from genome assembly GCF_040704065.1 of Streptomyces sp. NPDC047869. Lineage (NCBI taxonomy): Bacteria > Bacillati > Actinomycetota > Actinomycetes > Kitasatosporales > Streptomycetaceae > Streptomyces > Streptomyces sp. NPDC047869. Next base: position 54,299 of record NZ_JBEYRK010000036.1, read on the forward strand.
GAAACGCCGTCAATAGGAGGGGGCCCGTATGTCGTCCGCACGGCTGTCCACGGTGGTGCTCGACGCGCGGGACGCGCACGCGCTGGCCGGCTTCTACCTGCGCCTGCTCGGCTACGTCGTGCGCGCCGAGGAACCCGACTGGGTCCTCATCGGGCCCGCGGGCGGCGGCACCGCGCTGTCGTTCCAGACGGAGCCCGGCTACGTCCCGCCCGTCTGGCCCGGCCGCCGTCCCGGCGACCAGCAGATGATGCTGCACCTCGACATCGAGGTCGACGACCTGGAGAGCGAGACCGCACGCGCGCTCGCCGAGGGCGCGACGCTCGCCGCGCACCAGCCGCAGTCCGACGTCCGGGTGCTGCTGGATCCCGCGGGGCACCCCTTCTGCCTGTGGACCCGGCAGGGCGAGTGAACCGGCCGGAACGGCCGTCCCGGTTCCGGGACGGCCGTCTCAGTAAACGAGCGCCTGGGTCCCGTCGGCCAGCGCCTCCTGCACGAAGACCTGCGCGCCCGCGATCCGTACGCCCTCGATGACGTCCTTCTCGGTGATCTCGCGCCGGGCCGCGCACTGGGTGCACAGGGTGACGCGGCCCGCGGCGAGGACCGAGTCGATCAGGTCCGGCAGCGGCGCCGCGTGCGGCAGCTCGAACTCGGCGGCCCGCCCCGGCAGCGCGAACCAGGACGACTCCCCGGTCAGCCACAGCGAGACCTCCACCCCGCTGGCGACGGCCACCGCCGCCACCGTGAACGCCTGCGAGCAGCGCTCGGGGGCGTCGGCCCCGGCAGTCACCTTGATCACGAGCTTCTTCGCCATGCCCGAATCGTAATCAACGCCGCCGCAACTCCCGGACCTGGCCATGGGTCTGCTGTGAGGCGTGGATGCGGAGTTCACGCTTCCCGTTCTGTGGGGGGACGTCTTGGAAGAACCAGAAGAGCCGGAAGAGAGACCCGTCGCGCCGGATGTTCCGGCTGTGGCGAATGATCCGGTGGCGTGGGACGACAGCGGCGCGGCGGACACCTCCGGAGCACCCGTCGCACCCCGGCCCCGCCGGCGCGGCCGTGCGGCCCGGCTGATCGGTGCCGGTGCCCTGCTGGGGCTGGTGGCCGGCGTCTGTGCCGGGTACCTCGTCCAGGCCGACCGCGAGCCCACGAAGCTGTCCTCGCTCTCGCAGCCGGTGATCAAGCAGGCCAAGGGCGAGGCCGAGCCGCTCTCCGCCGCCCAGGACCGCAAGGTCAGGACCGACGGCGACCTGCGCAAGCTGCTGCTGGCCAAGCCGCGCGGCGCGAGGGATCTGGACTGGCTGCCCCGCGACGGCTGGCTGGACCTGGCCGCCTACGCCGACGGCTACACCCGCCCGGGCGACAAGTTCAGTTCCCTCGTGACGGACCAGTTCCGCCGCGCCGCCGTCACCGGATGGAAGACCGACGCCTCGTACAGCGTGGAGATCCGGCTGGTCCAGTTCCGGCAGGAGGACTCCATGGCGGCCAGCGACACCAGCCACAACCTGGAGGACTGGGCGGAGAAGAAGCCGGCGACCGAGAGCCGGGCCATCCCGGGGACCGGGGACGGCAGGGCGTACGTCCACGACCGGGCGCCGTCATACAGCGCCGAGGCGCACGCCTGGCGCGGTGATATCGCGATGGAGATCTGGGTCTACGGCACCACTCCGATCAGCGGGAAGACGATCACGGACCTGGCCGAGCGGCAGATGGAGCGGCTGTGACAGACCACGACGAATCCCCCGAAGTGGCCGCACCGGCCGGTCCGGCCACGCCCGCCATGTCCGCCGCCATCGCCCGAAAGCCCGGCCGTCGGGGCCGTGTCGCCGCCGTCGTCGGTTCCGTGCTGCTGGCCGGAGCCGTTCTCGCCGGGGCGGGCTGGACGGTCGTGACCGTGCGGGGCGCCGATCGCGACGCGGGCGGCCCCGCCTGGAAGTTCCCCCAGGCGGAGGTCGGCAAGGACGAGGAGCGCGCGCGGCATGGGCTCGCGGGGATGCTCGTCCCCTACGGCACCGGTACCTGGGTCCGCGGCCCCGACATGGGGGAGTTCGGCTCCGACACACAGCTCAACGGTGCTCAGGCCACTGCCCTGCGGAAGAGGTCGCTGAGCGGTCTGCCGCGCTCTGAACGCACGCTGCTGGAGCGGCAGATCGACCGTCAGCGCATCAAGGGCATGGCCATGCGCAGCTACTACAGCGGGCAGTCCCGGGCCTACCTGTGGAACGAGGAGATCTACACGGTGAGCATCGTGCTCGCCCAGGTCGGGGACAGCGCCACGGTCCGCAACGCCTCGCGGTACCTCCATGAGGCCCTGAGCGGCCTGCGTTCGGGGCCGAAGATCAAGGGCTACGAGAAGGACGCCGCGTGCGTCCGCCCGCCCAAGGGCGGCGACCAGGAACTCGACGGGATGTTCTGCACGGCGTTCGTCGGCGATGTCGTGGTCACCGTCACCGCGTACGGCGCCCGGCCGCTGGACGCCGACGGGGTCGCGAAGCTCGTGCGTACCCAACTCGACCGCATAGACGAGCCGGGGAAGGCCGTATGAGCGAGCAGGAGACGACCATCGCGACACCTGGGCAGCCCGTGACACCGGCGCCGCCCGAGTCCCCGCCGCCCACCCCCGGCCGGGACCGCCGAGTTCTGCGGGCCGTGCTGCGCTGGACCGCGGCCGTCGTGGCGTTCGCGGCGGTCGGGGCGGGCACGGCGTACGGGATCACCCGGATGGAGCGGACGGACGTACCCGGACTCGCCACCGAGTCGGACGGCCGCTGGGACTACCCGGAGCTGACCAGGCCCCCGCTGCCCGCAGGCAGCCCGGCCCCCTTCGCGGAGTCGAACCGGGCCGGCTCGCACTACGCCGACCTGCGCGACCTGCTGCTCCCCGCCCCGGAGGGCGCCAGGGAGGACAGGGCGCTGCGCGGCCGGGACGGCTGGCTGGCCACCGGCACCTACCTGGCGGAGTACCCGCGGAAGGAGGAGCGGGACGAGCTGCGGCAGAAGCTCGTCGACACCGGCCTGCGGCACATCGCGGCCCGCGGCTGGACCATGCCGGACGGCACCCGGACCCGGATCTACCTGCTGCAGTTCGGCACGGCGAACGTCGTGGAGAACGAGTTCGCCAGCGACAACGTCGCGTACAGCGTTCCCGCCCGTCAGGTGCGCGGTGTCGGCGAGGCCGGCTACGACGAGCGCTTCCCCGACGCGGCCGCGGTGTCCGGGACCGAGCGCACCGCGTACGTCGAGACCAGGCCCTACGGCGCCGAACAGGTCCGTCAGGCCTACGTCGCCGCGGGAGACGTCTACGCCGTGATTCTTCAGTCCCGGAAGGGTTCCGCCCCCGCGATCCCGTTCCAGCAGACGGTGGTGCTGCAGAGCCAGCTGCTCGGCTGACCATCCTGAAGAACCCCGACGAACCACCTCGGAAGGAGGGCCGTGCCCCGGCCGCGTAAGCTGGGCCCCGGCTCTGTTGTACGCCCACCCTCGCTCAAGGAGCACCTGTGGAGATCTTCTTCGAATTGCTGCTGGTCCTGGTCTGCGTCGGCGTTCTCGCCTTCGCCGGTCTGACCGTGAAGAAGCTTTACCAGGGCCAGCGCTGACCACCCCCACCCAGGAACTCTGCCGATCATGATCGAGATCCCGTCCGACCTGCACAAGGACCTCGTCCCGCTCGCCTTCCTGCTCGGCGACTGGGCCGGCGCCGGCGTGCACGACTTCCCCGGCTCGGAGAAGTGCAACTTCGGCCAGGAGGTCACCTTCAGCCACGACGGCCGGGACTTCCTGGAGTACCACTCCCGTACCTGGGTGCTGGACAACGACGGCAACAAGGTCCGCCCGCTGGAGTCGGAGTCCGGCTTCTGGCGGATCGACGCCGAGCGCCGGGTCGAGGTGACGATGACTCGCGACGACGGCGTCATCGAGATCTGGTACGGCGAGATGGCCGACAAGAAGCCGCAGATCGACCTCGTCTCCGACACCGTCGCCCGCACCCCCGACGCCCCGCCCTACAGCGGCGGCAAGCGGCTGTACGGCTACGTCAAGAGCGACCTGATGTGGGTCGGCGAGAAGCAGACCCCCGAGGTCGAGCTGCGCCCCTACATGTCGGCCCACCTGAAGAAGGTCGTCACCCCGGAGGACGTCGAGCGCTGGGCCAAGGCCCTGCCCGACGACATGCCGGACGACGGCATCGCGTTCTTCAAGTAGGCCCCGCCTGCGGGCCGGCCCGTTCCGTGGCCGGCCCGTTCTCCGGCCGGGCCGTCTTTCCACCGGTCCGTCCGCTTTCCACAGGCCCGTTCGCCGGCAGGCCCGCCTCGCGGCGGCCCCGTCCGGCGGGCGGGCCTGTCGGCGCGTGAGCCCCGACGGCCGGTGGCCCTAGACTTTCCCGTGTGGTGAGCACCGACTGGAAGAGCGACCTCAGGCAGCGCGGCTACCGGCTCACGCCGCAGCGGCAACTCGTGCTCGAAGCCGTGGACGCCCTGGAGCACGCGACCCCCGACGCCATCCTCGGCGAGGTGCGCAGGACCGCCTCGGGGGTCAACATCTCCACCGTCTACCGCACGCTGGAGCTGCTCGAGGAACTCGGTCTGGTCAGCCACGCCCACCTCGGTCACGGTGCGCCCACCTACCACCTCGCCGACCGCCACCACCATCTGCACCTGGTGTGCCGCGACTGCGAGAACGTCATCGAGGCGGACGTGGACGTGGCCGCGGACTTCACGGCCAAGCTCCGCGAGCAGTTCGGCTTCGACACCGACATGAAGCACTTCGCGATCTTCGGCCGCTGCAAGGACTGCACCCTGAAGGGTTCAACTACCACGACGTAGGCTTGCCCGTATGAAAAGCCCTCTGCTGTCCCTGCCCGGCGCCGTCCCCGGCGAGGGCGTGGACGAAGGCGTCGCCGCCCACTACGGCGAGCTGTTCCGCGAGCAGCGTGCCCTCGCCGACGGCACCGGTTTCGTCGACCTGTCCCACCGCGGGGTGGTCACCGTCACCGGCGAGGACCGGCTGAGCTGGCTGCACCTGCTGCTCACCCAGCACGTCAGCGACCTGCCGGCGGGCGAGGCCACCGAGGCCCTGATCCTCTCGGCGAACGGTCACATCGAGCACGCGCTGTACCTGGTGGACGACGGCACCACGGTCTGGGCCCATGTGGAGCCCGGCACCGAGGAGGCGCTGGTCGCCTACCTGGAGTCGATGAAGTTCTTCTACCGGGTCGAGGTCGCCGACCGCACCGCCGACGTGGCGGTGGTCCACCTGCCCGCCGGCTCCATCGCCGAGGTGCCCGAGGGCGTCGCCGTGCGCGAGACGGCGTACGGCCGTGATCTCTTCCTGCCGCGCGCCGAGCTGGAGTCGTTCGCCGCGAAGTCCGGCCCCGCCGCCGGTCTGCTCGCCCACGAGGCGCTGCGCGTGGAGCACCACCGCCCCCGCCTCGGCTTCGAGACCGACCACCGCACCATCCCGCACGAGCTGGGCTGGATCGGCACCGCCGTCCACCTCCAGAAGGGCTGCTACCGCGGCCAGGAGACGGTGGCCCGGGTGCAGAACCTGGGCAAGCCGCCCCGACGGCTGGTCTTCCTGCACCTCGACGGCAGCGACGTGCACCTGCCCGCCCACGGCACCGACATCCGCCTCGCGGACGAGGGCCCCGACGGCCGCAGGATCGGCTTCGTGACCACGTCGGTGCGCCACCACGAACTGGGCCCGGTGGCCCTCGCCCTGGTCAAGCGCAACGTACCGCTCGACGCCCGGCTGGTGGCCGGGGAGACGGCCGCCGCCCAGGAAGTGATCGTCGAGCCGTAGGGTGCCTTCGCGGGGCGACGGCGATCCGGCGGACGGGCCCTACATCTCGAGCAGCACGGTGAACGGACCGTCGTTCGTCAGGGACACCCGCATCCGCGCCCCGAACCGTCCCGTCGCCACCGTCGCGCCCAGCGCCCGCAGCTGGGCGACCACCTCGTCCACCAGCGGCTCTGCGACATCGCCGGGCGCTGCCGCGTTCCAGGTGGGGCGGCGCCCCTTGCGGGCGTCGCCGTAGAGGGTGAACTGGCTGACGACGAGCAGCGGCGCGTCGACGTCGCTGCACGACCGCTCGTCCTCGAGCATCCGGATCGACCAGAGCTTGCGGGCCAGCTGGGCCGCCTTCTCCTTGGTGTCGTCATGGGTGACGCCGACCAGGACGCACAGGCCCTCGCCCTCGATCGCGCCCACCGTCTCGCCGTCCACGACGACGCTCGCGCCGTCCACCCTCTGCACCACCGCACGCATGCCGACCATCATGCCGGGTGGCCGGTCCCTGGACACGGTCGGCCCATTATTGATCCTTACGCCCCCATGTGGGGCCGTTCGGGGGCACTCGGTCACATAGCGGCGACTTGGGGTGGCACGATGCTTCCACACGCCGGTCGAGGGGACGGTCACACCACATGAGCACACCGAGTACCGGTTGGCTGGAGACGCACTCGCCGCCCGCGCAGCGCGGCGAGGAGCGGCCCGGCCCGGCGCTGCCCGCGGAACCCGCCGAGTACGACCTGACCCGGCCGAGCCTTCCCGAGCTGCGCACGCTGCGCCGCGACGCCCAGCGCGACGAGGCGGACCTCAGCTATGTGCGGCGGCTGCTGCAGGGCCGGATCGACATCCTGCGCGCCGAACTCGCCCGCCGCGGCCGGGCGTCCGTGCCGGCGCCCGCGGACGCCTCGGTGGTGGAGCGGCTTCCGGAGATCCTCACCGACGCCCCGGCCCGCCAGCGCTCCTCGGCCCGCCATGTCACGCTCGGCACCCCGCTCAACGAGGAGTACCGGCTGCTGGCCGCCGAGATGCTCGGCGAGGTCGAGCTGTCGGACCTCGGCGCCCGTACCGACCGGGAGCTGACCTGCGCCATGGGCCGCCTCGTCGGCTACGAGCAGGAGGTGTCCCGGCGCCGCCAGCGGCTCCAGCGCATCACGGACGACTGCAGCGGGGAGATCGCCCGCCGTTACCGGGTGGGCGAGGCACAGGTCGACGACCTGCTGACCTGACCTCCGCACGGTGGCCGGCCGGGCGGGATGAAAACCGCGCGACAGGGTCCGGCACGCGCACCTAGCGTGACCCCATGACGATCGACATCCGCACGGTGACCGAGGCCGACTTCGAGGACTGGCAGATCGCGCGGAACATCGGGTTCCTCCAGCAGCCGGTGCTCAAGCCCGAGCAGCTCGAGGGGCGTCGCCGGCACTTCGTCGGCAGCCGGCCGCTCGGCGCCTTCGACAACGGCCGCTGTGTGGCGACCTTCCGCTCCTTCGACCAGGAGATCACCGCGGTGGGCGGTGCCGCCGTCCCCGCGGACGCCATCACCAACGTCACCGTCACCCCCACCCACCGCCGGCGGGGCCTGCTGAGCCGCATGATGGCGTGGGACCTGGCGGCGGCGAAGGAGCGCGGTGACGTCGTCGCCACGCTGATCGCCGCCGAGTACCCGATCTACGGGCGCTACGGCTTCGGCCCGGCGACCTGGACCACCGAGTGGACCGTCGAGGTGCCCCGCAGCGGCCTCGATCCGCGCTGGTCGGGCCCGGAGGACGGCGGCCGGATCGATCTCGTGGGCGGCGAGGACGTCCGCAAGCTCGGTCCCGAGCTGCATGAGCGGGTCCGCCGCGCCCAGCCCGGGGCGGTCAGCAGGAACGAGCTGTGGTGGCAGGTGAACACCGGTGTCCTCGGCCACGGCAGCGGCTGGACCGAGCCGTTCTACGCCGTCTACCGGGCGGCCTCCGGCGACGTCGAGGGCCTGGTGTCGTACGAGTCCGACGACCACTGGCGCGACAAGCAGCCGCACAACACCGCCGACGTCAACTGGCTGCTCGCCGCCACCCCGGCGGCCGAGCGGGCGCTGTGGCGGTTCCTGTGCTCGATCGACTGGATCACCAAGGTCAAGAGCGGCTGGCGCGGCCCGGACGACCTGCTGCCCTTCTTCCTGCCCGACCCCCGCGCGGCCCGGGTGACGGCGCACGCGGACTGGCTGTGGGTGCGGGTCCTGGACGTCGTACGGGCCCTGGAGGCGCGCACGTACGACGGGACGGGCTCGCTGGTGCTGGAGGTCGTGGACGCGGACGGCCTGGCCGGCGGGCGGTTCCGGCTGGAGGCCTCGCCGCAGGGCGCTTCCTGCGCACCGGCCGGTGGGGCGGGCGCGGATCTCACGCTGTCGGTCGCGGAGTTGGGCACGGTCTGGCTGGGGGACGAGTCCCTGGTGCGGCTCGCGGCCCTCGGGCGGGTCCAGGAAGAGCGAGAGGGCGCCGCCCGGAAGGCCGACGCCCTGCTGCGCACGCCCGGGCGGCCGTGGTGCCCGGACATCTTCTGACAGTCCCTTCTGCCGGCGACGCGTGCTGTTCATCCGTAGCGTGCTGTTCAGTTGTCACGGTGTTCGGTTGTGGCTGTGCGGTGCCGTGTTCAGTTGTGGCTGTGCGGGCCGTACGGGCCGTTCAGTTGTGACTGTGCGCTCCGGTGGCCGTCCCCTGCCCGGGCTCCCGGCTCCCCTCCGGAAGGGAGCCCGGTCGGCCAACCACTGAGAAGCTTGACCATGTCGCTCAAGTTGGCGACCAACTTCACTGTACTTATCTCCGTTTGGAAGCGTCTCATAACCACCTTTCCGCGAACTGCCGCAACTTGGCGCGAAGTTGTAGTGTTTGTTCGTGGACCCGGAACACGCCCCCGCCAATGGGCGGAAGAGGCCACAGCGGTCACGCACGTCACACCGCGAGGTGGCCGACGAACTGCGCGCCCGGATCAGGTCCGGGGAACTGCGGCCGGGCCAGCGCATGCCCACTCAGGCCAAGCTGGCCGACGAGTTCGGTGTGGAGCGCGGAGCCGTGCGCCAGGCCCTGCGCATCCTGCAGTCGGAGCATCTGCTCACCGGCGTCTCCAAGGGTGCCCCCGCCATCGTGGCCGCCCTCGCCCAGCAGGCCGGGCCCGTGGCCGGCGTCGCGGCCGGGCCGCAGCCCACCATGGTGGGCCTCGCGCCGCGCATCGCGGCGTCCTTCGCCGCCCCGCACGTCGAGATCGACGCCCTGTGCCTGACGTCCGTCTCGCTCACACTGGCGATCGGGGAGCCGCTCCGGCAGATCCACGCCGGACAGCTGAAACCGGCCAAGATCGACGTGCGGGTCCTGCTGCCGTCCCGGGACATCGACCTCGCCTTCCCGGTCTCGGTGGACGCGCACGGCGACGGCGACCCCGTGCACCGGCGCTGGCTGGAGATGCGCAACGCCCAGGGCCAGGTGCTGCGCGACAACCTGCTCGCGCTGCGCACCACGCACGGCATCGACGTGCGCGTGTCCTTCCGGGCCCTGCCCTTCACCCCGCCGGTCAAGCTGTACCTGCTCAACGGGAGCGAGGCGCTGTTCGCCTACTACACGCTCGTCCGCCGTGAGCGGGAGATCGACCACGAGCACCTGCAGCTCTACGACGCCGAGGGCACGCGGTCGATGCTGTTTCCCTTCGCGCAGGGTGCGGACCTGCGCGACACCACGTTCGTGGAACAGTCCCACCTGTGGTTCAACGCACTTTGGGAGACGATCAGTTCGGATCTGCTGCTCACGTCCTGAGGACCGCGGCACCGGTCACAGGGCCGGACCGGCGAGGAGCAGGGCGAGCAGCACGGCCCCGGCGGAGCTGACCGCCGGGCTCTTGGCCCTGATGCCCACGGAGAGCAGCAGCAGGCCGACCAGACCGGTGGCGCCGTACTTCCATTCGATGAGCTGTTCGAAGCCGACGACGAGGACGGCGCAGAGGAGCGCGAGGACAGGCATGGACGTTCCCCCTCTCGGTGTGCCAACTCGACCAAGTTGGCAACCAACTGTGTTTAAGTTGTCCCCGCTTGGCTCATACTCATAAACAACTTGGCGACAACTCCCGTCAGATGGATCAGGGTTGTAGCGTTTGGTTGTGGCTCAGGAGAACGTGGCAGTGAACGGCAGCAGACGGCTCACGTCCCGGGAGATCGCCGACGTCCTGCGGGAACGCATCCGCACCGGCGCCCTGAAGGCGGGGGCGCGCCTGCCCACCCAGGCCGAGCTGGCGGTGGAGTTCGGCGTGGAGCGGGGCGCCGTGCGGCAGGCCCTGCGGCTGCTCGCGGACGACGGTCTGCTCAGTGGCGTCAGCAAGGGCAGCCCCCCGCGCGTCGCCGAGCCCGCCCCCGCCCATGACGAGCCCCAGCCGACGATGGTGGGCCTCGCTCCCCGGCTGACCGAGGCGTTCGCGGCCCCGCACGTCCGCATCGACGCCGTGTGCCTGACCGCGCAGAGCCTGATCCCGGCCCTCGGCGAACCGCTCCGGCTGATCCACGAGGGCCGCATCCGCCCCGGCCGGATCGACGTGCGCATCCTGCTGCCGTCCCGGGACATCAACCTCGCCTTCCCGGTCTCGGTGGACGCCCACGGCGACGACGACCCCGTGCACCGGCGCTGGCTGGAGATGCGCAACGCCCAGGGCCAGGTGCTGCGGTACAACCTGCGGGCCCTGCGCTCCACGCACGACATCGACGTCCAGGTGACCTTCCGGGCCCTGCCGTTCACCCCGCCGGTCAAGCTGTACCTGCTCAACGGGAGCGAGGCGCTCTTCGCGCACTACATGGTCACCCGCCGCGAGGAGCCCACCGACTCCGGCACGCTGGAGATGTACGACACGCTCGGCTCCGAGTCCCTGCTCTTCTCCTTCGAGAAGCGGGCCGGTCAGCGGGACGCGGCATTCGTGGAGCAATCGCAGAAGTGGTTCGACGCCCTCTGGGAAACCATCACGACGGACCTGACACTCTCCTAGTGACTTCTGATGCGACGCGGACCGAACCGGTGACGGAAGAGACCGAGGACGAGACCGAGGAACTGCGGAATCTGATCAGACGCGCACGTGTCGTGCTGTGGGACTTCGACGGGCCGATCTGCCGGCTCTTCGCCGGGCACTCGGCGGAGCGCGTGGCGACCGACCTGGCCCGGTGGCTGGAGAGCCGGGGCCTGCACGGCCTGCTCACGCGGGAGGAGCGGGAGTCCCTGGACCCGCACGTCGTCCTGCGCGCCGTGGACCGCAGGCATCCCGGCAGCGACCTGGTCGCTGAGCTCGAGGAACGTCTCACCCAGGAGGAGCTGCGGGCCACCGGGTCGGCGATGCCCACCGCGTACGCCGATCCGCTGATCCGCACCTGGACGGCGGTCGGCTCGCGGCTCGCCATCACGACCAACAACTCACCGCGCGTGGTGCGCGAGTACCTGGCGGGCCGGGGCCTCGTGGACTGCTTCACCCCGCACATCTACGGTCGCAGCCAGGACCTCCATCACCTCAAGCCCGACCCGCACTGCCTCAACCGTGCCCTGGCCGCGATGGGCGCGGCCCCCGGGGCCGCCCTGATGATCGGCGACACGCCCTCGGACCTGCTCGCCGCGAACCGCGCCGGGGTTCCCTTCCTCGGTTACGCGCGCAACGAGCGCAAGGAGAAGCTGCTGCGGGAGGCCGGCGCCACGCGCACCGTGCGTTCGCTGTGGTCGGTGCTGAGGCAGGTGCGGGCTCAGGCCTGAGTCATCAGCAGGGTGAAGACCACGGCGGCCCCGACGGCGAGGCCGGCCCGGCGCGCCCGTATGCCCACCGCCATGGCGGTCAGGAGCAGCACACCGACAGCGCCGAGCCTGGTCTGCGCCTGCGCGCCCAGGGAGAGTTCGGCAACCGCTCTGACGATCTGAAGCAGGAGCATGGCCCCCCACCTTCCGTCCACTTCCGGCACCCGGCCGCTGCTCGGTCCAATTGGCCTGCTGGACTGATAGTGGTCTGCCCGATCCGATTGATCCCTTAACCAACCGGCCTTATTGCCAGGCCAGTTGATCGTGTGGTGGTTTGCCGGTGGACGGAAAGCGGTACGGTCCTCTCGTGGACGGGCAGCAGACCAGTGATGGCGGCCGGGGCAGGAAGTTCCAGCGTGTCGCCGGTGAACTGCGCTCCAGGGTGACCGACGGGACGTACCGGCTGCGCTCCTTCCTGCCGTCGGAGCGCGACCTCGCCGAGGAGCTCGGGGTCTCCCGGGACACGGTCCAGCGGGCCCTGCGCGAGCTGGCCGACGAGGGGTGGATCGAGTCCCGCCAGGGCAGCGGCTGGCGGGTGGTCAAGACGCAGCTCATACAGTCCGCGACGCCGAAGGCCACCCGGGCGAGGCGGGGCGCGACCCTCGGCCCGCTCATCAGCGAGGCGTTCGAACGCGACGAAGTGACCCTGGACGTGTACACGTTGACGTCCGAGTCGCTGGACGCGCACATCCGCCTCCAGGTGGAGCGCATTCGTGCGGGAATCATCCGGCCGCAGCGCATCGCCCTGCGCGTGCTCCTGCCCTCGGAGTCGCTGGTCCTGTCGTATCCGCGGAACAAGGAGGACCGGGCGGACGACCGTCCCCAGAAGCGCCTGTGGGCCATCGGCCGGCGCCACACGGAGTCCCTGCGGACCATGCTGAGGCAACTGCTGACGGAGGAGCTGGTCCGGTCCGTCGACCTCCGGATCCGTCACGTTCCGCTGGTCCCGGTGTGCAAGCTCTACCTGCTCAACGGCGTCGAGGCCCTGCACGGCATGTACGAGGTGATCGACCGCCAGATGGAGCTGGACGACGGCGAGGTGATCACCGCACTCGACGTACTCGGCCTGGGCGCCACCCTCACCCACCACGTGAAGGACGGTGACCCGAACTCGCCCGGATCGGTGTTCGTCGGCAGCATGCAGACGTGGTTCGACTCGGTCTGGGACCGCCTCGCCGAATAGCGCCGGGCGCCCCGGAGGGCGGCCCCCGTGCGCTAGCATTCCCGCACCGCTGAACCGGTCGGTCTGTTCCCCGTGCATGGAGACGGCGAACCAGCACGCCCGGCGACCGGCCTCGAAGCCCGGCAGACCACCCGTTGTGACCATTCGAGGCCGATTCTGGTCGTGCCTCGGATCACCTGCACCTAATGTTTGGCATACCTTCCGTCTCTCTCGCGCGAATCACCCGGAGCGGCCAGTGGGCGCACCCTCTCTTCCCCGTCGGCACCCCGGGGAAGGCGCCTGGCCCGGCGCCATCAGCGCATTCGTACGCAGAGCCGCCGAACGGGGCGTGGCGAGCAGCGGGCACCACAACCGGAACTACGTGCTTCCGGTCACCGAGGACGTGCGGCACCTGCTGGGGCGTGACACCGGCACCTCCGTGACGGTGCGGGTCCGCCGGGGCGACGCGCTGCCGGTCGTGATCAGGACGTGGCAGGACGAGCCGGCGATCCTGGACGCCATCAGGGGCATCCTGCCGCACGTCCCGCAGTGCCTGGCCAGGGGCGACGGCTACGCGATCCACAGCTACGTCGAGGGTGTGCCGCTGTCCAGCGTGTGTGAGGACGGCAAGCCGGTCGACGCCCTGCTCGTCAAGGCCCTGGCCGGTCTGCTCGCCCAGATGGCCCAGGTGCGCCGGGAGGCGCTGCCGCCCCTGCCGGCCGCCTGGCCACGCAACGACAAGGACAGCCAGGGCTTCCTGCAGACGCTCGCCCACCTGGCGGACCGCCAGATCAGGCGGGCGAACTGGCCGGGCTTCGGCGGACTGTTCGCCGCGCTCGGCATCCCCGAGGACGCCCTGACACGGTTCGCCGAGCGGGTCCCGGCCATGGCCCGGCGGCCCTACAGCCTGCTCCACGCCGATCTGCACCGCGACAACCTGATCATGTCCTACGGCGGTGACCCGCCCCTGATCTGTGTCGACTTCGAGCTGGCGACCTACGGCGACCCCCTGCACGACCTGGCGACCCACCTGGTCCGCATGCAGTACCCGCCGAACCAGTGGAACGAGGTGATCGACGCCTGGGCGGACGCCATGCGGCTGATCCGCCCCGCGGCCGTCAACGGGCTGGCCAAGGACCTGCGCCACTACATCGCCTTCGAGCGGGCGCAGTCGGTCTACCCGGACGTGATGCGGGCGGCCGACTCGCTGCACGCGTCGCCGGACCAGAAGAGCCTGGACGACGCCACCGCGGCGGTGCGGCGCGCCCTGGAGACGGCGGCCGGCCCGCTCGGACTCGGCAACCTGCCGGACGCACGCGAGATCGAGCGGATCCTCTTCCGCTGGCGCGCCGCGCGGAACGGGGGCCTCGGCCTGTCCGCCAAGATCAGGGACTGGCACCAGGACCAACGCTTCCCCGAGCACCCCGACTTCCCGCACTCCGCGGTGCGCCAGGCCCTGTTCGCGGAGGGCGCCACGCCCGCCAGCCGGGTCTTCAAGGGCACCGGCCACCTCAACTCCGTGGTGCGGGTCCCCGACACCGACTTCGCCGTCGTGGTCCGGCGCAAGGTGGCCAACGTCTGCCGCCGGGAGCGCGGCTTCCTGAGCGAGCACGCCGTGCTCCGGGCCATCGAACTCGCCGGCGTGGGCGTGGCGGCACCCAAGTTCCTGGCCCTGGGGACCAGCTACCAGGGGGAACAGTTCGCCATCCACACCTACGAGGGGCCGCGGGACGGCGAGCATCCGCCCGACCACCCCGTGCACGGCCTGCTGCCGCACGAGGCGGACCGGCTGGTGGACCAACTCCACGCCCTGACGCGGGTGAGCTACAAGGAGCTCGACCCGGCGGCCGGCGAGGGTGACTTCTACGCTTGGCTGAGCGAGCAGCTCGTCCTGCTGGTGGAGGAGCTGCCGAAGGAGTCCCAGCAACTGGCGCGGCTGTTCGGGCTGCCCGACGCCGGCCGGCTCCGGCAGATCCTGGCCCGGCACACCGTGAGCCGCCGGGAGCCGGCCCTGCTGCACGGCGACCTGAACCCCTGGAACCTCGTGCGCCGGGCGGACGACCTGGCGCTGACGATCATCGACTGGGAGATGGCGGTGGTCGGCGACCCGCTCTACGACCTGGTCAGGCACATGCACCTCACCCCGACCCGCTCGGAGATCCGGGACCGCATGTTCCAGCGCTGGCAGAAGCTGCTGGCCCCCGGACACACCGTCGACTGGCAGCAGGACTGGCGGGTCTACCGCTGGATCGAGATCGTGCGGTCGGCCTACGTGGACCTCGACCGCCTGGTGACCGGCGCGAGCCTGGACGCCCCCAACGTCCGCCGGGCCGTGGACTCGTACGCCATGACCCTGGCCGCCGCGACCGCCTCCCTCGG
This sequence comes from Streptomyces sp. NPDC047869, assembly GCF_040704065.1. Lineage (NCBI taxonomy): Bacteria > Bacillati > Actinomycetota > Actinomycetes > Kitasatosporales > Streptomycetaceae > Streptomyces > Streptomyces sp. NPDC047869. The sequence continues at coordinate 69,407 of NZ_JBEYRK010000036.1, forward strand.
CCTGCCGACCCGCCGCCCGATCGTGAATCCCTATCTGGCCCGCGCGCTGGCGTGAGGGGGCCATGGCCCCGGCGAACCCGGCTTCGTCCCCGGGCGGGCGCGGGAGCCGGCGGACGCGGGCATCCTGAACGGTGATGCTGCTCTTCCTCGACGTCGACGGGCCGCTGATCCCGTTCGGGGCGGCGGACCGGGCCTATCCGGTGTACGACCGCGGCCGCGCCGGGCCGCCGGACGCGGGCGGCCATCCGCTGCTGAACCGCGTCGACCCGGCGCTCGGTGCGCGGCTCGGCGGTCTCGGCTGCGAACTGGTGTGGGCGACGACCTGGATGGACGACGCCAACGAGTGCCTGGCGCCCTGGCTGGGGCTGCCCGCGCTGCCGGTCGTGCGGTGGCCGGACGAGGACGAGCCGCCCGGTCTGCTGCACTGGAAGACCCGCCCGCTGGTCGCCTGGGCGGCGGGCCGTCCGTTCGTCTGGATCGACGACGAGCTGACCGAGGCCGACCGCGCCTGGGTCGCCGTCCACCATCCCGCGCCCGCCCTTCTCCACCGGGTCGACCACCGGTACGGCCTGACCGGTGCCGACTTCACCGCCGTGGCGGACTGGCTGCGGCTGTCGGCCCGGCCGCTCAGCCGGCCGCGGCGTCGGTGAGGATCGCCTGGAGCCGGGCCCGGCACTCGGCGACGAAGGCGGGCCAGGTGTGCCAGTAGTAGGAGATCCCGCTGACCCCGACCGCGATCGCCCAGGCGCGGGCGCGCGCCCAGGTCGTGTCGTCGAGGTCCAGGGCGTCCCGGTAGGCCTGGCGCGCTCGCGGCGGCAGGTCCCACACGGGAGCGTGCTCGGCGTCGGGGAAGCCGACCGAGAGCGCTCCGAAGTCGATGACCGCGTGCAGTTCCCCGTCCCGGACCAGCAGATTGGTCGGCTTGAGGTCGCCGTGGAGCCACACATGGGGGCCGGCGGGGTCGGGCAGGGCGAGCGCCGCCCGCCACATCCGTTCCAGGGTGTCGACGTCGAGCTCCGCGCCCGCGGTGGCCCGGCAGTCCTCGAAGGCGGCTCCGACCCACTCGTCGCAGGGCCCGAGAAGGCCGCCGCGGTACCAGCTCAGGTCCCCGGCGCGTGTCGCCCCCATGAGGTCGATGCCGTGCAACTCCCGCACCACCGCCGCCAGGTCGGCGCCGAAGGCCGCCCAGTCCCGCACGGTGTCCGGGCCGGCCTCCGCGCCGTCGATCCAGCGGTGCACCGACCAGGCGACGGGGAAGGTGTCGGTGGGCGTCCCGGCGTGCAAGGGCTCGGGGATCGGGCAGGGCAGCAGTGGTGCCAGGCGGGGGAGCCACTCCTGCTCCTTGCGCACGGACCGCCCGTCGGGGGTCCGCGGCAGCCGTACCAGCAGGTCGTCGCCCAGCCGGTACATGGTGTTGTCCGAGCCGGCGCCCGCGGGCGCCAACGGCAGGCCGGCCCACTCCGGGCGCTGTGCCCGCAGCAGTGACCGGATGAGCGTCTCGTCGACCGGGATCTCGTCCTCGTGAAGCGTCACCGCGGCAGTCTCACGGCCGGGGGGAGCGGGACGCCACCGAGTTTCCGCGGGGGCCGCGGCCCCGGGCCGTGGCGCACTGCGACGAGCGGGTGAAGTCCCCGGGTGGCGTGGCGCACTCTTGCAAGCAGGTGCTTGCAATTGTTAGCGAGAGTGCGGCATGGTGGAGGCATGGCATCGCTCAACGTCGGCAATCTCGGTGAGTACCTGCGCGAGCAGCGGCGAAACGCCCAGCTCTCGCTGCGGCAGCTCGCCGATGCCGCCGGGGTGTCCAATCCGTACCTGAGCCAGATCGAGCGCGGGCTGCGCAAGCCCAGCGCGGAGGTGCTCCAGCAGGTCGCCAAGGCGCTGCGCATCTCCGCCGAGACGCTGTACGTCCGCGCCGGCATCCTCGACGCCGAACGGGACCGGGACGAGGTGGAGACGCGCGCCGTCATCCTCGCCGATCCCTCGCTCAACGAGCGGCAGAAGCAGGTGCTGCTCCAGATCTACGAGTCCTTCCGCAAGGAGAACGGATTCGGGGTCGGCGAGCCGGCGGCGGAGGACGGGGAGGCGGCGGAGCGGACCGACGGCACCGATGTCCCGGGCGACACCGCCGAACGCGGCACCCGCACGGCCGGCGGCAGTGATGCCGGTCCGCGGCGGACGGCCGGATAGCCGGACCAGGGCCCGGCCGCCCAGACCGCGGACACACCAACCTCAGCCGAACGCGAATCCGGGAGGACCATCACCATGGCCATCACCGACGACCTGCGCAAGACCCTCAGCGACCCGAAGCCGCTCTACTTCGCCGCCGGCACCGCCGACCTCGCGCTCCAGCAGGCCAAGAAGGTGCCCGCCCTGGTCGAGCAGCTGCGCGCCGAGGCGCCGGCCCGTATCGACGCGGTGCGCAACACCGACCCGAAGGCCGTGCAGGAGCGGGCCGCCAGCCGGGCCAAGGAGGCCCAGACGACCCTGCAGACCAAGGTCAACGAGTTCATCGGCACCCTCGACGTCGACCTGAAGAAGCTCGGCGAGAACGCCCAGGACCTCGCCCTGCGCGGGGTCGGCGTCGCCGCCGAGTACGCCGTCAAGGCACGCGAGGCCTACGAGAGGGTCGCCGAGCACGGTGAGCAGACCGTGCGGAACTGGCGCGGTGAGGCCGCCGAGGAGATCGAGGACCTGGCCATCGCCGTCGAGGGCAAGCCCGAACCGGGCGAGGTCCGGACGGAGCCGAAGCCGGGCGCGGTCAGGACCGAGCCCGTCACGCCGAAGAAGCCCGCGGTGAAGGAGTCCGCGGTGAAGGAGTCCGCGGCCAAGGACTCCGCCGCGAAGAAGGCCCCGGCGCCGCGCAAGGTCACCCCGACCGCCAAGAAGACGACCCCGCCGGCCAAGTGAACACGTCCGGCAGGACCTGAACGGGCCGGGCACCCCTGGGGTGCCCGGCCCGTTCTACGGGTACGGTGGCCGCGTACGGATCGGCAGACAACGGGCGGTGGACAGCATGCTGATGTTGGGCTTCGCGGGGTTCATGGGGATCTTGAAGATCGTCATGATGGCCCTCGCCGCGTTCGGGCTGTTCGACGCCGCCTTCCGGCGCGAGGACGCCTTCCGCGCGGCCGACAAGCAGAACAAGGTCTTCTGGCTGATCATCCTCGGCATCGCGCTCGTGGTCAGCTACCTGTTCTCGCTCCTGTCCATCCTGCCGATCGCCGGTGTGATCGCGAGCATCGTCTACATCGTCGACGTGCGTCCCGCGCTCAAGCAGGTCTCCGGCGGCGGCAGCGGCTGGGGCCGCCGCCGCGGCGGAAGCAGCAGCGACGGCCCCTACGGCCCGTACAACGGCGGCCGCTGAACGGCATACCGCCGGACGATCACGCCGTGCGGTCCAGCAGGACCACCGCCACGTCGTCGGTCAGCTCGCCGCCGTTGAGGTCGCGGACCTCGCTCACGGCGGCCCGCAGCAGGTTCTCGCCGCGCAGCCCCTCGGCCAGCTGGCGGCGGATCATGTCCACCATGCCGTCCTGGCCGAGCCGCTCCCCGTCCGTGCCGACGCGGCCCTCGATCAGGCCGTCGGTGTAGAGCATGAGGCTCCACTCGGCGCCCAGCTCCACCTGCATCCGGGGCCAGCGGGCGCCGGGCAGCAGGCCCAGGGCGGGGCCGTTGTTCTCGTACGGCAGCAGCTTCGGCGCCCGGCCGGGACGGGCGATCAGCGGCGACGGGTGGCCGGCCAGGCACAGGCCCGCCCGGCGGCCGTCGGGGGCGATGTCCACCGTGCACAGCGTCGCGAAGATCTCCTCGTCCGCGCGCTCGTGCTCCAGCACCTCCTGAAGGGTGCCCAGCAGCTCGTCCCCGCACAGCCCGGCCAGCGTCAGCGCGCGCCAGGCGATGCGCAGCTCCACGCCGAGCGCGGCCTCGTCCGGGCCGTGGCCGCAGACGTCACCGATCATGGCGTGCACGGTGCCGTCGGGGGTGCGTACGGCGTCGTAGAAGTCGCCGCCGAGCAGGGCACGGGAGCGGCCCGGCCGGTAGCGGGCGGCGAAGCGCAGCGAGGAGCCCTCCAACAGGGGCGTGGGCAGCAGGCCCCGCTCCAGCCGGCGGTTCTCCTGGGCGCGCAGCCTGCCCTCGGCGAGCCGCCGCTCGGCGGTGTCGGAGCGCTTGCGCTCCACCGCGTAGCGGATGGCGCGGCTGAGCAGCCGGCCGTCCAGCTCGTCCCGGAACAGGTAGTCCTGGGCGCCGACGCGCACGGCTTCGGCGCCGCGCTCGGCGTCGCCGGAGGCGGTCAGCGCGAGCACGGCGTGCCGGGGCGCGAGCTGCAGCACGTGCCGGAGCACGGCCAGCTCGTCGGCGTCCTCGCCGTGCGGCCGGCCGGGTGCCGGGAGCGCGAGGTCCAGCAGGATGCAGTGGACGTCGTCGGTGAGCAGCCGCTCGGCCTCGGTGAGGTTGCGGGCGGTGCGGACACGGACCGGCCTGCCGGAGGGGTCCAGCATGTCGGGCACGATCGGCAGGCCTGCCGGATCGTCCTCGATCAGCAGCAGGGTGAGAGTGGCGCCGTTGGCGCCGGCCGTGGCGTTGCGGTGAGCCTCTTCCTTGAGGGGGCCGCCTTGGGCGACGGCCTGCGCCTGACCACTCTCCACGGCCGGGATCGCTCTCTGCCGCGGTACGGGTACGGGCATCGTCTGGTTCCTTCCCTCCCCCCGAGGGCAGGTGGGGCGAGGGACCTCGACCCACCGACGGGTGACCATAGCGGCACTGCCCACCTCGATGGAATGGTGTGAGCCGCGTCGCTCACGCGCTGGCCGCTGTCATATGCCGCGATTGGTAACGCAGTTGGACAGGCCGCCCGCGCGGCGGGGATGACGAAGCTCACGTATCGTCCCGGTTTGCGCGGGGGTTGGCCGTGCAGTGGGTCACACGGCCGGGACGCGGCGTGGGCCGCGGGGGTCCGTGGGCGGGCGCGGGGCGCCCGGCGTGCGCGCCGTCACATGAGCTGGGTCACGCGTCCGGCCGTACGACGCCCAGGATCGGCATGGTGCCCGCGCCCGCGACGGTCACCGTCCGCCCCGGCCGCGGGGCGTGGATGATCCGGCCGTCCCCGGCGTACATCGCGACGTGGCTGGCGTCGTCGAAGTAGATGATGAGGTCGCCGGGGCGCATGTCCTCGATGTCGACGTGCTCGAGCTGCTTCCACTGCTCCTGCGAGGTGCGCGGGATGGGCCGGCCGGCGTCGGCCCAGGCCTGGGAGGTCAGGCCCGAGCAGTCGTAGGAGTCGGGGCCCTCGGCACCCCACACGTACGGCTTGCCGAGCTGGGCGGTGGCGAACTCCACCGCTTCGCGGCCCTGCTTGGACGCCTTCGTCCTGATGTCGTCCAGGACACCGGTGTCCAGCCACTCCGTCTGCGCCTTGTCGGCGGCCTCCGCCTCCAACTGGGCCAGCCGCTCCTTCTCCTTCTCCTCGAGCCGGTCCTCGAGCCGCTCGGCCTCCGAGATCTGCCGCTTGATCCGCTTCTTGGCCGCGGCCTTGGCCTTGCGGTTGACCTCGAGCTTCTTCCACTGGGCGGAGGCGTCGTCGGCGTAGTCCCGCAACTCCGCCTGGGTACGGGTCATTTCGCCGAGCAGCTTGTCGGTGGCCCGCTGGCCGTTCAGCACGGTCCCGGCGCCGTCGATGAACCGCTGCGGGTCGTCGCTGAGCAGGAACTGGGCGGTGGGCGGCAGTCCTCCGGTGCGGTACTGGGCCCGGGCCGACGCGCCGGCCTGGTTCCTGAGCCGCTCCAGCTTCTCCTGGCCCTCGGCGATCTTCTTGGTCAGGGCGGCGATCCGGGCGGACTGCTTCTTCGTCTTCTCCTCGGCCGCGTTGTAGGCGTCGGTGGCCACGGCCGCGTCGTGGTAGAGCCGGTCGAGTCGCGCGCGGACCTTCTCCAGGTCCTTGTTCGGCGGAGGTGCCGGGCTCGGGGACGTGCCGGGTGTCGCGCTCCCGCTCGGTGTGGGCGTCGGAGCGGCGAACGCCGTACCGGGCGCCGACAGCACGGTCACCGCGCAGACCACGGTCACGGCGGCCATGAGCAGGCCGCGCTTGCCCGTCCCCATACAGTCCCCCAAGCTGGTTAACCGTCAGTAACTTGTGGTCGTCCGATGGATCGTGCCATGGCGGCGCGCAAAACGACAGAGGTCATGGGAAGTCGGGTTTCCGCCCGCCCTCCGAGCCCTCGCGCACGCCTCGGACACCCACCGCCCCTCCGCGCGTCTCCCCAGGCCGGCGTCGGGTACGACGATCTTCTCGCCGGTGTGACGAACGACGCACCGAGATCGTTCCCGGCGCCCGCCTCACGCCGGGTCGCGCGGATTCAGTGGGCGCGCGGCGCCAACGCGCTCCAGGCCACGGTCACTTCCCCCTGCCGCCAGCGGGCGGCCGAGTCCGTCACGGGCCAGTCGGCGGTGAGGTCCCGCACCGCGCGGATCCAGCGCTGGCGGGCGCCGTACGAGGCGTAGGGCGCGGCGGCGGCCCAGGCGCGGTCGAAGTCGCGCAGGAAGGCGTGCACCGGCTCACCGGGGACGTTCCGGTGGATCAGCGCCTTCGGCAGCCGCTCGGCGAGGTCGGAGGGCCGCTGCAGCGAACCGAGCCGGGTCGCGAAGGTCACCGTCCGCGGGCCCTGCGGGCCCAGCGCCACCCAGACGTGCCGCCGGCCGATCTCGTCGCAGGTCCCCTCCACCAGCAGACCCCCGGGCGAGCCGCCGTCCGCCGGCGCGAGCCGCGCGCACAGCCGCTGCCACACGGCGGCCACCTGGTCCTCGTCGTACTGCCGCAGCACGTTGGCGGCCCGCACCAGTACCGCGCGTCCGGGCACGGGGATCTCGAAGCCGCCGTGCCGGAAGGCCAGCCCGTCCCGCTCGTACGGCCTGGCGGCCGCGACCCGCTCCGGTTCGATCTCGACGCCGACCACGCGCGCGCGGGGTGCGACGGTACGCAGCCGGCCGAGCAGTTCCACCGCGGTCCAGGGCGCGGCCCCGTACCCGAGGTCGATCGCGACCGGATCGGCCGCCCGGCGCAGCGCGGCACCGTGCGTGGCGGCGATCCAGCGGTCCATGCGGCGCAGCCGGTTGGGATTGGTGGTCCCGCGCGTCACGTTCCCCACGACGGGCGTCCTCCCGCTCGAGCGGAGCCGAGCGTGGGGGAGGGGCGTGGCGCGGGCGGTCATGCCTACGAGGGTAAGCGGGGCCGTGCCGTCGACCCCGCGCCCGTCGCCGGGCGGCCACCCACGCACCCCGCTGTCGAACGTTGAGCGAAACTAGGTCATGATTCGGTAAAGCCGCCTGATCGGGAAATGGCGGGGCACTCGTCGGCTGTTGCACCCCCTGGAGGGCGCGGTCGGTCCTCCGGCAGGCATGCCCGCACCGAGGAGGAACGCCACGTGAGCCAGTACGTCAGCAGGCTCGGGCGTCGCTCCCCGACGGCGCCTGCGCGACTCAGGCTGCACCGCAGGCCCCGCCGCGTCGCCATGCTCTCCGTGCACACCTCGCCGCTGCACCAGCCCGGAACCGGTGACGCCGGCGGCATGAATGTCTACATCGTGGAGCTGGCCCAGCGGCTGGCCGCGATCAACATCGAGGTCGAGATCTTCACCCGGGCCACCGAGGGCGGCCTCCCGCCCCGCGTCGACCTCGCTCCCGGCGTCCTCGTCCGGCACATCGACGCCGGCCCCTACGAGGGCCTGGCCAAGGAGGACCTGCCCGCCCAGCTCTGCGCCTTCACGCACGGCGTGATGCAGGCGTGGGCCGGCCACCGCCCGGGCCACTACGACCTCGTCCACTCCCACTACTGGCTCTCCGGCCACGTCGGCTGGCTCGCCGCCCAGCGCTGGGGCGTGCCGCTGGTGCACGCCATGCACACCATGGCCAAGGTCAAGAACGCCAACCTGGCCGACGGCGACACCCCCGAGCCCGCCGCCCGCGTCATCGGCGAGACCCAGATCGTCGCCGCCGCCGACCGCCTCATCGCCAACACCGACGAGGAGGCCGGCGAACTCGTCCGGCACTACGCGGCCGACCCCGCCAAGGTCGCCGTCGTCCACCCCGGCGTGAACCTGGACCGTTTCCGTCCCGCCGACGGCCGCGCCGCCGCCCGCGCCCGCCTCGGCCTCCCGCAGGACGCCCTGATCCCCCTCTTCGCCGGCCGCATACAGCCCCTGAAGGCGCCGGACGTGCTGCTCAGGGCGGTCGCCGCCCTGCTGGACGAGCGCCCCGAGCTGCGCTCCCGGATCGTCGTACCGGTCGTCGGCGGCCCCAGCGGAAGCGGGCTCGCCAGGCCCGAGGGCCTGCAGAAGCTCGCCGCGCGCCTCGGCATCGCCGATGTCGTGCGGTTCCGCCCGCCGGTCGGCCAGGAGCAGCTCGCGGACTGGTTCCGGGCGGCCTCCGTCCTGGTCATGCCCTCCTACAGCGAGTCCTTCGGGCTGGTCGCCATAGAGGCGCAGGCGGCCGGGACCCCGGTGCTCGCCGCCTCGGTCGGCGGTCTGCCGGTGGCCGTGCGCGACGGCGCCACCGGCTTCCTCGTGCAGGGCCACCGTCCGGCCGAGTACGCGCGCGTACTGGCCCGCTTCGCCGACCACCCCTCGCTGACGGACAGCATGGGCGCGGCCGCCGCCCGGCACGCGCTCGGCTTCGGCTGGGACACCGCGGCCGCCGCCACCGCCGACGTCTACACGGCCGCGACCCAGTCCCACCGCCGTCGCGTACGCTCCCAGCATGGGTGATGTCGAGAAGGCCACGCGGGTCGTCGAGGACGTCCTGAAGGACGCGGAGCTGGAGTGGGAGAGCCCCGAGTCCGGGACGTACGTCGTCAAGCTCCCCGGCACCCGGAAGCTCTTCACCACGGTCAGCCTCATCGTCGGCCGCCACACCCTCTCCCTCAACGCCTTCGTCATCCGGCATCCCGACGAGAACGAGGCGGGCGTCCACCGCTGGCTGCTGGAGCGCAACCTCAAGCTGTTCGGCGTGAGTTACGCCGTGGACCGGCTCGGCGACATCTACGTCACCGCCCGTCTGCCGCTGGCCGCCGTCACGCCCGAGGAGACCGACCGCCTCCTCGGCCAGGTCCTGGAGGCCGCCGACGGCGCCTTCAACACCCTGCTGGAACTGGGCTTCGCCTCCGCGATCCGCAAGGAGTACGCCTGGCGGGTGTCACGCGGCGAGTCGACCCGGAACCTGGACGCGTTCAGCCACCTGATCGAGCGCCCGGCCGACTGATGGAACCGGAGCCCCGGGGCTCCAACCGGACTCCGCGCGCGTGCTGTTGACCGGCGGCGACCCGGGTCCTCACCGGACCCCTACCGGTCTCTCGCGTCAGGTGACCCGGCGCGCCCTCACCGGGCACTGAGCCGGTAACGCCCCGGCGGCACGCCCACCAGCTTCTTGAAGTGCCGGGTGAGATGGGCCTGGTCGCAGAACCCGGTCGCCACCGCCACCTCACCCGGCGGCAGCCCGTCCAGCAGCAGCCGCCGGGCCCGGCCGACCCGGCGTGACATCAGGTACCGGTGCGGCGGGATGCCGTAGGCGGCGCTGAACGCCCGCACGAGGTGGGCCGGATGGGCGTGCAGCAGCCGCGCCGCCTCGGCGAGCACCAGCCCCTCGGTGACGTGCTCGTCGAGCAGCTCGCGCAGCGACCGGGCGAGACCCGGGCCGCGGCCGGGACGGCGGGCGCCGGCGTCCCGGCTCCGCAGATGCTCCCGCAGCCGCTCGCCGACCAGCGCCAGCCGGCTCTCCGCCTCCAGCTCGTCGCCGGGCCGGCCCAGGACGGAGTGCAACTGCCCGACCCGCAGCCGCAGTACGGGGTCCGGCAGATCGGGGCCGTCCACGGCCGGGCCGATCAGCTCGTCGCCGAGGTGGCTGCCGTCGAGGTACAGCACCCGCTTGCGGAAACCGTGCGGGGTGGCCGGGGAGCCGTTGTGCGGCACGTGCGGCGGCAGCAGCGAGACGGTGTCGTGCGGGGTGCCGTGCTCGTGCCGGTCGAGGTCGTACCGTACGGCGCCGTCGTCCACGATCAGCAGCGTCCAGGCGTCGTGGACGTGCATCGGGTACGCGTACTCGGTGAAGTGGGCGTGGAAGACCTCCACGACACCCGGGACGCGCGGGCGCCAGGCGGAGACGTCGGACTGGTCGGCGGCCACGCAAAAAACGTACAAGACCGGGGCGCGCCGCGGTCGGCAGTCTCACTCCATGAACACCGAACCGCACGCCGATCCGGCCGCCGCCCCCGTCCGCTTCGACACCAAGATCGCCGTACTGCTCCGCGAGGACCTGGCGCCCTGGCAGCGCCTGAACGTGACGGCGTTCCTGGTCAGCGGCCTGGGCAGCGAGGTCCCCGAGGTGATCGGGGAGCCGTACGAGGACGCCGACGGCGTGTCCTACCTGCCGATGTTCCGCCAGCCGGTGCTGGTCTTCGAGGGCACGAAGGAGACGCTCACGGCGGCCCACGCCCGGGCCCTGTCCCGCGCCCTGCCCCGGTCGGTGTTCACCTCCGACCTGTTCGCCACCGGCAACGACCGCGACAACCGCGCGGCGGTGCGGGCGGTGGGGACCGCCGGCCTGGACCTGGTCGGGCTCGCCGTGTACGGCCCGCGGAACGGGGTCGACAAGGTGCTGAAGGGTGCCCGAATGCATCGGTGACCGAATCTGCACAGCGCATGCGCAAGCCGGCCCGCGCGAACGCGGTTGGTGCCGAGTTGTCCGGATCGGGTCCGCCCTGGCAAGAGCTACGGCCCATCTGCCCCGGACCGCATGTGGAGAAGCTGTCCTCAACCGATGACCAGGTGGGCACGGATGAGGAGCCGGTGCACTCAACTGCCCTGTGGCGCGAGCCGGTCGACTGGATGCCGGACACGCTCCGTGATTTGATCCATCGCGCCGCCGGGTTCAAGCCAGGGCGTCCGGAAACGGATGCCTCACGCCCGCGGTCGCGGCCAAGCCGTCTGTCCCCGGCGGCTCCGCTCCCCCCTTGTGGAACCTCCAACGAAGGGCAGTTTCGACATGACCTCCGCTCCCCAGGTCCAGACCGCCGAGATCTCCGACGCCGAGCTGGACGGCGTCTCCGGCGGCCTGAACCCGCAGGCCGGCATCGTCGCCGGTCCCGCCGCGCTCAACAGCTCGGACCTGCTGGCCCAGCTCGGCACCGTCACGGACACGGTCCAGGGCGCCGTCGGCCAGCTCCAGGGCGCCGCAGCCCAGTTCAACCAGGTCGGCGTCTACGCCTCCTTCTGATCGCCCCTGCGCCGGCCCCCTCGGCGTCCACGGCGACGAGCCCCCTGCCCGCGGAGCACCGCGCGCAGGGGGCTCGCCCCTTTCGTCCCGCCCGCCGCTCAGGCCGCGCTGAGCTCGGCCTCGGCGTCCGCGTCCGCCGGGGCGGCCCCGGCCGGCCGGCGTTCGGCGGTCGTCCGCCGCATGAGCACCCCGTACCCGATACCGGCCACGGTCCCCACACCGGCGCACATGGCCCACAGCCACTCCGCGCCGAACCGGTCGATGACGGCGCCGGACATGAGTGGCGCCACCAGCGCGGCCAGGGACCACGACAGGGTGTACACCCCCTGGTACCGCCCGCGGCCGTGCACCGGCGACAGCCGTACCACCAGACCGGTCTGGGTCGGGGCGTTGACGATCTCGGCGAGCGTCCACACGCACACGGTGAGCGCGAAGACACCGACCGACCCGGCGAAGGCGGTGAGCCCGAAGCCGTACCCGGCGAGCAGCGAGGAGGCGACGAGGAGCGTGCGCGGGTCGCGGTGCTCGATGAAGCGGGTGACGGGGATCTGCAGCGCGACGATGAGGACGCCGTTGACGGCGACCGCGAAGCCGTAGTCGGCGGCCGTGAACCCGGCCCGGCCCATGGCCACCGGCAGTCCGACGGACCCCTGCTGGAAGACGAGGGCGACGAGGAAGGACAGCCCGACGACGGCCATGTACCGCCCGTCGCGCAGCACCGTGCCCAGGCCGACGTCACCCTCGGCCCGCTTGGCCGTCGCCACGGGCCGTGACTCGGGCAGTTTGAGGAAGACGACCACCGCGCACGCCAGGGTCATCCCGGCCTCGATCAGGAACCCGGCGAGATAGCTGAACTCGGCGATGAACCCGGCCGCCATGGAGGAGACGGCGAAGCCGAGGTTGATCGCCCAGTAGTTCAGCGAGAACGCCCGCACCCGGTCCTCCGGCCGGACGATGTCGGCCATCATCGCCTGTACGGCGGGCCGTGAGGCGTTGGAGGCCATGCCGACCAGGAAGGCGACGCCGGCGATGGTGACCGGGTCCTGCATGAACCCGAGCACCGCGACGGACACGGCGGTGGCGGTCTGGGCGATCAGCAGGGTGGGCCGCCTGCCGAGCCGGTCGGCCATCACCCCGCCCCCGAGCGAGGAGACGACCCCGCCGAGCCCGTGCAGCGAGGCGACGAGACCGGCGTACGAGGCCGAGTAGCCCCGGTCGAGCGTGAGGTACAGCGCCATGAACGTGGCGACGAACGCGCCGAGCCGGTTGACCAGGGTGCTCGTCCACAGCCACCAGAACTCGCGGGGCAGTCCGGAGACGGTCTCCCGGGCGGCACGTCTGAGACGGGCGACGGACGCGACGGACGCGGCAGACATGGACGGGACCCCCCACGGGTACGGAGATGTAAGCGGCTAACGCGGTAGGCGCAACTTACCCGTACCGGGTGGACGGCGGCCACTCGATTAACGGCGGCTGCCGTGGAACCCCTGGGCCACCCGCGCCACGTCCGCACACCGTCCGGCGGCCCGTCCGCCCACCGAGCGGACGGGGCGGCGGCCCGAACACGTGGATTACGCTCTGAGGCATGGCCGACGCACCGTACAAGCTGATCCTCCTCCGCCACGGCGAGAGCGAGTGGAACGCGAAGAACCTGTTCACCGGCTGGGTGGACGTCAACCTGAACGAGAAGGGCGAGAAGGAGGCAGTCCGCGGTGGCGAGCTCCTGAAGGACGCCGACCTCCTCCCCGACGTGGTCCACACGTCCCTCCAGAAGCGCGCGATCCGCACGGCCCAGCTGGCCCTCGAGGCCGCGGACCGCCACTGGATCCCGGTCCACCGCAGCTGGCGCCTGAACGAGCGCCACTACGGCGCCCTGCAGGGCAAGGACAAGGCGGCGACGCTGGCCGAGTTCGGCGAGGAGCAGTTCATGCTCTGGCGCCGCTCCTACGACACCCCGCCGCCCCCGCTCCCGGACGACTCCGAGTTCTCCCAGGCGAACGACGCCCGCTACGCCACCATCCCGCCGGAGCTGCGCCCGCGCACGGAGTGCCTCAAGGACGTCGTGCTCCGCATGCTTCCGTACTGGTACGACGGCATCGTCCCCGACCTCCTGACCGGCCGCACGGTCCTCGTCGCCGCCCACGGCAACTCCCTGCGCGCCCTGGTCAAGCACCTGGACGGCATCTCGGACGCCGACATCGCGGGCCTCAACATCCCGACGGGCATCCCGCTCTACTACGAGCTGGACGCCGACTTCAAACCGGTCACCCCCGGCGGCAAGTACCTCGACCCGGAGGCAGCGGCAGCGGCCATCGAGGCGGTCAAGAACCAGGGCAAGAAGAAGTAGCTTTCTTGATCATGCCCCTGAGCTGCGCAGACGGCGCGACTCAGGGGCATTTTCACGGCTCGGGCCTCTCCGGGCCCTCAGGCCCCCGGGTCCTGCGGCCGGAGCGCACGGCCGAGAGCCTTCCGTGCCCGGTCCCGGCTGCTCGGGATGAGGTGCGCATACACGTAAAACGCGTAACGAGAAGGGCCCCCACCCGGTCACCCGAGCAGGGGCCCCTGCGCGGCCGTACGTCAGCCGTACGCCTTCACACACTCCAGCTTCACAGAAGGTGCGTAGGCCGCCACCGCGTCAGTGGCCGTCGCGTGCACGCCGTTGGTCAGGTCCTTGATGCCCATGTCCCGGTACTCCACGTAGATGTCCCACGTCGGCGTACCCTGAGCCTTCTTCCCGAAGGCCCCGAACTCCTCGTTGCTCATGATGTCGGAGGAGTTGCCCTGCGATGCCTCCAGCATCTTGTCCACCGCCTTGATGACCCCGGTGAAGCACTCCTTCGCGTCGTCGCTGTAGGCCTTCGACGCGCTCGGCTTCGCCGACGTCTTCGCGTCGTCGCCCCCACCGCACCCGGTGACGGCCAGCGCCAGCACCGCGGCCGACAGGATCACTCTCTTGCTCATAACGCCCCCCCCATCTCGATCAGCCCACGACGAGCTGTGCGACCTTGTTCAACTCGCGCCGCGCCGGCCGCTTCGCCGAGTCGACGTCGGAGCACTCGACGTACTGCTCGTCGTCGCCCCCACCGAGGCCGCGCGGCAACCTGACTGTTTCGAACACCTCTTGGAGGCCGCCCGTTCGGACTCCGCAGGTCGGCAGCGGATCTTAACCCTCGGGAGCGCCCAGTACCGACCGCTGCCTGCAGTGATCGCGCCCGCCGCCTACGACCCGCCGTGGAAGAAGCCGGACTTCAGGTCCCTGATGACGACGTCGAGCGAGTGTCCACTGACGATGAGCGGTCCACTCCAGGGCGCGGTGAGTGCGAAGAGCAACGCCAGGCTCAGCCCGACCACACTCGCGACACCCGCGATGAGCAGTGACGTCCGCAGGCTGCTGCGGAAGACCAGTGCGCCGGCATTCACGATCAAGGCCAGTCCGCTGACCGCAAGCGTGACGACGTAGAGCGCGGGAATGCTGCGCGAGGCGGCCGCGACGCGGGCGCGACGATTGCTGATGACACTGTCCAGGGAAGCCACCAGCTCCGTGCCGGTCGGGGTTCCCAGCTCGGGCCGGGCCGCCTCGTCGCGCACGCTCCGCTCCAGCCGTGCGATCGCGCGGGCGGCGGCCGGGTCGTTACCGGACGCCGCTGCCGCACCCTGCCATTCCCTGGCACGCGTGGTCTGCAAGTAGTCCAGCAGTGCCGCGTGGATCGGCTCCGACTGGACTCGTGGACTTGTCGCCGCCCACGCCAGGCGGGAGGCCGCGGCCGCCTCGTCGCTCACCAACCCGTCTGCCGCGCGCAGGTAGCCGGCCTCGCTGGCCAGTGAGAGTGCCGCGAAGATCGCGAAGGCAGCGCCGAGTGTCGGCATGAGGGGCGTGGCGATCTGCGGCACTCGGTCCCGTTCCCCGACCGGTACGAGCGCCCGGACGCCGATGCGCGCCACGGCTGCGACCAGGAAGGCGAGCACGAGGCCGCCCACAACCAGCACCACCGCCGGCAGCGAGGTCAACCAGTTCACCGCATCACCCACAACGCGTTTCCACGAGCACCCCACGGCGGCGACACACCGGCCCCCGCGACCTGGAGCTCCTCGTCGATCACTTTCAATGAACGCTCCATGATCACAGGTCGAAGACCTTTGACCCCCGCGACGCTCGGCACGGCATCTCGCTTCGTCGGCCGAACAGCCGAGTACGGCCGTGGAAAGCGTGTTGGCCGGGGATGAGGGGGGTGGGGTCTGGGGCCTGCGACATAGTCCCGAGGTGGCTCCCGGGGACCTTTGTGCCCACCCCCCTTGACCGCGGACCTCGAAGGTTCTCTGACCGGTCTCACTCCACCGGGCAAGCTGGCAAGGAGCACTGACATTGATGCTGATACTCGGGTTCCGGTGGTCGTGACCCGGGCACTGACTGACGCCCTGCTGGGCTGTCTTCGCGTTGTTCTGTCCAGC